>NZ_JAMYUM010000012.1:0-205014 GCF_040322975.1 Mesorhizobium sp. M0074
GACCGGTGTAGCCTTGCGAACCCTGCCGATATGGCAGGACGCAAGGGGCCGGGGCCGAGGTATTGGCTGGGGTGAGTTGGCAGCCAAGTGCGAGACGCTGCGGACCGGTAACGTTCAGCGGCGGTATCGTTTGTCAGTGACTTTCTCCATCCACTCGACGGCGTCGCCATCAATTGCTTGCGCCGTCCTGCCAGACGGTTCGTTCCTTCTAAAGATGCGGCTGCATTTCAGCGGGCCAAGCAAAATAAGGAATACGTCGAACTGCTCCGGGTGCGGCAGTCATCGACCTCTTCAGCCCCGCCCGAAACGCTGAGCGTTGGAGCCGTTGCGCGTTGCCACAGGCTGATCGGATTGATCCGGCAGTTGGCGATACCTTTCTTGCGGCAACGAAGGACGAAAACGGTGTCTAGGCCATCGGTAATGGTAGCCTGTTCAAAATTTCGCCAATCGTTGGCTGATCGCCCGCACAGTACTGCATTCGGACAGCATGACCCAAGACTTTACATTAAGTATTCGAATTTGTTCGCTTTCGGCGCAGTTGGTCCCGCCCATCATTGAACCGACACGAATCTCATAACCGATTTCCTGCCAAGCGATCGCCGTGTGAAGCTTGTCAAACTCACCCCAAAGGTGCCGCAATATCGAGGAATGCTAATGATAAGGTAATCATAAGCGACCTCCCGAGATACTCGCGCTCCCACGCACTGATCCGGATCAGCTGATTGCCTCTCCTCAGGTAATTATAGCCCACCAAATCCGGCATTGCCTGCGTCCTCCGATCGGTTTGGTCGGATCGGATGAGGCATTCCGGCCCGCCGACAGCCTGTGGATCGATTCGGTCTCGTGTCCGGTTCAAGGGCATCGACCCGTCTGAGTCCGCTCAGCAATTCATGTGGCCGGATGTGGCTAGCTGCATCTGACAGTGCAGAGTTGCCGCAAGCGTGTTTTCCGATTTCTACGTCGAAGTATCGCCGCTGCACGATGCGAGAGGCAAACCGCTTTTCTCACCTGCGCCTGCTGCCATTATCTCGTCTGTGTCATCGCCGAACAGGAAACAGACGGGACAGACAATGACCTGTGTTCTGCCACAGGTAAGCACTGTTCCTGAGCCCGTGACCTTAGACAGAATTGACCGCGCTCTGGATACGCTCGCCCTAGCTATCCACAAGGCTGGCAACAAAGGACGAGCGTATCTCCCGATTTACGAGCGTCTTGAACGGGAGAAGAAGAAATTGATTGCAGAGATGGGCGCAATGCTGCGCGTCCAGGAACGGCTCAAACGATCTCGGGATCGAAAGGCAAAGCAATTTTTTTGAGTTCGTCTCGTCGCCATTGCAACGATCCGCCCGTACCATACTCTACACGCTCTATCGTATGGCCCATCAAGATTTTGCGAAGCTCGCTGTCGATACCTGCCTCCTTCATACGATCCTCGAAACTGTGCCGGAGGGAATAAATCTTGTGCTTCGGTGTCGGGAAAAGTTTGTGTGTTTTAAAGAATTTATTGAGGTTTGCAGAAAGCGCCTCTTCACGATTGCGGTAGCGCGGAAAGCCCTGCGGATTTTTCTTAAAAACTTCCAGCGCGACGCCTACCAGCGGTACATCTCGCACTGACCATTCGGTCTTGATCTCGCGCGGATCATCGGCGTCCTCTCGTGGGGTAATGCGAACATACGGAACCGGCGTGTCAAGGAAGATCACGGTCTCATCAAGATTGCATATCTCGCTTGGGCGTGTGCCTGTCTCGATCAGCGCCAGAACGCAGCGACGCGCTTGAGCATCCAGGGATGCTAAAGCGCCCGGCCTCATGATCTGATCGGTTATCCATTTGGGTTCGAATGACGGCCGTTTACGACGGCGCTTGCCACGCTCCGAAAAGCGGAGGTCATCGAATGGGGTGCCTTTTTGTTCCTCGCCCAAATGAGCGAAATAACGCCTGTAGAGATCCCGCATGTTGCCGAGGTCTCGATTGCCGGCAGACGCCGAATGTGTCGCGGCTCCGATGTCTGGCGGCGGCGCGATGCGCTTGAGCCAGAACCGGTAGAAGGTCAGTCCGTCTTCACGCGTGACGTCGCCGATCGGCTTGTCACCAACCAGGGCAACGAAATTGTTTACGGCTCTCTGCTTTACCTTCTTCCACATTCGGCGCTGCGACTGGCTCTTACCCGCGACTTCATGGGCCATGATCTCATCGGCGTAGAGATCAAAAGCTTTGGAGACTTTGACCGGCGGCACCTGCACCCCGCCGAGGAGAGCGTCGGCGACCGCGGGGGCCGCTTGAACGCGCTCCAGCGCCTCGACACGCTTTAAAATTGAATCGACATTCTGAAAGCCTGCCACCTGTCCATTTGAAAGGTAGGAAACGCCCATGGCTTCAGCCCGGCGAACGGCGTCGCGATACTGATCGAGTGCTGACCTTGTCTCGCCGCCGCAAAGAAGCACCGCCCACAGGGTCTTGTCCGCGTCTTCGAGCTTGTCGCGCATGGCACGTGCGAGGCGGCGTTCGTCCGTTCCCAGGGACTTGCGAATGAACCTGCCGCGATCGTCGATGCCGACCATCTTGGCGGGCATTCGCCGATGATAATAGAAAATTCCGTCGCGCTGGACGAGGTAGCGATCCGGGTCTCTGGCGGGCTCTGCGACGGCCTCTTTTCGCATGGGCCAAACTCGCGATGTATCTCAGTTTGTATCCCAAATTGTATCGCATTTCGGCAAGAACGCCAAGCGCCCTCATCAACGGGTGCTCTGCCGGACTGGAGTTTCAATGGCTTAGAGGGCCAAGTTCACGAATTTGATGGTGCGGTCGAGAAGACTCGAACTTCCACGGGTTGCCCCACAGCGACCTCAACGCTGCGCGTCTACCAATTCCGCCACGACCGCACGTGGTAGGAGCCGGAACCAACCGGCCCGCGGCGTGTAGCAAATCGTTTCCGGTGAAACAAGTGCGCGGCCAGCAATAATCGGCCGGACATCGGCATAACTCTTCAAGGGCCGAACGTGCCGGAACTGGACGTTTGTACCGATTGCCGCCATATGAGTGGCGAGACGAGATATCATGACAGAACGCAGCCAGATCGCCACGTCGTTCCTGCCCTTGCCCGGCTCGGCGCCGGTCGAATGGCGCATCGAGCCCGGGCTCACCGCCTATCCCGATGCGCTCGCCGTGATGGAGGCGCGCGCCGAGGCAATCCGCAGCGGCGCCGCCGGCGAGATGGTCTGGCTGGTCGAGCACCCGCCGCTCTACACCGCCGGCACCAGCGCCCGCATCGAGGACCTGATCGAGCCGGACCGTTTCCCGGTCTTTGCCGCCGGGCGTGGCGGCGAATACACCTATCATGGGCCGGGCCAGCGAGTCGCCTACGTCATGCTCGACCTGAAGCGGCGGCGCGAGGATGTCCGCGCCTTCGTCGCCGCACTCGAACAATGGATCATCGGCTCGCTGGCCGCCTTCAACGTACGCGGCGAACGCCGCGAGGACCGCGTCGGCGTCTGGGTGGTTCGGCCGGACCGCCCCGCTTTGCCCGACGGCTCGGCGGCCGAGGACAAGATCGCCGCCATCGGCATCAGGCTGAGGCGCTGGGTGAGCTTTCACGGCATCGCCATCAATGTCGAGCCGGACCTTAGCCATTTCAGCGGCATCGTGCCGTGCGGCGTCCAGCATCACGGCGTCACCAGCCTTGTCGACCTCGGCCTTCCCGTGACCATGGCCGACCTCGACCTGGCGCTGAAATCCGCTTTCGAGGACGTGTTCGGGCCCGCCGCGGTGTCGCCTGTCGAAGTGTCCCGCAAGGCCGGCTGAAACACTCGCCCAATGCCTGCGCCAATATGCGAAGGCGGCCCTCGCTCATCAGCATCGAGCCCGCCCTTGAGCTCAATCCTCACATCGCGCCGATCCAGATTGCCATGGAAATGAGGAACGTGCTCATGCACACCAGCGAGACGACATCCTGAACAAGATCGGTCATAACTCTCTCCTGTTGTTAGTATGTTCGTATTTTGTTCTAATTTTGTTCGAATGTCAACGATCGCAGTCCGGGCGTCACCCGAATTGCGCTCGGTCATTTCGACAGGGTTAAGAAAGGGTTGAGAAGGAGATGCCGAGCGTTTCGGGGCCGACAGGCGCGCGAAAGCGGCGGGACGGCGCACGGCAGCTCGCGGGCCGTCATCGCCTCAATTGCAGCGCACCCTAAAGCGGCACAACCTTGCCGTCGGACAGCGTCACGCGGCGGTCCATGCGCGAGGCGAGCTCGTGATTGTGGGTGGCGATGAGCGCCGCCAGGCCCGATTGCCGGACCAGTGCTGCCAGCGCCTCGAACACATAGGAAGCGGTCACCGGGTCGAGATTGCCGGTCGGCTCGTCGGCCAAAAGCACCAGCGGCGCATTGGCGACGGCACGCGCAATGGCGACCCGCTGCTGCTCGCCGCCGGAGAGCTCGGAGGGGCGATGCTGTGCCCGCTTGCCGATCTGCATATAGTCGAGCAATTGCGCCGCCCGCTCGGCCGCCTCCTTGCGCGGCAGCCCTTTTATCAGCTGCGGCATCATGATGTTTTCCAGCGCAGAAAACTCAGGCAACAAATGATGGAACTGGTAGACGAAGCCGACATCGTTGCGGCGGATCGCCGTGCGCTCGTCGTCGGAAAGCCGGCCGCAGGCGCGCCCCGCCAGGATCACGTCGCCGGCGTCCGGTCGCTCCAGCAGCCCGGCCGTGTGGAGCAGCGTCGACTTGCCGGTGCCCGACGGCGCCACAAGCGCCACCATCTCGCCACGCTTCAGCGAAAAATCGGCGCCGTTCAGGATGGTCAGCTTGCGCGGCCCCTGTACATAATGGCGTTCGACGCTCTTCAGCTCGATAATGGCCTCGGCCATCATTCGTACCTCAGCGCTTCGACCGGATCGAGCCTGGCAGCGCGCCACGCCGGAAACAGTGTCGCCAGGAACGACAGCGCCAAAGCCATGAGAACGACCGAGATCGTCTCGCTGGCATCCATGCGCGCCGGCAGCTGGCTCAGGAAATAAAGCTCGGGATTGAACAGCCGCTCGTTGGCCAGCCAGGAGAAGAACTGGCGGATGCGCTCGACGTTGAGGCAGATCACGATGCCGAGCAGCACGCCGGCGATGGTGCCGACAACGCCGATCGCAGCCCCGGTCATCAGGAAGATGCGCAGGATCGCGCCGCGCGTGGCGCCCATGGTGCGCAGGATGGCGATGTCGTGGCCCTTGTCCTTCACCAGCATGATCAGGCCCGAAATGATGTTGAGCGCCGCCACCAGCACGATCAGCGTCAGGATCATGAACATGACGTTGCGCTCGACCTGCAGCGCGTCGAAAAACGTCTTGTTACGCTCCCGCCAATCGACGAGGGTGATCGGCCGTTGCGCCGCCTCTTCGACCTTCGGCTTCAGCGCGTCGATATTGTCGGGATTGTCGGCGTAGATCTCGATCGTCTGCGCCCTGCCGTCCATGTTGAAATAAAGCTGCGCTTCCGAAAACGGCATGTAGACGATGGAGCTGTCATATTCCGACATGCCGACCTCGAAGATCGCGGTTATCGGATAGCCTTTCATGCGCGGCGTCGTGCCGAGCGGCGTGACGTCGCCCTCGGGCGAGATCAGCGTGATGGTATCGCCGAGCACAAGGCCGAGATTCTCGGCCATGCGGCTGCCGATGGCGACTCCCTCGCCGGTGTCGAAGCCGACGATCGAGCCCGCCTTGATGTTGTTGGCGACGATCGTGATCTTGCCGAGATCCTCGCCGCGTATACCGCGCACCAGCGCGCCGGTGCCGCCGCCGACATTGCCTTGCGCCAGCACCTGCCCGTCGATCAGCGGAATGGCATATTTGACGCCGGGCACGCCGTTGATGCGGCCGGCGACCTGGTCATAGTCCTCCAGCGGCATGTCGAGCGGCTGCACGATCAGGTGCCCGTTGACGCCAAGGATGCGCGTCAGCAGTTCGGCGCGAAAGCCGTTCATGACCGCCATGACGACGATCAGCGTGGCAACGCCCAGCATGATGCCGAGGAAGGAGATCGAGGCGATCACCGAGATCACCGTCTCCTTGCGGCGCGAGCGCAGATAGCGCCACGCCACCATGCGCTCGAAGCCGGAAAAGGGTCCTGCCGCCGAAGGTTTGGCTGCTGCCGCTTCACTCATACGGCGGCACCGAAACGCTTTTTCACGTCGCCGATCGGCAGCGTCTCGCGCTCGCCGGTCCTGCGGTTCTTGATTTCGACCTCGCCGGCGGCGACACCACGCGGCCCGACGATCACCTGCCACGGGAGCCCGATCAGGTCGGCGGTGGCGAACTTGCCGCCCGGCCGCTGGTCGGTGTCGTCGTAGAGCACCTCCTTGCCGGCGGCGGCAAAGGCGGCATTCAGCTCGCGGCAGACGCGGTCGCATTCGGCATCGCCAGCCTTCATGTTGATCAGGCCGACATCGAACGGTGCCACCGCCTCCGGCCAGATGATGCCGTTATCGTCATGGCTGGCCTCGATGATCGCCGCGACCAGCCTGGACGGGCCGATGCCGTAGGAACCGCCAGAAACGAAATGATCCTTGCCGTCCGGCCCGGTCACCTTGGCGCCCATCGGCTTGGAATATTTGTCGCCGAAATGGAAGATATGCCCAACCTCGATGCCGCGCGCCGAGACCCTGTCGCCTTCGGAGAGCTTTTCCCATGCCGCCTCGTCATGCATTTCGTCGGTGGCGGCATAGGGCGTCGTCCACGTCTTGACGATGCCGCCGATCTCGGCGTCGTTCGAAAAATCGGTATCCGCCCCCGGCACCTCAAGCGAGAGATAGTCGCGATGGCAAAACACCTGGCTCTCGCCGGTGTCGGCCAGGATGATGAACTCATGGCTGAGGTCGCCGCCGATCGGCCCGGTGTCGGCGCGCATCGGAATGGCCTGCAGCCCCAGGCGCGTAAACGTCCTGAGATAGGACACGAACATGCGGTTATAAGCGGCCTTGGCGCCTTCATAATCGAGGTCGAAGGAATAGGCGTCCTTCATCAGGAACTCGCGCGAACGCATGACGCCGAAGCGCGGGCGCACCTCGTCGCGAAACTTCCACTGGATATGATAGAGGTTGAGCGGCAGGTCCTTGTAGGACTTGACATAGGAGCGGAATATCTCGGTGACCATCTCCTCGTTGGTCGGCCCGTAGAGCATATCGCGGTCTTGCCGGTCCTTGATGCGCAGCATCTCCTTGCCGTAGTCTTCATAGCGGCCGCTTTCGCGCCACAGCTCGGCCGATTGGATGGTCGGCATCAGGATTTCGAGTGCGCCGGCGCGATTCTGCTCCTCGCGAATGATCCGGCAGACCTTGTCCAGCACCCGCTTGCCGAGCGGCAGCCAGGAAAAGCTGCCCTGCCCCTGCTGGCGGATCATGCCGGCGCGCAGCATCAGCCGATGCGAGACGATCTCGGCCTCGCGCGGATTTTCTTTGAGAATGGGCAGGAAATAGCGCGACAAACGCATGGACTGGTCCGTGAGAGAGGATGGCGGCGCCGGAATCGGCGCAGCGCAGGCTTGCTTGCCCCGGCTTCATAGCCATTTCATGGCGGAATGGAAACCCGGCCCAAGCGCTGCACAGGCGCCGCAATTGCCGCACGCGGCTTGCTGGGCGTTTCGCAAGCAACGCCTGCCGTACTATTGTGCACTGCAGCACGAGATTGCCTGTTTCCGGGCAAAATTCTTCGTGACATTTTCACCCGCCTTAGGCTAGTGTGCCCCCATAACCGAGAGGGTAGAGAAAAATCTGCCCTCCTACGCGGTCAAAGTCTTGGGAGGATGCGATCTAGGCGCGGTAACTCGCTGCCGCCGGACACCGGAAACAGATCGGACGCGTTTAAATTGCAAGGCCTCGCGCCTTGCATTTTTTTTGTGCAATCATCTGGTTAGCACGACAGATTACCAAACTACATGACGTTGCGTCAGCCCAAACCCGCCCCGGCCTTTACTTTGGATTGACCTTGCTGGCTCAGCTTGATTTCAGAGCGTCGGCTAATGCATGTCGCGCAAAAGCGTGCAGCGGTTTTGCGATAACGACATGCATCAAACAAGAACTTAAAGCGCGTCCGATGAGGCCGGTCGAACGCGACGCGCTTTAGGCTGGGATAGTCGGACACGGTAGGTAGCCGGCTAATGCGCTGGGCTCTGGTTGAAATCCGGCACGATGTGCGGGATGTCGTCGATACCGAGGCCAAGCCCTCTCGTGATGCCGTAGAAGATACCCATGAGGACCAGCGTGACGATCGTCGTGCGCAGCGCCGCGCGCAGCATGTGCGGTCCGCGCGGTGCGCTCGGAACCGTGCCAAGCGTCACGTCCCGATCCTCGTCCTGCGTCCGCATGCTGAACGGCAGGACGGCGAACAACACCACCCACCATGTGGCGAAGAACAGGGCGACAAACGAAACCCAACTCATGCTTGCTCCAGTTCGACCAGCGTGCCGAAGAAATCCTTGGGGTGCAGAAACAATACCGGCTTGCCATGTGCGCCGATCTTCGGATTGCCGTCGCCCAGCACGCGCGCGCCGCTGGCCTTGAGACGGTCGTGCGCCGCAACAATGTCGTCCACCTCATAGCAGACATGGTGCATGCCGCCGGACGGATTCTTCGCGAGGAATGCGGCGATCGGCGAGGCTTCGCCGAGAGGCTCGAGCAACTCGATCCTGGTGTTGCCGACGTCGACGAACACCACCGTAACGCCATGCTCCGGCAGCGCCTGCGGCGCGGTCACGCGAGCGCCAAGCGTATCGCGATAGACCGCCGCAGCCGCGGCCAGATCCGGCACCGCAAGCGCGACATGGTTGAGGCGTCCGAGCATAGGGTGCTCCAGGTCTGGGGTAGTGAGTAGTGAGTAGTGAGTAGTGAGTAGTGAATGGTGAATGGAATATTGCGCATTGCAAAACCGCTAACCCACAACATCCTATTCACTATTCACTATTCACTTACCTTGTGACGAACACCGTCACCAGCGGCTTCTTGCCCCAGGCTTCGTTGGCCGCGCCGCGCACCGCGCGCCGCACTGCCTCCTGGACCAGGTCGAGGTCTTTTCGGCGCTGGCGGGGGATGGAGTCCACGGCGCCGATTGCCGCATCGATCATCAGGTCTTCCAGGCTCTCGCCGCTGCCGTCGGCCTCGGCGACGCCGATGGCGACGAGATCGGGATCGCCGGCAAGCTCGTATTTGTCGTCGAGCACGACATTGACGGCGACATGGCCGGCAAAGGACAGCTTGCGGCGGTCGCGAATGCCCATCGCCTGGTCGGTGCCGATCAGCCTTCCGTCCTTGTAGATGCGGCCGAACGGCACCTGGTCGATGATGGCGGCGGCACCCGGATACAGCCTGAGCATGTCGCCGTCGCGCACCTGCGCGACCTGGCCGATGCCGGACGTCGACATCAGCGAGCCCTGCGCCACCAGATGCGCCGCTTCGCCATGCACGGGAACGCCGATCTGCGGCCGCACCCATTCATACATCTTGCGCAATTCGCTGCGGCGTGGATGGCCGGAGACATGCACCAGCGCATCGCCGTCCTCGATGATCTTGATGCCGAGATCGATCAGGCGGTTCTTGATTTCGAGGATCGCCTTCTCGTTGCCGGGAATGGTGCGCGAGGAAAACACCACCGTGTCGCCGGCCGTCAGCGCCACCGACTTCATCTCGTCGCGCGACAGCTTGGCAAGTGCGGCAAGCGGCTCGCCCTGGCTGCCGGTGCAGATGATGACGAGGTTTTCGCGCGGGATGAAGCCGTAATCCTCCTCGGCGATGAATTCCGGCAACCCGTCCATATAGCCGAGTTCATCAGCCACATCGATGACGCGCTTCATCGAGCGGCCAATCACCAGGCACTGGCGGCCGGCATCCCGCGCCGCCTTGGCGATGGAGACGATACGCCCGACATTGGAGGAGAAGCTGGTGACGGCGACCCGGCCCTTGGCGTTCTGGATGACGCTCTTGAGGCCCTCGCCCACCGCCACTTCGGACGGCGATTCCCCTTCCCGCATCGCATTGGTGGAATCGCAGACCAGCGCCAGCACACCCTTGTCGCCATAGGCTCGGAAGCGCGCCTCGTCGGTCATCGGCCCGACCGTCGGCGCCGGATCGATCTTCCAGTCGCCGGTATGGATGACGACGCCGGCCGGCGTCGTGATCGCCAGCGACATCGGTTCGGGAATGGAGTGCGCAACAGGGATGGCCTCGATCTCGAACGGGCCGACGGTGAATTTCTCGCCGGCCCGGTAGATCGTCACCGGGATCTTCGGCGCCCCTTGCTCGCCCTGCCGCTTGGCTTCCAGCAGGCCGGCGCTGAACGGCGTCATCCACACCGGCGCCTTGAGCTTCGGCCAGATGTCGTGGAGCGCGCCGTAATGGTCCTCATGCGCATGGGTGATGACGATGCCGCGCAGATTGGCGACATTCTCCTCGATGAAACGCGTGTCGGGCAGAACCAGGTCGACGCCGGGCAGGGTTGCATCGGGAAAAGTGACGCCGACGTCGACCACGATCCATTCGCGCGCATTGGCCGGCCCATAGCCGTAGAGGGCGAAGTTCATGCCGATCTCGCCGACACCGCCGAGCGGCACGAAGACAAGTTCGGCGTTTTCCGCTGTCGCCATGGTCTTTCCTTCCTTGCCGGTCAAAATTGTGGGCCGGTCAAAATTGTCGGCCGGTCAAATTCAAGCTGGTCAAATACCTGGCCAGTCAAACGTATTGGCCGGTCAAACGCCGGCCGAGGCAACCGCGCCGAAATGCACGTCGCCGGCAGCGATCGTCAGAACCGAACCTTCATCGTCGCGGATCACGAAACGGCAGTCCTCGTCAATGGTCTCGAAGGTGCCGCGCACCACATTACCGTCAATTCTGACAGCAACCTGCCCGCCAAGCCCCGCCGCACGCGCCAGCCAGCGCCGCCTGACGGCGGCAAGCCCACGCCCTTCGTTCCACAGCCGCGCATTCTCGCTCCAGGCATCCGACAGCGCCAGAAACAGCGTCTCGGCATCGCAAGCAGACCCCAGCGCGCTGAGCGACGTCGCTGGATAAGGCAAATCCTTGGGATAAGCCACCACGTTGACGCCGATACCGACAGCCACCGCGGAACGGCCACCATCCAGCATCGCCGATTCCAGCAGGATGCCGGCGAGCTTGGCGCCCGAGGCAAGCACATCGTTCGGCCATTTCAGTTCGAAACGGTTCTTGCCTTGGCTGGCCCCATCGAGGCCGATCGCGATCCTGCCCTTCGGCACGACGGCGTCGAGCGCGTCGGCCAGCGCCAGTCCGGCAACGAAGCCGAGCGTCGCGGCAAGCCGAAGCTCGGTGTTGGTGATCACCAGCAGCGTCGCCGCCAGATTGCCTTCGGGCGTCGCCCAGGCGCGGCCACGGCGGCCACGCCCAGCTTCCTGCTTTTTGGAGACGACCCAGAGTTTGCCCGGATCGCCGGCCCGTGCGTGCTCCAGCGCCAGCGCATTGGTGGAGCCGACCGTGTCGTGCGCCTCGAGCCGGAACCCGTCCGAAGCCGCGGTTGGAGCCAGCCTGAACGTCATTCCGTCAGAAGAAGGTCTTGGCTGCGGCAGCGGCGTAGGTTCCGATCGGGCCGCCGATCAGCACGTAGAACAGCACGAAGGCGCCACAGACACCGAGCACGACGCGCAGTTCGGACGCCATCGGCACGAAGCCGCCGACCGGTTCGTCGAACCACATGATCTTGATGATACGCAGATAATAGTAGGCGCCCACCACAGAGGCGAGCACGCCGATGATCGCCAGCGCGTAGAGGTTGGCATTGATGGCGGCGAGGAACACGTACCATTTCCCCCAGAAGCCGGCGAGCGGCGGGATGCCGGCCAGCGAGAACATCAGGATGGTGAGGATCGTCGCCATGATCGGATTGGTCGCCGACAGGCCGGCGAGATCGCTGATCTGCTCGACATTGCCCTCCTTGCGCCGCATGGCGAGGATGAAGGCGAAGGTGCCGAGCGTCATCACCAGATAGATCAGCATGTAGATGGCGACGCCGCGCACGCCGTCCTGGCTGTTCGCGGCAAGGCCGACCAGCGCATAACCCATATGACCGATGGAGGAATAGGCCATCAGCCGTTTGATGTTGGTCTGGCCGATGGCCGCAAAGGCACCAAGCGCCATCGAGGCGATCGAGATGAAGACGATGATCTGCTGCCAGTCGGCGGCGATCGGCTTGAAGGCGCCCATGGTGACGCGCACCATCAGCGCCATCGCCGCCATCTTCGGTGCCGCCGCCAGAAAAGCCGTCACCGGCGTCGGCGCGCCTTCATAGACGTCGGGCGTCCACATATGGAACGGCACCGCCGAGATCTTGAAGGCAAGGCCGGCCAGCACGAAAACCAGGCCGAAGACGAGCCCAAGCTGGCGCTCACCGCCGCTCAGCGCCGCGGCGATCTCCTGGAAGCCGGTGTTGCCGGTGTAGCCGTAGACCAGCGAGATACCGTAAAGCAGCATGCCCGACGACAGCGCGCCAAGGACGAAATACTTCAGCCCGGCCTCGGTCGAGCGCAGATTGTCCCGGTTGATCGCCGCCAGCACGTAGATCGCCAGCGATTGCAGCTCGAGGCCGAGATAGAGCCCGATCATGCCGTTGGCCGAGATCATCAGCATCATGCCGAGCGTGCAGAGCAGGATCAGCACCGGATATTCGAACTTGTCGAAACGCTCCGCCTGGGCAAAGCGGACCGACATGACCAGCGTCACCGCCGAGCCGACCAGCGCCAGCACCTTCATGAAGCGGGCGAACGGATCCTGGATGAAGGCTTCGCCATAGGCGTTGCCCTGTCCCGGCGAAAAGACCAGCCAGGCGCCGGCGATCACCAGCACGGCGACGGCAAGGCCGCTCACCGTGACAGTGGTGTTGGCGCGCGAATAGGCGCCGAGCATCAACAGCGCCAAGGCGCCGATGGCGAGGATCAGCTCTGGCGTCGAGAGCGACAGGCTTGAGAGAAGGTCCGGCGTCATGGTTCGCAAAACCCCCAGTCAGTTCGCCGCCGCGGTCTGCGCGGCGCCGATGGATGCGGTGACATTGGTAACGAGCGCCTTGACCGATTCGGCGGTCGCGTCGAAGATCGGCGCCGGATAGACGCCGAAGAAGATGACCAGCGCGACCAGCGGATAGATGATCACCTTCTCGCGCGTCGACAGGTCGAGCAGGCCTTTCAGGCTTTCCTTGGTCAGCGCGCCGAAGATCACCTTGCGGTAGAGCCAGAGCGCATAGGCCGCCGAAAGGACGACGCCGGTGGCGGCGAAGAACGCCACCCAGGTGTTGACCCGGAACACGCCGAGCATGGTCAGGAACTCGCCGACGAAGCCGCTGGTGCCGGGCAGGCCGACATTGGCCATGGTGAAGATCATGAACACGGTTGCATATTTCGGCATGTTGTTGACCAACCCGCCATAGGCGTCGATGTCACGCGTGTGCATGCGGTCGTAGACGACGCCGACGCAGAGGAACAGCGCGCCGGAGACCAGGCCGTGCGACAGCATCTGGAAGATCGAACCCTGGACGCCTTCCTGGTTCATCGCGAAGATTCCCATGGTGACGAAGCCCATGTGAGCGACCGACGAATAGGCGATCAGCTTCTTCATGTCCTCCTGCATCAGCGCCACCAGCGAGGTGTAGATGATGGCGACGACGGAGATCGTGAAGATCAGCGGCGCGAACATTTCGGATGCGATCGGAAACATCGGCAGCGAAAAGCGCAGGAAGCCGTACCCACCCATCTTGAGCAGGATGGCGGCCAGGATTACCGAGCCGGCCGTCGGTGCTTCGACATGCGCGTCCGGCAGCCAGGTGTGCACCGGCCACATCGGCATCTTCACCGCGAAGGACGCGAAGAAGGCAAGCCATAGCCAAGTCTGCATATTGGCCGGGAAGTTGTGGGTCAGAAGCGTCGGGATGTCGGTGGTGCCGGACTGGAAGAACATCGCCATGATGGCGAGCAGCATCAGCACCGAGCCGGCCAGCGTGTAGAGGAAGAACTTGAACGAGGCATAGACGCGCCGCTTGCCGCCCCACACACCGATGATGATGAACATCGGGATCAGGCCGGCTTCGAAGAAGACATAGAACAAGACGATGTCGAGCGCGCAGAACACGCCGATCATCAGCGTCTCGAGCAGCAGGAAGGCAATCATATAGGCCTTGACGCGCTTCTCGATCGATTCCCACGAGGCGAGGATGCAGAGCGGCATCAGGAAGGTGGTCAGGATGACGAACAGCATGGAGATGCCGTCTACGCCCATATGATAGGAGATGCCGGAATCCAGCCAGGCAAACTTCTCGACGAACTGGAAGCCGGGCTGCGAATTGTCGAAGCCGGTCCAGATGAACAGCGAAATCACAAACGTGAACGCGGTCGTGAACAGTGCTATGGCGCGGATGTTGCGGCGCGCGTTCTCGCTGTCGTCACGCACGAAAAGGATGAGCAGCACACCAACCAGCGGCAGGAAGGTGACCAGCGATAGGATCGGCCAGGCGGTCATCAGAGCATCATCCAGGTGACGAGTGCGGCAACGCCGATCAGCATGGCGAAGGCATAGTGGTAAAGATAGCCGGTCTGCAGCTTGACGACCCGGTTGGTGACGTCGACGACGCGCGCCGAAATGCCGTCCGGCCCGAGCCCGTCGATGACGGTGCCGTCGCCGGTCTTCCACAGGAAGCTGCCGAGGCGCTTTGCCGGCCGCACGAACATGAAGTCGTAGAGCTCGTCGAAATACCATTTGTTGAGCAGGAAGGCGTAGAGCAGGCGATGGTTGGCGGCGACGCTCCGAGGCATTTCCGGCGCGCGAATATAGAACTGCCAGGCAATCGCAAAGCCGATCAGCATGGCGATGAACGGTGACAGCTCGACCCACAACGGCACTTCGTGGATTTCGTGCAGGATGTGGTTGTCCGGCAGCGTGAACAGCGACGCTTTCCAGAATTCGGCATAGCCCTCGCCGATGAAGGCGCCGTAGAAGATCACGCCGGCAAACAGCGCGCCCGCCGCCAGGATGAACAGCGGCACCAGCATGACCGGCGGCGATTCGTGGACATGGTGCATGACCTCGTGGCTGGCCCGCGGCTCGCCATGGAAGGTCATGAAGATCAGCCGCCAGGAATAGAAGGAGGTGAAGCACGCGGCAATGACCAGCAATATGAAGGCAAACGCGGCGACCGCATTGTGGCCGGCAAACGCAGCTTCGATAATGGCGTCCTTGGAGAAGAAGCCGGCGGTGCCGATGATCGTCACCGGGATGCCGACACCGGTCAGCGCCAGCGTGCCGATCACCATCATCCAGTAGGTCTTCGGGATGAGCGTCCTTAGGCCGCCCATCTTGCGCATGTCCTGCTCGTCGGAGACGGCGTGGATGACCGAGCCCGAGCCGAGGAACAGCAGCGCCTTGAAGAAGGCGTGGGTGAACAGATGGAAAATCGCTGCGCCATAGGCGCCGACGCCGAGCGCCACGAACATGTAGCCGAGCTGCGAACAGGTCGAATAGGCGATGACGCGCTTGATGTCGTTCTGGACGAGACCGACTGTCGCCGCGAAGAAGGCGGTGAAGGCGCCGATGAAAGTGACCACGGTCAATGCCGAATGCGACAGCTCGAACAGCGGCGACAACCGCGCCAGCATGAACACGCCTGCCGTCACCATGGTCGCGGCATGGATCAGTGCCGAGACCGGCGTCGGGCCCTCCATGGCATCCGGCAGCCAGGTGTGAAGCGGCACCTGCGCCGACTTGCCCATGGCGCCCATGAACAGGAGCAGGCAGACGACCGTCATCGCAGCCTGTTTGTCGAGTGCATAGCCGAGGAAGGTCAGCACGGCCGCACCTTGCGGCGCGCCTTCCGCCGGAATGAACGTCGCCGCATTGGCGAAGATGGTGCCGAGATTGACCGAGCCGAACAGCACGAACACGCCGAATATGCCGAGCGCAAAGCCGAAATCGCCGACGCGGTTGACGACGAAGGCCTTGATCGCAGCCGCATTGGCCGACGGCTTCTTGTACCAGAAGCCGATCAGCAGATAGGAGGCAAGGCCGACGCCTTCCCAGCCGAAGAACATCTGCACGAGGTTGTCGGCCGTCACCAGCATCAGCATGGCGAAGGTAAACAGCGACAGATAGGCGAAGAAGCGCGGCCGGTCCGGATCGTGATGCATGTAGCCGATCGAGTAGATATGGACCAGCGACGACACCGTGTTGACAACTACCAGCATCACCACCGTCAGCGTGTCGATCCTGAGCGCCCAGGACGCCTCCAGCCCGCCCGACTGGATCCAGCGCATCACCGGCACGGTGAACACCTCTCCGCCGCCGAAGCCAACCGAGAAGAAGGCGACCCACGACAGCACGGCCGCGATCACCAGGAAGCCCGAGGTGATGTATTCGGAAGCCTTGGCCCCGAGCGAGGTGCCGAACAGGCCGACGCTCAGAAAGCCGAGCAGCGGAAGGAAGACGATGGCCTGATACATGGTGGTTCCGTCAACCCTTCATCATGTTCACGTCTTCGACCGCGATCGAGCCGCGGTTGCGGAAGAAGACGACGAGAATGGCAAGGCCGATCGCCGCTTCGGCCGCCGCGACCGTCAGCACGAACAGTGCGAACACCTGGCCGACCAAATCGCCGAGCGCCGCCGAAAAGGCGACGAAATTGATGTTGACCGCAAGCAGGATCAGCTCGATCGACATCAGGATGACGATGACGTTCCTGCGGTTCAGGAAGATGCCGAACACGCCGAGCGTG
Organism: Mesorhizobium sp. M0074; assembly: GCF_040322975.1. NCBI lineage: Bacteria > Pseudomonadati > Pseudomonadota > Alphaproteobacteria > Hyphomicrobiales > Phyllobacteriaceae > Mesorhizobium > Mesorhizobium sp. M0074. The sequence goes on from NZ_JAMYUM010000012.1 coordinate 16,757, forward strand.
AACAGGATCGCCGATACGGTCAGGTAGTGCGCGATGCCGACGACCATCTCAGACTCCTTCGCCCGTCTTGACCTTGCGGATTTCCACTCCGGTTGCTGCCGTGCGGCCGACCTGGGCGGCGATCGACTGCCGCTTGACGCCCGGCTTATGGCGCAGCGTCAGCACGATGGCGCCGATCATGGCGACCAGCAGCACCAGCCCCGCCACCTGGAAGTAATAGAGGTAATCCGTATAGAGGATGTCGCCGAGCGCTGCCGTGTTCGAGCGCGCGGCCAGGTCCGGAATGGGTTTCGCGACCGTCGCCGCCAGTTTCGGCGCGAATGTATAGCCGCCGAGCACGACGATCAGCTCCGCCGCCAGGATCAGCCCGACCAGCGCGCCGATCGGTGCATATTGCAGGGCGCCTTCCTTCATTTCGGCGAAGTCGACGTCGAGCATCATGACGACAAACAGGAACAGCACCAGCACCGCGCCGACATAGACGACGAGCAGGATCATCGCCAGGAACTCGGCGCCGGTCAGCATGAACAGGCCGGCGGCGTTGAAGAAGGTCAGGATCAGGAACAGCACCGAATGCACGGGATTGCGCGCCGATATGACCATGAACGCCGATGCCACCGCGACAAAGGCGAAGAGGTAGAAAAAGGCCGCCTCTAGTCCACTCAGCATGGGTTCCCCCGGGTTTCCTGTCAGAACAGGACGTTCGTCCTGTTTTTTGCCACCGCCTCCGGTCGGCAAGTTGCGTGTTCCTTAAACGAGGCCCCTCGCCCCGTCCATGCGTCAAATATCAGCGGTAAGGCGCATCCAGCGAGATGTTGCGCGCCAGCTCACGCTCCCAGCGGTCGCCATTGGCCAGGAGCCTGTCCTTGTCGTAATAAAGCTCCTCGCGCGTTTCCGTCGCGAATTCGAAATTCGGCCCCTCGACAATGGCGTCGACCGGGCAGGCTTCCTGGCAGAAGCCGCAATAAATGCATTTCACCATATCGATGTCGTAGCGCACGGTGCGCCGCGTGCCGTCGTTGCGGCGTGGGCCGGCTTCGATGGTGATGGCCTGTGCCGGGCAGATCGCCTCGCACAATTTGCAGGCGATGCAGCGTTCCTCGCCGTTCGGATAACGGCGCAGCGCATGTTCGCCACGGAAGCGCGGGCTGACCGGCCCCTTTTCATGCGGATAGTTGATCGTCTCCTTCGGCGCGAAGAACTGGCGCATCGACAGGAAGAAAGCGCCGACGAAATCCTGCAAAAGCAGTGACTTGGCGGCCTGGGATAATGCTGACATCAGGCAAACCCGGTGAGTTTGAGGAAGGCGGCGGTGGCGATCACCATGAACAGCGAGATCGGCAGGAAGACCTTCCAGCCGAGCCGCATCAACTGGTCGTAGCGGTAGCGCGGCACGAACGCCTTCACCATGGAGAACATGAAGAACACCAGGCAGACCTTGAGCACGAACCAGATGAGCCCCGGCACCCAGGTGAACGGCGCGAAGTTGAAGGGCGGCAGCCAGCCGCCGAGGAACAGGATGGTGGCCAGAGCGCACATCAGGACGACGGCGACATATTCGCCGAGGAAGAACAACAGGAACGGCGTCGAGGAATATTCGACCATATGGCCGGCGACGAGTTCCGATTCGGCTTCCACAAGGTCGAAGGGCGGCCGGTTGGTCTCGGCCAACGCCGAGATGAAGAAGACGATGAACATCGGGAACAGCGACAGCCAATGCCAGTCGAGGAAGGTGTTGGGCAGGCCGAGCCGCGTGCCCAGCCCGTCCTGTTGCGACAAGACGATGTCGGACAGGTTGAGCGAGCCGACGCAAAGCAGCACGGTGACGATGACGAAACCGATGGAGACTTCGTAGGACACCATCTGCGCCGCCGAGCGCAGCGCGCCAAGGAACGGGTATTTCGAATTGGACGCCCAGCCGCCCATGATGACGCCATAGACCTCGAGCGAGGAGATGGCGAAGACATAGAGGATGCCGACATTGACGTTGGCGATCGCCCAGCCTTCATTGACCGGGATGACCGCCCAGGCGGAGATCGCCAGCACCGCCGACACCAAGGGCGCCAGCAGGAAAACGCCCTTGTTGGCGCCGGACGGGATCACCGGTTCCTTGAAGACGAATTTCAGCAGATCGGCGAAGGCCTGCAGCGTGCCCCATGGGCCAACGACATTCGGTCCGCGGCGCAATTGCACCGCCGCCCAGATCTTGCGGTCGGCGTAAAGCACATAGGCGACGAAGATCAACAGAACGACGATCAGCACGACCGACTTCAAAAGGATCAGCAGCGCCGGCAGCACGTAGAAGGAGAAGAAGGTGTCCATGTCTACTCCGCCGCCTGCCTGAAGCCGTTCTTCGCCAAAGCCGAGCATTCGGCCATCACCGCGGAAGCCCGCGCGATCGGGTTGGTCAGGTAGAAATCCTTGACCGGCGAGGTGAAGGTGCCCTTGTTCAACCGCCCGCCGAGCTTGGCAACCCTGGCGATGTCGGCCGGGTCGCCGGCCGCGACATGATCGATGCGGGCAAGATGCGGGTATTCCGCATAGAGCTTTGCGCGTAGCTGCGGCAGCGAATCGAAAGGTAGCTTCTTGCCCAGCACATCCGACAGTGCCCGAAGGATCGCCCAGTCCTCGCGCGCTTCGCCGGGCGCAAAGCCGGCCCGGTTGGTCTGCTGCACGCGGCCCTCGGTGTTGACGAAGGTGCCCGACTTCTCGGTATAGGCGGCACCCGGCAGGATGACGTTGGCGCGATGCGCGCCCTTGTCGCCATGCGTGCCGATATAGACGACGAAAGCGCCGCCGGTCTTGGCCATGTCGATTTCGTCGGCACCGAGCAGGAACAGCACATCGGTCTCGCCGAGCATGCCGGCGACATTCCTGCCGCCCTCGCCCGGCACAAAGCCGACATCGAGGCCGCCGACCCGCGCCGCCGCGGTGTGCAGTACGGCAAAACCGTTCCAGTCGGCCCTTGCGGCATTGACGGCGACGGCGAGCTTCGCCGCCTGGCCAAGCACGGCCGCGCCGTCCGGACGCGCCAGCGCACCCTGGCCGACGATGATCAGCGGATGCGTCGCCTTCTTCAGTAGCTGGAAGAACTTGCCGTTGCCGTCGGCCAGATCCTTCAGCGATTCCGGCCCGGCGCCGAGCTGCTCATAATCATAGCGCGTATCGCCGACGTCGCCGATGACGCCGACCGGCAGATTGCCGGCCCGCCAGCGCTTGCGGATGCGGGCGTTGAGCAAGGATGCCTCGAAGCGCGGATTGGCGCCGATGATCAGCACCGCATCGGCCTGTTCGATGCCTTCGATGGTCGGGTTGAACACATAGCTCGCCCGGCCGAGCGACGGATCGAGTGCGGCGCCGTCCTGGCGGCAGTCGGTGTTCTTCGAGCCGAGCGAAGCCATCAGAAGCTTCAGCGCGTAGATCTCCTCGACGGCGGCAAGATCGCCGGCAATGGCACCGATCTTTTCGGGTGCCGCATTCGACACCGCTTCCTTGATCGCGGCAAAAGCCTCGGCCCAGCTTGCCGGGGCCAGTCTGCCATCCTTGCGCACATAGGGGCGGTCGAGGCGCTGCGTGCGCAAGCCGTCCCAGACGAAGCGGGTCTTGTCGGAAATCCATTCCTCGTTCACCGCCTCGTTGGTACGCGGCAGGATGCGCATCACTTCGCGGCCCCGGCTATCGACACGGATCGCGGAGCCGACGGCGTCCATCACGTCGATGGATTCGGTCTTGGTCAGTTCCCACGGCCGTGCCTGGAAGGCGTACGGTTTGGAGGTCAGCGCACCAACCGGGCAAAGGTCGATGACATTGCCCTGCAGTTCCGAAGTCATCGCGCTTTCGAGATAGGTGGTGATCTCGGCATCCTCGCCGCGGCCGATCAGGCCGAGCTCGGATATGCCGGCAATCTCGGTGGTGAAGCGGACGCAGCGCGTGCAATGGATGCAGCGGTTCATGATCGTCTTGACCAGCGGCCCAATATACTTGTCTTCGACCGCCCGCTTGTTCTCATGGTAGCGCGAGGAATCGACTCCGAACGCCATCGCCTGGTCCTGCAGGTCGCACTCGCCGCCCTGGTCGCAGATCGGGCAGTCCAGCGGATGGTTGATCAGCAGGAATTCCATCACGCCTTCGCGCGCCTTCTTGACCATCGGCGTGTTGGTGAAGATTTCCGGCGGCTCGCCGTTCGGGCCGGGGCGCAGGTCGCGCACGCCCATGGCGCAGGACGCCTGCGGCTTGGGCGGGCCGCCTTTCACCTCAATCAGGCACATGCGGCAATTGCCGGCGATCGACAGCCGCTCGTGGAAGCAGAAGCGCGGCACTTCTGCGCCGGCGTCCTCGGCCGCCTGCAGCAGCGTGTAATGGTCGGGTACAGTGATCTCTTTCCCGTCGACCTTGAGCTTTGCCATTTCGCCTCAAACCCCTGCGGACGTTCCGCAATCTTTCCTTCCGGGCGCAGCCGAGACCGCGCACGATATTGAATTCACTTTTTGGCCCCGGCCAACGCGGCCGCCTGACCGATCCAGCCGTCACGGCCGATGCGGCCCTTCAACGACAGGTAATCTTCGACCCAGGCGATCTCTTGCGGCGTCCACGCGACGATCTGGGCGTATGTCCAGATGCCAAGGCCGTTCAGCACCTTTTCCAGTTTCGGCCCGATGCCCGATATCGCCTTGAGGTCGGCGGGCTTGGCTGGCCGATCCATCGGCCTGGGCTGCTTGAAATCTTCCGGCATCAGCCCGGCCGACGCATCCGCTGCAACGGTGCTCGCATTCGCCAAGCTCCGCGCCGCGGTGCTCGTCGCAATGTCGGTCACATCGTTGGCGAAGGACTGCGCCTCGGCAATCAGGGTTTTGGTCGCCGCGCGCGCCTTTATCGATGAGCTTTTGCCGGTCGCGGAAACGCGTTCCGTTCGCGCCTCGAAATCCTCGGCGACCGGCTGCCAAAGCCGCTGCGAGGTTTCGGCCGCGCCCGAAAGCACGCCCATCCAGATGCCAAAGGCGTGGTTGGCAAGACCGATGCCGAGTGCCGTCATCGCCGCCGCGCCCGCGACAGGATGCGCCAGGAGATTGACGGCATTGGCCATCTCCTTCGGCATCATCCTGGTCAGATCCTGGTTCATCTTCAAGAACGGGTCCATATCGGGCGTAAAATCGTCGGGTGTCGAAAACAGCGACATAGGTGGTCTCCTGGTCGTTTCCGTCTGCCCCGCGCTCGTTTCCTCGTTTCGGGCATTCGCCCGCATTTTTGAATTCTTCTATTCCGCCGCCGCCAGCACCGGTTCGGCGCGGTGCGCGTTGCGCGAAAACTCGTCGATGCGCCGCTCCACCTCGCCGCGGAAATGCCGCATCAGGCCCTGGATCGGCCATGCTGCCGCATCGCCCAGCGCACAGATCGTGTGGCCCTCGACCTGCTTCGTCACGTCGAGCAGCATGTCGATCTCGCGCTTCTGCGCTTCGCCGCGCACCAGCCGCTCCATCACCCGCCACATCCAGCCGGTGCCTTCACGGCAGGGCGTGCACTGACCGCAGCTTTCGTGCTTGTAGAAGTAGGAAAGCCGCGCGATCGCTTTCACGATATCGGTCGATTTGTCCATGACGATGACAGCCGCCGTGCCGAGGCCCGATTTCAGATCGCGCAGCGCGTCGAAATCCATCGGCGCGTCGATGATTTGCTCGGCCGGCACCAGCGGCACCGAGGCGCCGCCCGGAATGACCGCCAGCAGATTGTCCCAGCCGCCGCGGATGCCGCCGCAATGCGCCTCGATCAGTTCGCGGAACGGGATCGACATCGCCTCTTCGACGGTGCACGGATTGTTGACGTGGCCGGAGATGCAGAACAGCTTGGTGCCGACATTGTTGGGCCGACCGAAGGACGAGAACCAGGCGGCACCGCGGCGCAGGATGGTCGGCGCGACAGCGATGGACTCGACATTGTTGACCGTCGTCGGGCAGCCATAGAGGCCGACATTGGCCGGAAATGGCGGCTTCAGCCGCGGCTGGCCCTTCTTGCCCTCGAGGCTTTCGAGCAGCGCCGTTTCCTCGCCGCAGATATAGGCGCCGGCGCCATGATGCATGTAGATGTCGAAATCGTAGCCGGAGGTGTTGTTCTTGCCGATCAGCTTGGCCGCATAGGCCTCGTCTATGGCGCGTTGCAGCGCCTCGCGCTCGCGGATGAACTCGCCGCGCACATAGATGTAGGCGGCGACCGCGCCCATGGCGAAGCCGGCAAGCAGGCAGCCTTCGACCAGCGTGTGCGGGTCGTGGCGCAGTATGTCGCGGTCCTTGCAGGTACCGGGCTCGGACTCGTCGGCATTGACGACGAGATAGCTCGGCCGGCCGTCGCTTTGTTTGGGCATGAACGACCATTTCAGCCCGGTCGGGAAACCGGCACCGCCGCGGCCGCGCAGGCCCGATGCCTTCATCTCGTTGACGATCCACTCGCGCCCCTTGGCAACGATGCCGGGCGTGTTGTCCCAGGCGCCGCGCGCCATGGCGCCGGCCAGCGACTTGTCGAAGCGGCCGTAGATGTTGTTGAAGATGCGGTCTCTGTCCTGAAGCATTGCTCGTTCCTCAGACCGGCTTCTTGCCGGTCGGCCGGCTCCTGTTTCCGGGCGACGGCTTGGCCGCCTTGGCGGCAGCCTTCGCCGGTTTGACCTTGGCCTCCGGCGCCTTGAAAGCAGACGCCGGCTCGGCCTTGTTCTTTGGGCCCTTGCGCTGTTTCGAGACGTCCTCGACCTGCGGTTCGGCCTTGTTGGCATTGGCGGCCGAATGCAGAGGCGCTGCGACGCTCGCCGCCCTTTCCGCCGCAGGCGCGACTTTCGTCGCCGACGGCGATTTCAGCGCCGGGCTGGTCTCGACCGCATCGGTTTTCGGCTTGCTGGCATTCGAGGGCGCAACCGGCGCCGGTGCAGGCGCGGCCGAAGCCGCTGGCGGAACTGGTGCTGCGGCGGCAGCCGCCGGCTCTGCATCCTTGGCGGCCTTGGTCGCCGCCCTGGTTTCCCGGTCGCGGGTCGCCTTGAGGATCGCCTTTTCGCTCTTGAGGGTCGTCAGGCCGCTGGCCGGCTCCGAGGTGATGCGGCCGTTTTGCGGTCCTGGCGTCACCGAAGCACCTTTGCCGGCGTCATAGAGGTCGATGATCTCGGCAAGCCGCTCCGGCGTCAAATCCTCATAGGTGTCCTTGAATATCATCACCATCGGTGCGTTGACGCAGGCGCCGAGGCACTCGACCTCCTCCCACGACAGCGTGCCCTTGTCGTTGGTGTGGAATTGGTCGTGATGGATTTTCGAGCGGCACACATCCATCAGCGCTTCCGAGCCGCGCAGCATGCAGGGCGTGGTGCCGCAGACCTGGATATGCGCGCGGGTACCGACCGGATTGAGCTGGTACTGCGTATAGAAGGTCGCGACTTCGAGCCCACGGATACGGGGCATGCCGAGCATGTCGGAGATCGTCTCGATCGCCGCCTTGGTCACCCAGCCTTCCTGTTCCTGCGCCAGCATCAGCAAGGGAATGATCGCGGACTGTTCGCGCCCCTTCGGATATTTCTTGATCCACTGCTTCGCCGCCGCCGCATTCGCCCGGTTGAAGGCGAAGGAGGCTGGCTGGAGGCTGGCTTCTGCGAGACGGCGGACTGACATTTAGCGATCGACCTCACCAAACACGATGTCGAGGGAGCCGAGAACGGCGGTAACGTCGGCCAACATGTGGCCGCGGCAGAGGAAATCCATGGCTTGCAGATGTGCAAAGCCTGGCGCGCGCAGCTTGCAGCGGTAGGGCTTGTTGGTGCCGTCCGAGACCAGATAGACGCCGAACTCGCCTTTCGGCGCCTCGACGGCCGCATAGACCTCGCCGGCCGGCACGCGGTAGCCTTCGGTATAGAGTTTGAAGTGATGGATCAGCGCTTCCATCGAGCGCTTCATCGCCTGGCGCTTTGGCGGCACCACCTTGCCGTCGAGGTTAGACACCGGTCCGCTGCCTTCCTTGCCGAGCAACAGGTCGACGCACTGGCGCATGATTTTTGCCGACTGCCGCATCTCTTCCATGCGCACCAGATAACGGTCGAAACAGTCGCCGTTCTTGCCGATCGGAATGTCGAAATCCAGCTCGGCATAGCATTCGTAAGGCTGCGATTTGCGCAGGTCCCACGGCGCGCCCGAGCCGCGCACCATGACGCCGGAAAAACCCCAGGCCCAGGCGTCCGCCAAGGAGACGGTGGCAATGTCGACATTGCGCTGCTTGAAGATACGGTTGCCGGTCAAAAGCGCGTCGAGATCGTCGACCGATTTCAGGAATGGGTCGATCCACTTGCCGATGTCCTCGATCAGCTTCTGCGGCAGATCCTGATGCACGCCCCCGGGGCGGAAATAGGCAGCATGCATGCGCGAGCCCGAGGCGCGCTCATAGAACACCATTAGCTTTTCGCGCTCGACAAAGCCCCACAGCGGCGGCGTCAGCGCGCCGACATCCATCGCCTGCGTCGTCACATTGAGGATGTGCGACATGATGCGGCCGATCTCGGAGTAGAGAACTCGGATCAACTGCCCCCGCTTCGGCACCTCGATACCGAGCAGCCGCTCCGCGGCAAGCGCGAAGGCATGCTCCTGGTTCATCGGCGCGCAATAGTCGAGCCGGTCGAGATAGGGCACGGCCTGCAGGTAAGTCTTATGCTCGATCAGCTTTTCCGTGCCGCGATGCAACAGCCCGATATGCGGATCGACGCGATCGACGACTTCGCCGTCGAGTTCTAGAACCAACCGCAAAACACCATGGGCAGCAGGGTGCTGAGGCCCAAAGTTGATATTGAAGTTGCGAACGGAAGTCTCAGCCATTTTGGCGTCTCAATTCGTCTTGGCTTTTTCGTCGCCTGGAAGGACGTAATCCGTCCCCTCCCAAGGGCTGAGAAAATCGAAATTGCGGAATTCCTGTTTGAGCTCGACCGGCTCGTAGATGACGCGCTTGGCTTCGTCGTCGTAACGCACCTCGACGAAGCCGGTCAGCGGAAAGTCCTTGCGCAGCGGATGGCCTTCAAAGCCGTAATCGGTCAGAATCCGCCGCAGATCCGGATGGCCTGAAAACAGCACGCCGTAGAGATCGTAGGTCTCGCGCTCGAACCAGTCGGCGCCGGGATAAATCCCGGTGATCGACGGCACGAGCGTCTCTTCGTCGGCCTGGACCTTGATGCGGACGCGGATATTCTGTCTCGGCGACAGCAAATGATAGACCACGTCGAAGCGCTTTGCCCGCGACGGATAATCGGCGCCGCAAACGTCGATGATCGAGATGAACTGGCATTTCGGATCGTCGCGCAGGAAGGTGACCACCTCGATCAGGTCGCGCGGCTCGACTGGGATGGTGAGTTCGCCATAGGCGAATACCGCCTCGCCGATCCGGCCGACCAGTTTCTCGCCGAGATAGGTCGAGAGATCATTCAACGCCTGGGTCATGCCGCTCACCGCTCTATCGTGCCGGTGCGGCGGATCTTCTTCTGCAGCAGAAGGATGCCGTAGAGCAGTGCTTCGGCGCTCGGCGGACAGCCGGGCACGTAGATGTCGACCGGCACGATGCGGTCGCAGCCGCGCACCACAGAATAGGAATAATGATAATAGCCGCCGCCATTGGCGCAGGAGCCCATCGAGATGACGTAGCGCGGCTCCGGCATCTGATCGTAGACCTTGCGCAGCGCCGGCGCCATCTTGTTGGTCAGCGTGCCGGCGACGATCATGATGTCCGACTGGCGCGGGGACGCGCGCGGCGCGACACCGAACCTCTCCGAGTCATAGCGCGGCATCGACGTATGGATCATCTCGACGGCGCAGCAGGCGAGGCCAAACGTCATGAACATCAGCGAGCCGCTGCGCGCCCAGGTGATCAGCGCCTCGGTCGAGGTGACGAGAAAGCCCTTGTCGGCGAGCTCGTTGTTGATCTCCAGGAAGAATGGATCGTCGGACCCGACCGGCCTGCCGGTGTTGGGGTCGATGAGGCCCTTGGGCTTCGGCGCGACGAGCGTACCGGAACTGTCGTTCAATCCCATTCCAGCGCTCCTTTTTTCCATTCATAGGCAAAGCCGATGGTCAGCACCGCCAAAAACACCATCATCGACCAGAAACCGAGCATGCCGATCTGACTGAACGACACCGCCCAAGGAAACAGGAAGGCCACCTCCAGATCGAAGATGATGAACAGGATCGACACCAGGTAGAAGCGGATATCGAACTTCATGCGGGCGTCGTCGAACGAGTTGAAGCCGCACTCATAGGCGGAAAGCTTTTCCGGATCGGGGTTGCGATAGGCCACCAGGAAGGGTGCGGCGAGCAGCGCCAGTCCGACGACCAGCGCCACGCCGATGAACAGGACGATGGGCAGGTACGAACTCAACAATGCGTTCATTCTGCAGCTTTCCGTTGCGGCCAATCCACTCTGATTACAGCACCGGACCCACTTGCGGAAGCGTGACAGTTTAACCACTGAACCGTTTTAAGGGGGCTCTATGCTGCAACGCGGCGAGGGTTAGCGCAGCGCTTTCGGCGAAGCAAGTCAAACCTTGTTCAAATCGCGGTGCTGGACGGCATATCCGGGAAAACTGGTCCGATCCGCTCCTGTTTGATTTCCTTCACTTTTTACTCCACTTTTCTCTCCTGACATGGATGCCGCCAAAACCCTGCTAGCATGGCACGGAATCGCAGGTCATTTTCTCTGTCCAAAATCGTCCGGATGCCGCCTTCATGAAGGAAAAAATCTCGCTTGCCATGGCCCGTCGCATCGCGCTGGCGGCACAGGGATTCAATGACCCGCGACCCACCGGTACACCCGACCGCCGGCATCTGGCCCGCGTGCTTGCCCGTACCGGCCTGCTGCAGATCGATTCCGTCAGCGCCGTGGTGCGCGCCCATTATATGCCGCTTTATTCGCGGCTTGGCCCCTACAAGCTGGCGTTGCTCGACAACGCCGCCGTAACGCGCAAGCGCATGGTCTTCGAATATTGGGCGCATGAAGCCTCGTTCTTGCCGGTCGAGACCTATCCGCTGATGCGCTGGCGCATGCAGCGGGCCCAGCGCGGCGACGAAATGTACAGCGGGCTGGCCAAATGGGGCCGCAAGCACGCCGCCTATATCGAAGACATCTATCGCGAGGTCGCCGAACGAGGCCCGATCGCGGCGTCGGCTTTCGAAGGGCAGAAGGGTTCGGGCGGCTGGTGGGGCTGGAGCCATGCCAAGCATGCCTTCGAGTGGCTGTTCTGGGCCGGCCGCATCACCACTGCGCATCGCCGCGGCTTCGAGCGGTTCTACGATCTGCCGGAGCGCGTGCTGCCGCCAACAATACTGAGTCTGCCAACGCCCTCCCCCGAAGACGCTCACCGCGAATTGCTGCGCATCTCCGCCCGCGCCCATGGCGTCGCCACGGCAAGCGACCTGCGCGATTATTTCCGCCTCTCGCCCGCCGACATCAAGGGCCGCATCGAGGAGTTGGTCGAGGCCGGCGACCTGTTGCCGGTGAGCGTCGAAGGCTGGAACAAAACAGCCTATCTCCACAAGGACGCCCGTTTGCCGCGCAAGATCGAGGCGCGCGCGTTGCTCGCGCCGTTCGATCCTGTCGTCTTCGAGCGGTCGCGCACCGAGCGGTTGTTCGACTTCCACTACCGCATCGAGATCTACACGCCGGCCGAAAAGCGCCGGTATGGCTATTACGTGCTGCCGTTCCTGCTCGGCGACAGCATCGTCGGGCGTGTCGACCTCAGGGCCGACCGCCCGGCCGGCGTCTTGCGCGTCCATGCCGCCTATGCGGAGCCCGGCGCCCCGCCGCAAACTGCAGCCGCCCTTTTCGAGGAATTGAAGCAGATGCAGGGCTGGCTCGGGCTTGAGCGCATCGAGGTGACGGCTGCCGGCGACCTCGGCCGGCCGCTCGCGGATATCGCCGCGTCATAGACGTGCGTTGACACGACTACCCCCACAAGCCTAAATCCGTTCCAGACGGTCCCCTGCCCGCAACGGCAAGGGCCAAGAGGGAATGCGGTGCGAAATCTCGATTTCAAATCCGCGGCTGTCCCCGCAACTGTAAGCGACGAGCCTCGGCCGAAAACCACTGGGATGTTCCCGGGAAGGCGGCACCCAGGCGATGACCCGCGAGCCAGGAGACCTGCCGTCTAGGACATAAGAATCCGATCGCCTGGCGGGTTTTCCGGGCAAGGAGCCTGATTTGGAACGCGACAGCAGTTTTCCGGCTGAGACAGCGGATTTATTGTCCGGCCATGGTGATTCCCCGGCCGGCGTTACCGTCATCGTCTGCTCGTCCTGCCGTGACGAGACCGGTTCGGACGCTCATCCGCGCGCCGGCGAACTGCTCGCAGAGGACACGCGCCGCGCCGCTGGCGGCGAAAACATCAAAATCCGCACCGTCGAATGCCTCGGCAATTGCAAGCGCCGGCTCAGCGCGGCCATGCTGCGCGACGGCTGCTGGAGTTACGTCTTCGGTGATCTGACCACGACCAGCGGCGCCGATCTCGTCACCGGGGCAAAGCTGTTCGCCACCTCGACGGATGGGCTCATTCCATGGCGCGGCCGTCCCGATTGCCTGAAGCGCGGCCTGGTTGCCCGCATCCCTCCCCTTGACCTTTGAAGGACCTGACATGACCGCTGCCTCCCTTTCGCGCGTTCCCTGCACCGTGGTCACCGGCTTTCTCGGCGCCGGCAAGACGACGTTGATCCGCCATTTGCTCGAAAACGCCAAAGGCAAGCGCCTGGCCATCATCGTCAACGAGTTCGGCGACATCGGCATCGACGGCGATATCCTGAAGGGCTGCGGCATCGACACCTGCCCCGAGGAAAACATCGTCGAGCTGGCCAATGGTTGCATCTGCTGCACCGTCGCCGATGATTTCGTCCCGGCGCTGGACCAGATCCTGTCGCTGACGCCGAGGGTCGACCACATCCTGATCGAGACATCCGGCCTCGCTTTGCCCAAGCCGCTGGTCCAAGCCTTCCAGTGGCCGTCGGTGAAAAGCCGCGTGACGGTCGACGGCGTCATTGCCGTGGTCGACGGACCGGCGCTGGCTGATGGCCGCGTAGCCAACGACATGGACGCCCTGCAGGCGCAGCGCGCGCAGGACGAGACGCTTGACCATGACGATCCGGTCGAGGAGGTGTTCGAAGACCAGCTCGCTTGCGCCGACCTGATCATATTGTCGAAGAGCGACCTGATGGACGCCGCCGGCTCGGCCCGCGCCAATGCCGTCATCGGCAAGCACGTGGCGCGCGCGGTGAAGATCGTACCGACTTCGCAAGGCAAGGTCGACCCGTCGGTGCTGCTCGGCCTCGGCCTCGCCGTCGAGGACGACATCGAGAACCGCAAGACCCATCACGACGACGAACTCGACCACGAGCATGACGATTTCGATTCGTTCGTCATCGACATCGCGTCGGTGTCCAACCCGGACGAGTTGGCACAGCGCGTCGCCACGGCTGCGGAGGAAGAAAACGTGCTGCGCGTCAAGGGTTTCGTCGAGGTCGGTGGTAAGCCGATGCGGCTCTTGCTGCAGGCGGTCGGTCCGCGCGTCAACCATTATTACGACCGCGCCTGGACCGCAGAAGACGATCGCCGCTCGCGCCTCGTCGTCATCGGACTGAAAGGGCTGAACCGCCCGGCCATCGAGCGTATCCTCGCCGGCTGACAAAGCACGAACCGCGATGCACATCCTCACCACCACATCCGCCTCGCTCGACGATCTCGCCGAGCCTGTCGATCTCAGGCAAACGCCTGCGGATGTCGTGGCGCTGTCCCTCACCGACAGCGACCTGGCCGGGCTGGCGGCGGCGTGGAAGGCAGATGCGCACCGCCTGCCGTCGATGCGGCTCGCCGCCTTGCGCGACCTGCGCCATCCGATGTCCGTCGATCTGTGGATCGACAGCGTCGCCCGCCACGCCAAGGTCATTCTGGTCCGCATCCTCGGCGGCTATGACTGGTGGCGCTATGGCTGCGACCAGCTCGCCGTTATCGCGCGAAATCGCGGTATCAAGCTGGCGCTCCTACCGGGCGAGAGCCACGACGAGGATTTGCGACTGATCGAAGGCTCGACGCTGCCGCGCGAGGAGTTGGACGCCCTGCTTGGCTATTTCCGCGAGGGCGGGCCGGCAAATATGACGGCGCTGGTGCAGAGGCTGGCAAGTCTCGCTGGATCGGGTGCGGCGGTAGCCGAACCTGTTAGCGTGCCAAAGGCGGGATTTTACGAGCCGGGACTGGGGGTCGTAGAACGCGGCGTCCCCCTCCCCCTCGAGGGGAGGGTCCGGCCGCAGGCCGGGGGTGGGGGCCTCTCCGAAGCGCGCCTACACAAAACGTCGCGCACTGCCGTGACGACCCCACCCGGCCCTGCGGGCCACCCTCCCCTCGAGGGGGAGGGGGACGTCGTGCCAATTCTCTTCTACCGTTCGATGCTGCTCGCCGCCGATGTCGCGCCCATCGACGCGCTTTTCGAAGCCCTGCGCCATCGCGGCATGGCTCCCGTGCCTATGTTCGTCTCCAGCCTCAAGGACCCGGCGTCGCTCGCCTTTGTCGAAACCGCGCTCGCAACCCTGAAGCCTGCCGCCACCATCACCGCCACAGCTTTCGCCTCGGGTGCCGAGCCCGGTGTCGAAACCCTGTTCGACCGCGCCGGCGTGCCGGTGTTCCAGGTCATCGTCGCGACCACCCGCCGCGACATCTGGCAAACCAATCAGCGCGGCCTGGCGCCCGCCGACCTTGCCATGCATGTCGTCCTGCCCGAGCTCGACGGCCGCATCCTGGCCGGCGCCATTTCATTCAAGGGCGAAAGCGAAACCGACCCGGCGCTGGCCTTCCGCGCCTTCGCCAACCGGCCTGAGCCCGACCGCGTGGCGCAAGTGGCGAACCGTGTCGAGGCCTTCGTGCGCCTGCAGCGGACGCCGCGTTCGGAGCGCAAGCTCGCCATCCTGATCCCCGACTATCCGAGCGCCCCCGGTCGCACCGGCTACGCGGTTGGTCTCGACGTGCCGTCCAGCGTGCTGGCAATGCTGCACGACCTGAGCGAACAGGGCTACGCCGTTGAAAGGATTCCGCAAACGCCGCGCGAGTTGCTAGAGGTGCTGGAGCGTGGAGGTGAAGGGTTGGGGTTTGAGGACTATCTCGGGTACTCGGCGGAATTGCCTGCTGAAGCGATAGCTGCCGTGACGGCCGCATGGGGGAATGCGGCAGATGAGACAAGTTTGTGCGAGGCACCCCCCTCTGTCCTGCCGGACATCTCCCCCTCAAGGGGGGAGATTGGCAGTTCCGCCACCGGCTCTCCCTTAAGGCCCTCGGTAATTGGCGAAAGCAGAGACAACAGCGCAATCTCCCCCCTTGAGGGGGAGATGTCCGGCAGGACAGAGGGGGGTGTTCAAGCGCCTGCCGCCGCAAAATTCGCCTTCCGCGCAGCCACCTTCGGCAACGTCACCGTGGCACTCGCACCTGACCGCGGGCGCTCAGCCGACCGCCGCGCCGACTATCACGACCCGACGCTGCCGCCGCGCCATGCGCTGGTCGCCTTTGGCCTCTGGCTGCGCAAGTCGCTCGGCATCCATGCAATTGTCCATGTCGGCGCCCATGGCACGCTGGAGTGGCTGCCCGGCAAGACCGTGGCGCTCAGCGAAAACTGCTTTCCCGAGATAGTCACCGGTCCCCTGCCCGTCATCTATCCCTTCATCGTCTCCAACCCGGGAGAGGCAGCGCAGGCCAAGCGGCGCATTGCCGCCGTCACGCTCGGCCATCTGCCGCCGCCGCTGACCGGCGCCGGGCTGGACGAAAACCAGCACAGGCTTGAACGACTGGTTGACGAATATGCCCAGGCCGACGGGCTCGACCGCCGCCGCCGCGACCGCCTGGCGAAGCTGATCGTCGAGACGGCGGAAAAGACCGGCCTCGCCTCAGAGGCAGGCGTCGCCAGGACCGACGCAGCCGACGAGGCCTTGCGCCGCATCGACGCCTGGCTCTGCGATCTCAAGGATTTCGCCATCAAGGACGGCCTGCACATTTACGGCCGCTCGCCGGAAGGCGAGGCTGATCCGGTACGGCGGCAAAGTGCGGCAGCTGAAAAAACCGCGCTGCTTGCCGCCCTCGATGGCCGCCACGTCGCTGCCGGTCCGGCCGGTGCGCCGGCGCGTGGCCGGAGCGATGTGCTGCCCACCGGCCGCAATTTGTTTACCGCCGACCCGCGCACCATGCCGACGCCGACCGCCTATGATCTGGGCAAGGTGGCAGCGGAAGAAGTGGTCCGCAGCTACATGCAATCGCATGGCGACTGGCCGCGCTCGCTGGTCATCGACCTGTGGGGCTCGGCCTCGCTGCGCACCGGCGGTGAGGAGATCGCGCAAGGCCTGGCGCTGATGGGCTGCCGGCCGCAATGGGATTCCGCCACCGGCCGCATCACCGGCATAGATGTGCTGCCGCCGGCAACACTCGGCCGTCCGCGCATCGATGTCACCTGGCGCATATCGGGCCTGTTCCGCGACATGTTCCCGACCCAGATCGCGCTGATCGACGCCGCGGCCAACGCGGTGGCGACCCGCGACGAGGATGATTCGGAAAACCCGCTCGCCGCTAGGACCCGCATCGACGGCAAGATCAGCCCGCGCATTTTCGGCACCTCGCCGGGCACTTACGGCGCGGGCGTCGAGGACTTGTTGTCGAGCGGCGACTGGGCCGCGCGCGAAGAGATCGGCCGCACCTATCTCGCCGCCACCTCGCACGCCTATGGCGGCTCCGAGGGCAAAGGCATTTCGGCGCCCGGCGCGTTCGAGGATCGCCTCGCCGAGGCCGATCTTCTGGTTCATACCGGCGACGACCCCGGCCGCGACATCCTCGAAGGCTCGGCCGACGTCGCCTTCATCGGCGGCTTTTCGGCAGCACTTGCCGCGCTCGGCAAAAACGCCGACGTGATCGTGCTCGACACCACGGACCCGCAAAGACCGAAGCCGCGCTCGATCAGTGAGGCCGTGTCGCGCGTCGTGCGGGCACGCGCCGTCAATCCGCGCTTCATCGCCGGCCAGATGCGTCATGGCCCGCGCGGCGCCTCGGAATTCGCCGAGACGGTCGACCGGCTTGTCGGCTTTGCTGAGACTACCCATGCCATATCGGGCACGCTGATCGAGGCGGTGCACGACGCCTATCTTGGCGACCCCGTGGTGCGCGCCTTCATACTGCGCGAGAACCCGGCGGCGGCGAAGGTGATTGCCGAGCGTTTGCTGTCGGCACGGCGGCGCGGGCTCTGGCATCCGCTGCGCAATTCGATCGATGACGATCTCGCCGCACTGATTGCCGAAGCGCAAGCTCTGGGAGTGGCGGCATGAACGCTTTCTCGCGCCGTGGCGCCTGCCCTGCCTTGTCCGCGCCGATGCAGACCGGCGACGGGCTGCTGGTGCGGCTCAATCCGGTCGCTGGAGGACTGTTGCCGAAATCGTTGATCGGACTCTGCGAATCTGCCTTGCGCCATGGCAACGGTATCATGGAAGTGACCGCCCGCGGCAGCCTGCAGATCCGCGGCCTGACGTCGGCAAGCGCGCGGCTGCTGGCGATGGAGGTCGATGCGCTCGGCATCGCGGTGCGCACCGGCGTGCCGGTCGAGACCGGCCCGCTGGCCGGGCTCGACCAGGAGGAGATAGCCGACCCGCGCCCAATGGCGCAGCGGATTCGGGCGGCAATTGAGGACGCCGGTGTTACGCAACGGCTTGGCCCGAAGGTGTCGGTGATTGTTGACGGCGGCGGGCAGCTGACAATGGATGCGGTTACGGCCGATGTCAGGCTGGTCGGGGTGCGGGCCGCCGACGGAATTAAGTGGCGGGTATCGCTCGCCGGAGATGCGCAGGGTGCCACGCCGCTGGCGATGTCCGAGGAAGATGCGGCTTGTGACATCGCCGTCGCCATTCTCAGGATGGTTGCCGAAAAGGGCCGCGATGCCCATGCGCGGGATTTGACGGCGAGGCAGCTGAGATCTCTCGCAAGTTGGCGATCCGTCGCGCCCCCCTCTGTCCTGCCGGACATCTCCCCCACAAGGGGGGAGATCGGCAGCTTCGCCGGCGGCTTCCCCCCAGCACCTTCGGCGATTGGCGAAATCGGAGACGAAGGCGCAATCTCCCCCCTAGAGGGGGAGATGTCCGGCAGGACAGAGGGGGGCGCGAAGGATCGCCGGCCCATCGGAGTTTTCGATCTGGCAGCCGGCAGTACCTCCCTCGGCATCGGCCTGCCGTTCGGCAGCATACCAGCGCAAAAACTTATCGATCTCACCCAATACGCCCTCATCCTCGGCACCACCGAAATCCGTCTGGCGCCGGGTCGCACGCTGCTTTTGCTTGGCCTCTCCCCAGCCGCATGTCTTTCACTCCAGAAAACCGCCGCAACCCTCGGCTTCGTCACCGACGCAGCCGATCCGCGCACCAGGATCGCCGCCTGCCCGGGTGCTTCCGCCTGTGCCTCGGGCCGCATCGCGACACGCAACATCGCCGAGACCATCGCCGTGGAAGACCGCGATATCCTCGATTCCTCGCTGACGCTGCACATCTCCGGCTGCGCCAAGGGTTGCGCCCATCCCGGTCCGGCGGCGCTGACCCTGGTCGGTGGCGAAAACGGAGCCGGACTTGTCGTGGACGGGACGGCAAAGGCATTGCCCGCCGGATACAGGCCGGGCTACGACGCCGCGCACGGCATCGGCCGCGTTGCAGCGATGATCCGCAGCGCACGACATTCCGGCGAAACCGCTGCCGCCTGCCTGGCAAGGCTCGGCGCGGCCGGCATCACCGAAATCTACCGACAGGAATGAGCATGCCCGCCCAGAACGCCTACGACTACATCCATGACGGCACGGCGATCTACGAGCGCTCCTTCGCCATTATCCGCGCCGAGGCCGACCTGTCGCGCTTTTCCGAAGCCGAGGCCGAAATCGCTATCCGCATGATCCACGC
Organism: Mesorhizobium sp. M0074; assembly: GCF_040322975.1. Taxonomy (NCBI): domain Bacteria; kingdom Pseudomonadati; phylum Pseudomonadota; class Alphaproteobacteria; order Hyphomicrobiales; family Phyllobacteriaceae; genus Mesorhizobium; species Mesorhizobium sp. M0074. The sequence goes on from NZ_JAMYUM010000012.1 coordinate 35,692, forward strand.
CTGCGGCCAGGTCGATGCTTGCAGGCACTTCGTTTTCTCGAGCGATTTCGTCGCCGCTGCGCGCACGGCGCTGGGGGCCGGCGCGCCGATCTTCTGCGACGCGCAGATGGTCTCGCATGGCGTCACGCGCGCCCGGCTTCCGGCCGGCAACGAGGTGATCTGTACGCTGCGCGATCCGCGGACCGCCGACATCGCGAAAAAGATCGGCAACACCCGCTCGGCCGCGGCGATCGACCTGTGGGGCGAGCGCATGGCCGGTTCGGTCGTCGCCATCGGCAATGCGCCGACAGCCCTTTTCTATCTGCTGGAGAAGCTGCGCGACGGCGCCCCGAAGCCGGCGGCGATCATCGGCATGCCGGTCGGGTTTGTCGGCGCCGCTGAATCGAAGGATGCGCTGGCCGAAAATTCCTATGGCGTGCCTTACGCCATCGTGCGCGGCCGGCTGGGCGGCAGCGCCATGACCGCCGCCGCCCTCAATGCATTGGCGAGGCCGGGCCTATGAATGCGATTGCAAAAGGCAGGCTTGTCGGCGTCGGCACCGGACCCGGCGACCCGGAACTCTTGACGCTGAAGGCAGTGCGCGCGCTGGCCGAGGCCGATGTCGTCGCGCATTTCGCTAAGCGCGGCAACAACAGCAACGCCCGGGCCATCGTCGAAACCCATTTTCGCTCCGATTTGATTGAACTGCCGCTGCTCTATCCGGTGACGACCGAAATCGACAAGGATCACAGCGATTACCGCTCGCAGATCACCGATTTCTACGAGGAATCGGCCGAAAAGGTCGCCGCGCACCTCAGCGCCGGCAGGATGGTCGCTGTGCTTTCGGAAGGCGACCCGCTTTTCTACGGCTCCTACATGCATCTCCATGTCCGGCTGGCGCACCGCTTCCCGACCGAAGTCATTCCCGGCATCACCGCCATGTCCGGCTGCTGGTCGGCGACCGGCCTGCCGATCGTCCAGGGCGACGACGTACTGACCGTATTGCCCGGCACCATGAGCGAATTCGAGCTGATGCGCCGCCTCGCCGACACCGACGCCGCCGTGATCATGAAGGTCGGCCGCAACCTGCCCAAGATCAAGCGCGCGCTGGAGGCAACCGACAAGCTGGCGCGGGCCATCTATGTCGAGCGCGGCACCATGCCGGGCGGTGTCTCGATGCGGCTTGCCGACAAAAAGGATGGCCAGGCGCCTTATTTCGCCATCGTGCTGGTGGCCGGCTGGTCGGGCCGGCCAAACGCATTGAGAGCCGAAGCATGAGCGGCCGCCTCACCGTCATCGGCCTCGGGCCCGGCGACGCCGACCAGGTGACGCCGGAGGCAAGCCGCGCCGTTGCCGAGGCAAAATTCTTCTATGGCTACAAGCCTTATCTTGACCGGCTCGATCTGCGCCCCGACCAGATTCGCGTCGCTTCCGACAATCGCGAGGAACTCGCGCGCGCCAAGGACGCGCTGCTGAAGGCTGCGGAAGGCCACGATGTCGCCGTCGTGTCGGGCGGCGATCCCGGCGTCTTCGCCATGGCCGCGGCCGTCTGCGAGGCGATAGAGGCGGGCCCACCCGAATGGCGCGCGGTCGACATCGCCATCGTGCCCGGTATCACCGCCATGCTCGCCGTCGCCGCCCGCATCGGCGCGCCGCTCGGCCACGATTTCTGCGCCATATCGCTGTCCGACAATCTGAAGCCGTGGGACCTGATCGAGCTACGCCTGCTGGCGGCAGCGGGCGCCGGCTTCGTCATCGCGCTCTACAACCCGATCAGTAAGGCGCGCCCATGGCAGCTAGGCCGCGCCTTCGAATGCCTTGCTGCGATCCTGCCCGGCACCACGCCGGTGATCTTCGGCCGTGCCGCCGGCCGTCCCGACGAGCGCATCGAGGTTTTTCTGCTGGCGGACGCCGATGCCGCGAAGGCCGACATGGCGACCTGCATCATCATCGGCTCGCCGGAAACCAGGATCATCAAGCGGGGTGACAAGGCCGCGCTGGTCTACACGCCGCGTTCGGCAGCTGGCCCAAGAACATGACCGACCAGAAAATGATCGACCATCGCGGCAAGAGATTCGACGGTCTCAGCCGACGTGACGTCCGGCAGCGCCGGCCTGCGGATCATCACCACCTCGATTCCCAGCGCTCGCGCGGCCGCGATCTTGCCGTAGGTTGCCTCGCCGCCGCTGTTTTTGGAAACAACGACTTCGATGTGGTGTTGCAGAAGCAGGGCATGTTCGTCGACTTCCCGAAACGGCCCGCGCGCCAAGAGATAGGTCGCGTCGGGCACAGCGAGCCTGGGCTCGACCGGGTCGACACTGCGGATGAGATAATGATGCTGGGGAGCGGCCTTGAAGGCAGCGACCTCCTGTCGCCCGAGCGCCAGGAATACGCGGCGCGGCACCGATCCCAAAGCCGTCACCGCGCTGGCAACGGTGTCGACCAACATCCAGCGATCACCTTCGACCGCCTCCCATCCGGGACGCCTGAGCGTAACGATAGGCACGCCGGTCATGCGCGCTGCTTCCGCCGCATTGGCGGAGATTCGCGCCGCATAGGGATGCGTGGCGTCGATCAGCAGGTCGATCTTGTTCTGGCGGAGATACGCCGCCAGCCCGCCGGCACCGCCGAAGCCGCCGACCCGCACCGGCACCCCCTGCGCGGCCGGGTTTTCGGTGCGGCCGGCCAGCGACAGTATGACCGAAATATCCGGGCGCGCGGCCAGCTTTCCGGCCATTTGCCGGGCTTCGGTGGTTCCGCCGAGGATCAGAATGCAGTGGGTCATCATGCCTGCTGAAGCTCCGCGCGGCGCCAAGCTCACCTCAAAGTGGCTCACGATCATCGGCATCGGCGAGGACGGTGTAGCGGGTCTCGGCGACAAGGCCAAGCGGTTGATCGCGGAGGCCGAATTCGTCTTCGGCGGCAAGCGCCACCTTGCCCTCGTCGCGTCGCTCGCCAAAGGTGAAGCGCGCGCCTGGCCGACACCTTTCGATGCCGAGCTGCGCGACGTGCTGGCGCTCTCCGGCAGACGCGTCTGCGTGCTGGCCTCCGGCGATCCCTTCTACCACGGTGTCGGCGTCACCCTCGCCCGCAAGGTCGCGGCGGAGGGTATGCGGGTGATCGCCGCGCCCTCGGCCTTTTCGCTGGCCGCCTCACGCCTGGGCTGGGCGCTGCAGGACGTCGAGACCATTTCGCTGCATGGCCGCTCGCTCGACCTGATCCGGCCGTTGCTGCATCCTTGCACCCGCATTCTCGCGCTGACCTCGGACAGCGATGCACCGGGAGCGATTGCCCCTCTCATGACCGAACTTGGCTTCGGCGCTTCGCGGTTGACGGTGCTGGAGGCGCTGGGTGGGCCGAACGAAAGGCTGCGCTCGGCGAGTGCCGGCACTTTCGATCTCGAAAAGATCAACCCGCTCAACGTGCTCGCGATCGAAGTTGAATCGACTTCGCAAGCACGCATCCTGCCGCTGACAGCGGGACTTGCCGATTATTTGTTCGAGCATGACGGCCAGATCACCAAGCGCGAAGTGCGCGCCGTCACCCTGTCCGCTCTCGCGCCAAGACGCGGCGAACTGCTGTGGGACATCGGCGCCGGATCGGGCTCCATCGGCATCGAATGGATGCTGGCCCATCCTTCCATGCGTGCGATCGCCGTTGAGGCCGATCCGGCGCGCGCCGCGCGCATCCGACGCAACGCCGCGGCTTGCGGCGTTCCCGGTCTCGCCGTCGTTGAAGGTTCGGCACCGCAAGCTCTTGCCGGACTGGAAACGCCGGCGGCGATCTTCATCGGCGGCGGCGGCAGCGATGCCGGCGTGCTGGACGCAGCAATCGATGCCTTGCCGGATGCCGGCCGACTTGTCGTCAACTCCGTGACGCTGGAGATGGAGGCCGTGTTGCTTTCCCGGCACGCCGCGCACGGAGGCGACCTCACCCGCATCGCTGTATCCCGTGCTTCGCCGGTTGGTTCGATGCAGGCCTGGCGGCCGGCTATGCCGGTCACCCAATGGAGATGGGTCAAGCCATGATGGTCGCGGGCATCGGCAGCCGCAAAGGCGTCAGCGCACGCGACGTGCTTGCTGCGGTAGAAACCGCGCTGGAGGCGCACGGGCTTGCCCTGCCCGCGCTTTCAGCCCTCGCGACCGCGTCTCTCAAGCAGGATGAAGCGGCAATCTTCGCCGCCGGACGCGAACTCCGCCTTCCGGTGATCGTCGTCGAGCAGGATGAACTCAAAGCCGCATCTACGACCAGCCGTTCCGACCTATCGCAGGAGCATGCCGGCACGCCGTCGGTTTCCGAAGCCTCGGCGCTTGCCGCCGCCGGCCAAGGCGCAAAACTGCTCGGGCCGCGCACCGTGCTCGGTGCTGTCACTTGCGCCATCGCCATCAGCGGAGATGCGGCATGACCGTTCACTTCATCGGTGCCGGCCCGGGTGCTGCCGACCTCATCACCTTGCGCGGCAGCCGCCTGCTCGGCAGTTGTCCCGTCTGCCTCTATGCCGGATCGATCGTCGCGCCGGAGCTGTTGCAGCACTGCGCGCCCGGAACGAGGTTGATCGACACCGCGCCGATGTCGCTCGACGAGATCGAGGCCGAATATCTGGCAGCCCACGCGGCCGGCAATGATGTCGCCCGCCTGCATTCCGGCGATCTTTCGGTGTGGAGCGCCGTTGCCGAACAGATCCGCCGGCTGGAAAAGCACGGCATTCCTTACACGCTGACGCCGGGCGTGCCGTCCTTCGCCGCTGCGGCGGCAGCGCTGCGCCGCGAGCTGACCATTCCAGAAGTCGCGCAAAGCCTGGTGCTGACCCGCATCTCCGGCCGCGCCTCGAAAATGCCTCCCGGCGAAACGCTGGCCGGCTTCGGCCGCACCGGCGCCACGCTGGCCATCCACCTTGCCATCCACGCTATCGACCGGATCGTCGCCGAACTGACGCCGTTCTATGGCGCCGATTGCCCGGTGGCGGTCGTCTTCCGTGCTTCCTGGCCGGACGAGCGCGTGCTGACCGGCACGCTGGCCACCATCGAGGCACAACTGGCCGCCGATCCGATGGAACGCACGGCAATCATCTTCGTCGGCCGCTCGCTGGAGGCGGAGGGCTTTGGCGAAAGTTCACTGTACGACGCGCACTACCAGCGACGCTTTCGCGGACGGGACGGATTGTGAGCGGCAGCAACAGAAACACTACGGTCGAGCAGGCGCTCACCCGGCTGAACTTCAAGCCGCGCCAGCTGGAGCCCGGTCATGTCTGGCTGGCCGGTGCCGGCCCTGGCGATCCCGGCTGCCTGACGCTGGAAGTGCTGGCCGCCCTCGGACAGTGCGACGCGCTGGTTTATGACGCGCTGGTCTCGCCCGCGGTCGTCGCCGTCGCCGAGGGCGCGGAACTGTTCTATGCCGGCAAACGCGGCGGCAAGCCGTCGATGAAGCAGGACGACATAACCGCTCTGCTGGTCCGGCTGGCGCGCGCGGGCCGGCGCGTCGTCAGGCTCAAGGGCGGCGACCCCTATATTTTCGGGCGTGGCGGCGAAGAGGCGCTGGCGCTGGCCGGGGAAACTATCCCGTTCCGCATCCTGCCTGGCCTGACGTCCGGCCTCAGCGCGCTGGCCGCGACCGGCATTCCCGGCACCATGCGCGGCATCAACAAGGCGCTGATCCTGGCGACCGGCCATGCCGCCGGCACCGATGATGATCTCGACTGGGCGGCAATCGCCCGCACCGGCCAGCCGGTGGTCATCTATATGGGCATGGCCAATCTGCCGCTGATCGCCGCCTCGCTGCTCGAGGGCGGCCTGCCGTCTTCGACGCCCGCCGCGGTCATCGTTGCCGCGACGACGCCGCAGGAGCGTATCGTCGTCGCCACGCTCGCCACGATTGCGGAAGAGGCAGCGGCCGCCGGTCTGACCTCGCCGGCGCTGATCGTCGTCGGCGGCATCGTCGGGATGCGCGCGGCACTGGCTGGTGAGCCATGACCCGCGCCATCATCATCGGCGCGCCGCGCTCGGGCTCGGGCAAGACCAGCGTCACCATCGGCATTTTGCGCGCACTTGCCCGGCGCGGCCTGAAAGTGCGCGGCGCCAAATCCGGCCCGGACTATATCGATCCTGGCTTCCACACCGCCGCCACAGGCTTGTCCGGCATCAATCTCGACAGCTGGGCAATGCCGCCCGCCCTGCTCAACGCACTGGCCGGCGAAGCGACCGAAGATGCCGATTTTATCTTCCTCGAAAGCGCCATGGGCCTGTTCGACGGGATTCCTGCTGCTCAAGGGCGCACTGGTTCGGCCGCCGACCTTGCCCGGCTCTACGGCCTGCCGGTGCTGCTGGTGCTCGACGTCTCCGGCCAGTCGACCACGGCAGCGGCGGTCGCCAAGGGATTTGCCACCTACGATCCGGATGTACGCATGGCCGGGGTCGTGCTCAACCGGCTGGGCAGCGAACGCCACCGCCGGCTTTGCGGTGATGCCATCGAAGCACTCGGCCTGCCTGTCGTCGGCGCTATCCTGCGCGATCCTTCGCTCAACCTGCCCGAGCGCCATCTCGGTCTCGTCCAGGCCGGCGAATATGAGAATCTGATGGCGCACCTCGACCGGCTGGCCGACATGGTCGAGCGCTCGCTCGACCTCGAGGCCATCATGGCGCTGGCGGCGCCATTCACGCCCGCGCCGGGCAATTTCGGCGATGCGCTGCCTCCCCCCGGCCAGCGCATTGCGCTCGCCGAGGACGCCGCCTTCACCTTCCTCTATCCGCATGTCGCCATGCATTGGCGCAAGGCCGGCGCCGAAATCGTGCCGTTCTCGCCGCTCGCTGATGTGGCGCCTGGCGACGATTGCGATGTCTGCTGGCTGCCCGGCGGCTATCCCGAGCTTCACGCCGGCCGCCTCGCCGCCGCCGCGAATTTCAGGGCGGGCATGGCGAGGTTCGCCGCCACGCGGCCGGTGCATGGCGAGTGCGGCGGCTTCATGGTGTTGGGCGAAGCGCTCGAGGACGCGTCGGGCGAGACGCATCGGATGCTTGGCCTCCTCGGCCATTCGACCAGCTTCGCCAAGCGCAAGATGAATCTCGGCTACCGCGAGGCGCGGCTGCGGTCCGGCTGTCCGCTCGGCGGCCGAGGCACGCTGGTCCGCGGCCATGAATTCCACTACGCGCAGATGATTGCGACCGGCACTGACGAGCCGCTGGCCGACCTCGCCGACGGACAAGGCAACCCGCTCGGCGCCTCCGGCTACCGGCGCGGCAATGTCAGCGGCACGTTCTTCCACGCCATTGCGAGGGGCGAGAGCATGATCCCGAAAAGTGGTAGCCGGTTTTCGGAATAGATCATGCTCAACCTCCAGATCCCCTCGCAACAGCAAATTCTCGATGATATCGCGCTTTGCCTCGTCTTCTTTACCCGGCTGCCGCTGCCGAGAGCCGACTTCCGTGGCCGCAGCCTTGCCGCTGCGATCTGGGCTGCACCCGTTGCCGGTCTCGCCGTCGCTCTGGTCGGTGCGCTGGTTTACGCCATCGGCACAAGGCTCGGCCTAGCCGCAGGTCCTGTTGCCGCGTTGGCCCTTGCCGCGATCTTGCTCGCTACCGGCTGCCTGCATGAGGACGGGCTTTCGGATGTCGCCGACGGTTTTGGCGGCGGCAAGACACGCGACAGAAAGCTGGAGATCATGCGCGACAGCCGCATCGGTGCCTACGGCGCTTGTGCACTTGCTGTCTCGCTGCTGATCCGCTGGAGCGTACTCTCTGGATTCGCCGGCCCGGCTCATGTCTTCTGGGCTCTCATTGCCGCGCATGCCGCTTCGCGCGGCCTGCTCGGCGCCTTCATGCACCTGCTGCCGCCGGCCCGCAGCGACGGCCTTTCGGCCGAAGCAGGCACCGTCTCGGCTAAAACAGCTGGCATCGGTGCCGTACTCGGTGCGGTCGCGCTGCTGGCGCTTGGGTTCGGCGCTGCCGTTTTCGCGATCATCCTGCTCGGTCTGTTATTCGCCGCCTTCCGCGCGCTTTGCCTCAACCAGATCGGCGGCCAGACCGGCGACACCGTAGGCGCCCTTCAGCAGCTCGGCGAGATCGCAATCCTGCTCGTCGCTTCCGTTTCCCTGTCTTGACTCTGTTTCGGAGATTTTGCCCCCATGCCTTTCAAATCGCTCGATAAACTGCGCACCGCCTGCCTCGACCTGCCCAATGGCAGCGACGCCGCGGCCAACGCCGTCGCCCACCGCCAGGACACGCTGACCAAGCCGCAAGGCAGCCTCGGCCGGCTGGAGACAGTAGCCGCCTGGCTGGCGCGCTGGCAGGGCCGCGACATACCAAAGCTCGACCGCGTCAAGGTTTTCGTCTTTGCCGGCAACCACGGCGTCACCGCGCAAGGCGTGTCGGCCTTCCCGTCGGAGGTCACCGTGCAGATGGTGGCGAATTTCGCCGGCGGCGGCGCCGCCATCAACCAGCTTGCCCGCATCGCCGGCGCGGAGCTGGACGTCATCCCGCTCGACCTCGACCGTCCGACCGGCGACTTCACGCAAGAGCCGGCGATGGACGACGAAGCCTTCCTCGCCGCCGTCTCGGCAGGCTACGACGCGATCAGCAGGGATCTCGACCTTGTATGTTTCGGCGAAATGGGCATCGGCAACACCACGCCGGCGGCGGCCATCTCGACCGCGCTGTTCGGCGGCGGCGCGGAGCGATGGACAGGGCGTGGCACCGGCGTCGACGACGCCGGCCTCGTGCGCAAGATCGTCGCCATCGAGGCCGGCCTGAAGCGCCACGCCCCGGCGCTAGCCGACCCCCTGAAGATAGCGGCAGCCCTCGGCGGCCGCGAGCTCGCGGCGATCCTTGGTGCGACGCTGGCTGCGCGCCACCTAGGCGTCCCGGTGCTGCTCGACGGCTTCGTCTGCACCGCCGCCGCGGCACCCTTGGCAGCGCTGCACCCTGCTGGCCTCGCCCACACTCTGGCAGCCCATGTCTCGGCCGAATCCGGCCACCGCCGCCTGCTCGAGGCGCTGGGCCTGCCGCCCTTGCTCGACCTCGGCATGCGGCTCGGCGAAGGCTCCGGCGCCTGCCTCGCCATCAACATCGTCCGCTCGGCACTCGAATGCCACGCCCGCATGGCAAGCTTTGGCGAGGCTGGGGTGTCTGAGAAGTAATCCAGTTCAACATCGGCCTATGAGCTTGATCCGCAAGAGGTCGCGGCTGGCATTCTGGGACCGCAGCATGGATCCTGGTTCGCAGATCACAGTGACCCGCTAGATTGCCATGAAGGTCAAGTTCAAGCCCGGCCTTGGCAAGCCCGCACATAACACAGCTGTGGCCGGCCGGGCCTGCACATTCTACCGCGCTCTATTGGGACTTACTTACACGCTCGATGCCAACCAACGTGCATATTTCGTCAAGGCAGTGGTCCAAGTTCTGATGAATTTCCGTCCCTGTAAATCGTAAGACGGTCCATCCTTGGCCATACAACCAGCGGTCTCGTTTTGCATCGTGGGTACGCTGGTACTTGGTCTTATGATATTCATGTCCATCGAGTTCGATGGCTATGCGCTTGTCGGGGATCGCAAAGTCCAAGCGATATTTCCCGACAGGATGCTGTGGATATATATGCAGGTCTAGAAAGGCGAGCTCGTAGAACATCTGCTCAAGGGGAGAATCGAAGATATTCGGAGAAAAGGCATGGCGAACGGACGGGTCGCGCGTCAGCATCTTCGAAATAATTTCTTCGCCCTCAAAGATCGGAAGAATCAATTCTCCTTCTGCAGAAGCCCTCCCCTCTGAGATATCCACCGCAGGTGTGATATGGCCGGGCGCCTTGGTGTACCACATATCTACGATCCGGCATCCGACGCATGGGCAGTGCGGTGTTGCCCGGCAACCCCGTGATATGACACGCCCATCCACGGTCGGCGAAACATAAGAATGGGTAAAAGTGCCGTCCTCCTCACGTTTGATGATGACAACGGCATCTGGAAATCTGAAAATCTTGTCAAGCTTCTCTTTGTTAATGTACCCTTGTAAGCCTTGTACTTGTGCTTAAGGCCGAAAAGAAAGGTTTCTCCTTCCTCTGTGAATGAATAAGCCATCAGATTTTCATCCAGAGCCTTCGATCCATCAAGGTCAAGGACCGAGAATTCGGCTTCGCCAATCAGCACTTTTGACGAGAACATCATGCAGCCGATGCAGCCGCAATTCGAGCCGGAACAGCTCTTGGTAAGGACAAAATCACCGAAAATCTCAGAAATTATCACGAAGATTCTTCGCGTCTCTTCCGTATAAACGATGGCATAGTGATCGGGTACCAAGCGTTCTCTTTTCAATGACTAGAAGACAGCAAGCTCGGAAATTGCCATCCGTCTTTCCGTACGTCTAGCCAAGAGAAAAAATTTACTGCTGCTTCGCAGCCGAGCATCAAACCCGCGCCTTATCGCCACAGGCCCGAGACGGGTCAACGCGTCTCGCATTCCAGGGTCTTTTCCACCAAATTTTTGAAATCTTTGGTGGGTGCGCACAGGATTGAACTGTGGACCCGCTGATTAAGAGTCAGCTGCTCTACCAACTGAGCTACGCACCCACTCGGCCGGCAAAACCGGCGTTGGCGGGCATATAGCCGCCGACATCCGCCATGTCCAGCCCCGTGGGATTCATTTCCCGACAAATCGCCGAAGTGCCGAGGTCGTCAAACAAAAAGCCTGCCTTCAGCCACCTTCACCGCATGGCCGCCGATGCGGGCGGCCGCCAGTTTGCCGCCTTCGACATTCAGTTCGAGGCGAATGCGCGAAGGCCGGCCCATCTCCAGCCCCTGCTCGATCCACAGTTGTGAAACGCCGTCGGTCGGGCCGTCGAAATGCATGATCGCGCCAGCGAACGCGGCCGCCGCTGAGCCGGTCGCCGGGTCTTCGTAGGACGGATTGCCGGGCACCATCATGCGGACATGGAAGGCACTGTCATGGTGCACCGTCTCGCGGCAATAGACATAGGGGCTGGCGAAGGCCCATTCGCTCTTGCGTGGTGCGAGCTCCGACCAGGCCTGGTTGTCCAGCCTGATCCGGGCGGCCGCCTCCAGATTGGCGACGGGGATGGTCACGTAGGGCACGCCCGCCGACCAGAACGAAACGCGGTGGTTCTCGAAGCCGATCTCGTGCGGCCCAAGGCCAAGGGCCGCGCCGATCGCCTCGGGATCGGCCGACAATGCCAGCTGCGCCGGCAGTTTCGCCAGGTCGAACTCGGCAAAGGTCGAACCGTCGTGCTTGCTGACAGCGCAGCGCACCGGGCCAATATTCTCCTCGAGCACGAAGATGCCGGCTCCCGCCATTTCGGCGAGCGCTATCGCCGAGCCGACGGTTGGGTGGCCGGCGAACGGCATTTCATAGTCGGGCGTGAAGATACGGATGCGGGCCCGGTGCTTCGGGTTGTCCGGCGGCAGCACGAAGACGGTTTCGGACAGGTTGAACTCGCGCGCCACCGCCTGCATCGCCGCAACGTTGAGCCCGTCACAGTCGAGCACGACGGCCAGCGGATTGCCGGCCAGCCGGTTGGTGGTGAATACGTCGTAAAGCAAGTAATTCCGCGGCTGCATCTCAGTAAGTCCTCTGCCTCATTCCAAACATGAGCGAAATTTAATTTGAATTTTGAACCATAAGGCCTGATTTGTGCACTGATGGGATATCACTGAACATAGGGGTCCGGCGTGGACCAGATTGTCAATCTGCCAAAGACGGAATCCGCCTCCGCCATCGAGACGGCGCTCGGGCTCGACCACCAGGGCCTGAAGACAAAACGTCGCGGTTGGCTTTACGCAGTGTTCGCACTGCTTGCCGTCGCCGCGAGTGTCGTCGGCTACCAGTGGTATGCGGGCTCGCCCGCCAAGATCGAGTATACCACGACACTGGCCGCCATGGCCGACCTTACCGTCGCGGTTTCGGCTACCGGCACGCTGCAGCCTCTCACCCAGGTCGATATTTCCAGCGAACTCTCCGGCGTCGTCCGCTCGGTTTCGGTCAACGAGAACCAGCTGGTGAAGAAGGGCGATGTGCTGGCCGCGCTCGACACCGCAAAGCTGGAGGTGCAGATCGAGCGCGCCCAGGCCTCCGCCAAGGCAGCGGCGGCGAGCGTCGAGGACGCCACCGTGACCCTGGCCGAAAACGAAAAGGCGCTGGTGCGCGCGGCGCAACTGACCAAGCGCGGCATGGCGACGGACCAGTCGCTTGAAGCGGCAACCGCCACGCGCGACCGCTCGAAGGCAGCGCTCGATATCGCCAAAGCCAACCTCGCCATGGCCAATGCCGATCTCAAGGCGCAGCAGACGGATCTTGCCAAGAGCACAATCTACGCTCCGATCGATGGCATCATACTGACGCGCTCGGTCGATCCCGGCCAGACGGTCGCCTCCTCGCTGCAGGCGCCGGTGCTGTTCGTCATCGCTGCGGATTTGAAGAACATGGAATTGAAGGCTGCGGTCGACGAGGCCGATATCGGCGCCGTCAAACCCGGCCAGCATGCGCGCTTCACCGTCGACGCGTTCCCCGAACGGCCATTCGACGCCGAAATCCGCGACATTTCCTATGCCTCGGTCACCACCGACGGTGTCGTTACCTATGATGCAAGGCTCGACGTCGACAATAGCGAGCTTCTGTTGCGGCCCGGCATGACAGCCACCGTCTCGGTCGTCACCAAGCAGGCCAAGAACGTGCTCACCGTGCCATCGATCGCCTTCCGCTACCGGCCGGCGCAAACGGCAGAGCGCGGCTGGAGCCTCACCGACCTGTTCACCGGCCGCATGGGGCGCCCGGGCGGCAACCGCCAGCGCCAGGCGGCGACGAAGCCCAGCGACGGCTCGCGCACGCTTTACGTGCTGGAGAATGGCCGGCCGCATCCGGTCAACGTCAGGGTCGGCTCGACAGATGGCGAACTGACCGAGATCGTTTCCGGCCTGGAGGAAGGCGCGCAAGTCATTACCGCCTCGCAGCCGCGGAGCTGATCGTGGCATCGGGCGCGACCCTCATCGGCTTCGACAAGGTCTGGAAAAGCTATGGCCAGGGCGAGGCCCGGGTGCATGCGCTGGCCGGCGTCGACCTCGCCATCAGGCGCGGCGAATTCGTCGCCATCATGGGCCCGTCCGGTTCGGGCAAATCGACGGCCATGAACATCATTGGCTGCCTCGACACGCCGACCGCTGGGACCTACAGCTTCGAAGGCATCGACGCCGGCCGTCTCGATCGCAACCGCCGCGCCGTGCTGCGCAACCTCTATGTCGGCTTCGTCTTCCAAGGCTACAACCTCTTGCCGCGCACCACGGCCGCCGAGAATGTCGAACTGCCGCTGATCTATCGCGGCGTTGGTGCCCGCGAGCGCCGCGATCTTGCCATGCAGGCGCTTGCCGAGGTCGGCCTTGTCGGCCGCGAGCATCATACGCCGGCCGAGCTCTCCGGCGGCCAGCAGCAGCGCGTGGCCATCGCCCGCGCCATCGTCACCAGGCCGACGCTGCTCGTCGCCGACGAGCCGACCGGCAATCTCGACACCGCCCGCACGCACGAGATCATGGAGCTCCTGACGCAGTTGAACAGCGAGCTCGGCCTGACCATCGCCATGGTCACGCACGAAGCCGATGTTGCCGGCTATGCCCAGCGCACGATCCGTTTCCTCGATGGCCATGTCGCCTCCGACACAGCCAATCTCGAGATGGCCTAAATCATGATCTGGGAAACCGTCCGCCTCTCGCTTCGCTCCATCCGCCGCAACGTGCTGCGCTCGTTCCTGACGCTGCTCGGCATCGTCATCGGCGTTGCCGCCGTCATCGCCATGCTGACCATCGGCTCGGGTACCACCGAAAAGGTCAAGTCCGATATTTCCAAGCTCGGCAGCAATCTGCTCGTCATCCGTTCCGGCCGTCCGGCCGGGCCTGGCGGACCTGGAGGGCTCGACCAGGTGGTCCGGCCTCTTGCCTACAAGGATATCACCGCGCTTGCCGCGCATCTGGACGGCTCGCGCGCCATCTCGCCGGCGTCGCAAAAGCAGGTGCGCGTCATTTTCGGCACCGAAAGCCTGACCTCGGGCGTCACCGGAACCGACAGCGCCTATCTCGATGCCCGCGACTGGAAGCTGGTTTCGGGCCGCCCGTTCAGCGATTCGGAAACCCGCTCGGGCACCGACGTCTGCCTCATCGGCGAGACGGTGCGCCAGCAGTTCTTCGGTGCCGGCGACCCCGAAGGCGAGATCATCCGCGTCAACCGCACCTCCTGCAAGATCATCGGCTTGCTCGAACCGAAGGGCTATACCGGTTTCGGCCAGGACCAGGACAATGTCGTGCTGATGCCGCTCGCCGCCTATCAGCGTCGCATTGCCGGTAATCGCGACATCGACTCGATCTATGTCGCCGCCGACGACCGTACGCCGACTACGGTGCTGCAGCAGCGCGTCGAGGACATCTTGCACGACACACGCCGCATCACGCCCGACCGTGACGATGATTTCTCGATCCGCGACATGACCCAAATCGCCGATGCCATGGCCAGCGCGACCACCACCATGACTGGCATGCTCGGCGCCGTCGCCGGCGTCAGCCTGCTCGTCGGCGGCATCGGCATTATGAACATCATGCTGGTGTCGGTAACCGAACGCACGCGCGAGATCGGCATCAGGCTCGCCATCGGCGCCCATGAAAAGCATATCCTCATCCAGTTTCTGGTCGAGGCAACCGTGCTGTCGCTGCTTGGCGGCATCATCGGCATCCTGATCGGCCTGGCGCTGGCCGGCCTCGCCTCGGTGACGCTGACGATCCCGTTTGCGCCAAGCCCGGCGGTCATCCTGCTTGCGGTCGGCTTCTCCGCGCTGATCGGCATGGTGTTCGGCTTCTTCCCGGCGCTGCGCGGCGCGCGGCTTAACCCGATCGACGCGCTGAGGCATGAATAGGCATTGCAGCAAGTGTCGCCTCCAGACGCTGCCAATTTTTTATGCAACCTGCCCTTGTCGCAGCACATTCTGCAATGATAACAATGCTGTTGGGGATTAAGGGGGGAACAATGGATGAGCAAGAAAGCGCGACTGGCTTTGGCGATTGTGATCGTCGAAGCCGCCTTGGCAGGGCTTTGGTGGAATTTGATCCTTTATGGGATGGAGAATCCCGATCGCGTCACCGCTGACTTCCAGCAGGTAATTGGGCAGACGATGGGAACGGCGATGGGCGCGCTCCTGGGTCTCGGCGTGCTGTTGTATTTTGTCGCTGCCCGCAACGACCGCAAGGCTATTGAAGGTAGGCTACGACGTTAGAGTTGGAAACCTTGCTCGCTCGCAAAGTGCCATTCGATCAGCGGTCTCATATGCGGCATCAGCCCGTCCGGCAGGTCGGCTGCATTGCGGATGATTACGGGGCCTTCGATTTCAGGCTCTGACTCGGCCGCGACGAAAGCGCTGATCCGCTGTGCCAGGTCGTCGGCGGAGGCCGTCTCGCGGTAGCGGCGAAAGATCACCGTGCCGCTTGCCGTCGACAGGGCGTAATGGCGCCTGCCGCGTGTCGCGCCTGACAGGTCGAGACCGGTCTCTTCGCGCACCTCGCGGATCATGTTGAAGTCGACGTCGACAAGGCCGTCGCGGAAATCGGTTGGCTCGAACGAACCGGCGGCGAAGTAGATGCGGCCGGCATTGACCGTATGCGGCGCCATGCGGATCGCCACAAGCGCATTGTCGCCGGCGACCAGCATGGCATGGGCATAGGCGTGCTCGGCCCCGGCCACCTGTCGATTGCCGCGCCAAAGCATGAAGGTCGAATATCGCACCGCATGGCAGCGGCCAACGAGGCGATTGTCGCGATAGCTGAGAGCAGAAAGCAGCACCACGGTGCCGTCGAAAAGCGCCGGCTTGGCCGCGGTCTCACGCCGCCAGTTCTCGGCGATCGCGTCGGCATGATCGCGCTCGAACGGATGCGGGCCGGAATCGAGCCTGACGTCGATGGCATCGACCGGCAGGATGACGTTGCGCGGCAGATCGAAACTCACGCCTGTCTCACACCATGTCGAGGGCAATTGCTACCGGGCAATGGTCGGATGCCTTCGGCCGGTCCCACCCGGCACGCGGGAAGCGCTCGACCTCCTGGCCCGCTGGAAATATGGTGCGCCAAGGCTGACCGTTGCGGATGATATCGGGAACCGCGGTGGCGTTCTGCCTGGCCAGCGCGCTCGACAAAAGGATGTAGTCGAGCTGGCAGAGATGCCGCTCTTCCGGTCCGCGCGTGTGATAGAAAGTCCAGCGGTCCATTTCCGGCCGCCGCTCGACCGCGTTTTCGCAAAAACCGCCGGCAGTGAGCACATCAATGCAGGACCGGGTCTCGTCGATCACCTCGAAGCGATAGCCGTCGAAAACATCGCCAGTGATCTTCACGCGCTGCCGGTAGTCGTTCATATCGCCGCAGATTGCCCAGCGCTTGTCGGCGGCATGGTCCGTGCCGAAGCGCTCCTCGATGATCCGGCGCACTGCTTGAGCTTCGGCGATGCGCAGCGGCATTGTCGCTTCACGGCCGTCGAGGCCGTTGCGGGGCGAGCCCATCGACTTGAAATGAACGAGGTAGAGCGTCAACGGCGCGCCAGCCACCGTCAGATCGATTTCCAGGCAGTCGCGCCGGAAGATGCGCTCATTGGCCTGATACCCAAGCGCTGCCAATTCCGGCGTGTGCAGGCCGA
Source organism: Mesorhizobium sp. M0074 (assembly GCF_040322975.1). Classification (NCBI taxonomy): domain Bacteria; kingdom Pseudomonadati; phylum Pseudomonadota; class Alphaproteobacteria; order Hyphomicrobiales; family Phyllobacteriaceae; genus Mesorhizobium; species Mesorhizobium sp. M0074. The sequence continues at coordinate 52,319 of NZ_JAMYUM010000012.1, forward strand.
ATTGCTCGAACGTGACATAGGCGTAGCTGGTCATGCGCACGAATTCGATCGGCTGGCCCTGCGCGGTCTCGTTGCGCATCATCACGGCGACGTCGATGCCGCGCGAATCATTGCCGGCGGTGGTGTATTTCTGCCGGTAGCCTTGCCCCACCATCTTGAACAAATAGCCATATTCGAAGGCCCTCAGCGCCTCGATATTGTCGACCTCCTGCATGCAGATGATGTCGGCGCGGGTGGCCGCGATCGCCAGCGCCGTCAACTGCCGCGTGTCGTCGGACTGCGCGATGGCCCGCGCCTGCTCGAGCATCTTGTATTCGGCCTCGCTCTGGATGTCGAAAAGCGCCAGCGTGCGATCTTCGTTGAGCTGATTGCGGTATCCGGAATAATCAAACCTGTTCATCAGGTTTTCGACGTTGAAGGTGGCAAGGCGCAGCGACATGGCTTTGACCTTTGCCCGCAAGCGCGCCCGAAAACAAGGGCGCAGAAATCAGGCGGCTCTGATTGATCGCGCGCTCGTTATGGTTGACGGAACCTTTTTGTTCATCTTCCGTTCAGATGGAAAGTTCCATCAATAGGCCCTTCCCCGGGGTATTCTGGGCGTGGGGCCTGAATCTTCGGAGAGTGCGATGAAACCGCTCTTTTTATCTTCCGCCAGATCCGGGCTGATGGCCCTCGGTCTGATCGCCGGCCTCTCGGCCCCGTCGCTTGCCGGGCCGATGCCCAAACCTCTGCTGCCGGTGGCGGGCAATGCCGCCGACATCGTGCAAATTCGTGAAGATTGGGCAGGCGGCAATGACAGGCAGATCTGGCGTTGGCGCAATCACGGCGTTCGGCAATGGCGCGGCGACGATGGTTGGAGATGGCGGTCCAACAATTTCCGCGGCCGTCATTTCTCGAGACACTGGGACAATGGCGGCTGGAATGACAACTGGCGTTGGCGCCATCACCGCCGCCATTACCGCGGCGGTTATTACGATGATGGTGCCGGCGCCGCGATTCTTGGGCTGGGCCTGGGGTTTGGCCTCGGCAGCCTATACAACAATTACAACTACTACGATGCGCCCGCACCGCGGCGCTACTACCGGACACAGCGGCTTTCCAGCGCGCATGTCCAATGGTGCTACAATCGCTACCGGTCGTACCGCGCCTGGGACAACACGTTCCAGCCCTATAACGGGCCGCGCCAGCAATGCTACTCGCCCTATAGCTGAGCAGGCCGGTAATAATATCGTCTGGCGCCGCGCGTTGCGGCGCCGATTTTTTCTTACGGCCAGCAACCGCGAAAAATCGCCAGCCTCCACTGGTGATAACGTTATTTTTATCAGGCAGGTCTAATAATCCTCCCGATCAGAACGCCCGAGACGCGAAGATGGCTGGATTGCGTGCGATGGCCGAGGACGAACAGAGGGACAAACACCGGCAGCGCGTCTTGAAGGGCGCGGCGATCCTGACCGGCATGACCAACTCCGAGGTCACATGCACACTGCGCAACATGCATGCGGGCGGTGCCGAATTGAAGGTCTCGATCGACGCGCGCGTGCCCGATGAGTTCCTGCTCTATGTTCCGACCGACGGCATTGCCTACAAGGCGGTGGTTCGCTGGCGCCGCGAGGACCGAATTGGGGTGATGTTCACCGGCACCGAACCAAAGCCCAGCTGGCACTACGGCTGAGATCCCGGCGCTATCCGGGTGGCAGGACTCGCAGTGTCTGCTCGTCAAACAGCGGCTCATCCTGGCCGACGCGAACGAATAGAAGCTTTCGCAGTTCGGGTGATTGCACCTCGAAATACTGAATGCCGTCCGGGGCTTCGCCCCATTCGCCGCAAGGCGGTTCGCCGACCTCGTCAGGGTCGGCAACGGCTTTCAATTCACTGAGATAAACGGCATCGGGACTGAAGACATACCGCAGGGTGCGCGTGGGCGCGACCCCTTCGGTGTAAGGCATGAGCACGCAACGTGTGCTGATGGCTTTCTCGGTCTTCTGCGTAAAAATGCGCTGCAACGCAGCGTCAGCGGCCTCGCCCGGCAGCATATCGAAGACTTCGACGACGGGATCGGCCGGCCCGCCGTCGCTGTATTTGATGGCAAGAGCATTGCCGCCAAGCTCGAAATGAATCCGGCGAAAACCGAAATCGCAGCGCTGCACCCAGGCAGCCAGCCCGACATCCTTGTCCGCCAGCCGTTCCCAAGCGCATTTGTCGACAGGCGGACGCGACGGCTTGCTTTGGTCGGCACGAGCGCCGGTTGCCATGGCCATAAGGACCGGCAGGGCGAAGATGCAGGCCGGCAGTCTCTTGCTATTCATCGCTACAACCCGTCAAGCTAAAGGCGTCCCAGGCTGAACCATCGGGATTGGCTTTGGCGAAATCGGGCCATTCGGTAAAAATCGCGCCGAAGTCAGGCAACAGCAACCCTGCCGGCGCCGGCGAGGCTTCGCGGGAACTCAACTGCTCGGCACCGCCTGCATTGAACGCATAGACCTGCCCATCCCACACTCTGCACAGCCCGGTGCCGTCCTCGAGACCAGCCTCACGATCGTCGTCGGTGCAGGTGTGCCGGATCGTGCCCACAGGAAACGAGTACTTGCCATTGGTCCAGGTAATGTCCGACGGCAGACGAATGTCGGTGTTGGGCACGATCAACGAAAAGACCTCGGTCGTCAGCGCGGCCGGCTCGTTGTTGGTTGGCCGGAACTGTATCGTCGCTCCCGAACGCGGCTCGCGATAGGTCGCATGGCTGAGCGAACATTCTGTTGCGTTCGCTGCTTGCAACAGGCTCAGCATGCTCAGAAAAATAGCTGCTGCTTTGTGGATGATCATTTAAGTCCCTTGGAGCAGCATCATTGTGAAGTCTGAGCACCGATGCTTTAGCATGGCCCAAGGCCACGTCGAAAAGAAGAAACGATGATGCGAAATCTCTTGATGCTCATTTCGATCTTAACATTTTCGTGCGGCAGCGCCTTTGCCGCGGAACAGTATGTGGGCATATGGTCCGGGAACAGATCGAACTGTACCGCCGTTGCGGATGTTCAACGCCAGACTGTCTACACATTATACCGCGACGCGCTGTCGGTCCCTGCTCTCGGCTGCGAACACGCAACGTTCCTCAAGACGCCCACGGGCTGGGTGGCGCGGGCCAGCCAATGTTACGGATCCGACCCGTCGGCCGAAGAGCCGTTCTCCCGTGTCATCCATATTGTGGTCGACGGGGCGACGTTGAGACTGACATGGCCGGGCTTCGACAGCGGAGTTCTTGTCAGGTGCTGACGACAAGTGTCCTCTTTCTCTGGATCTACAGCGTCTAGGACGGCAGCTTCAGCATTAGATCACCCCGACAAGCAGCGCGGCTCCGCCTATCAAGCCAACGGCGCAGACCCACAGGAGCCAAAGCCCGCTCACCCTGCATTCGAGAACCGCTGCAACTGGGTTGTCGGGGTCGTAGTGGACCTCGACCTTGTCGCCCTGGAGGTAGCGCTGCGATCGACCGCTGACGAGGCTCGGCAGCGAAGCCGTCACGTTTGCGCCGAAAGCGATGCGATCGGCGGCGTAGCGCTGGCCGGCGACGCTATAGCTGTAGACGATGCGGGATTTGAAGACTGTTCGCCAGGGCCGATAGCCGCCTCCGGACCTGTCGCGGGTCTCGAATTTCTGCAGGCCCGAGGCGTCGATGCGTCCTGCCGTGATCGGCCATTTGGCCGCCTGTTCCGCAAGTGACTTCTGGGCAAAGCCCATGCGCAGGACAAATAATCCCATGAAAAGCAGCAGGGCAGCGGCGCCGAGGTTCTGCGGCCTGGGCAAAAACGGCCGGATCGCTTCGAGGACGCCGCCGACGGAGAAGACCAATACAAGCGCGCCGACCACCAGCCCGGCCGAAAGCTGGACCATGAACTTGAAGGAGCCGTCGGGCATGGTGCGTTCGATCACGGCCTTGGCTGGATCGGCCGGATTGTAGAAGACGGTTACGCCGGCCCCGTTTGGAAATTTCGCAAGGGTTTCCGCCACGGCAAAGTTTCCAAGGTTCTCCTGCACGCTGTAGTGCGAACTGCGAAATGTCTTGCCGTTCACCTTGTATTCGAAGGTGATTGCCGGGAAGTTGCGGATTTCGGTCGACCCTCTGCTGTCCGAACCGGATCCCGAACTGGTCACCTCGCGAGCCTCGACCCGCGACGAGATGATCTTTCCCGGCGTCGGAGACCAGCGGCTGACCGCCCTCACCTCCCACCACTTCAGCAAGGTGATGAGGGACAGCATGCCGGCAACCGCGCAGGCAAACCCGACCAACAGAAATTTGAGTTCCAACTCTCACCCCCTTGGCACTTTTGTGCCATGCCCCGCACAGGCATATCACGGTGATGAGGATAGTGCGCCTGTCCAGAAGCCTAGAAACCACACAATCTTGATGCGAAAAGGCCGGCGGATCGCTCCGCCGGCCTTTCTTGATCGGCAATGAAATTAGCCTTGTCGACCAGCTTGTTCATGGAAATTCCCACGCGCCCGCAGGGCGAAGCCCGAGTACGGGTAACGAAACGAACGTGGATTTCCTTCAGTTCTTGGCCTTATCAACCAGCTTGTTCTTCGATATCCACGGCATCATCGCGCGCAGCTTGGCGCCGACTTCCTCGATCTGGTGGCTGTCGTTGTTGCGGCGGATGCCCTTGAAGCGCGACATGCCGGCGCGGTATTCCTGCATCCATTCCGAGGTGAACTTGCCGGTCTGGATATCCTTCAGCACGCGCTTCATCTCGGCCTTGGTCTCGGCAGTGATGATGCGCGGGCCCGAGACATATTCGCCCCATTCGGCGGTGTTCGAGATCGAGTAATTCATGTTGGCGATGCCGCCTTCATAGATCAGGTCGACGATCAATTTGACCTCGTGCAGGCACTCGAAATAGGCCATTTCCGGCGCGTAGCCGGCTTCCACCAGTGTCTCGAAGCCGGCGCGGATCAATTCGACCAGGCCGCCGCACAGCACCACCTGCTCGCCGAACAGGTCGGTCTCGCACTCCTCGCGGAAATTGGTCTCGATAATGCCCGAGCGGCCGCCGCCAACGCCGCAGGCGTAGGAGAGCGCCAGGTCGAGCGCATTGCCCGAAGCGTCCTGGTTGACCGCGACCAGGCACGGCACGCCACCGCCCTTCTGGTATTCGCCGCGCACCGTATGGCCAGGCCCCTTCGGCGCGATCATCACGACGTCGACCGAAGCTTTAGGCTCGATCAGGCCAAAATGCACGTTGAGGCCGTGGGCGAAGGCGATTGCCGCGCCATCGCGGATGTTTGGCGCGATCTCGGATTTGTAGATGTCGGCCTGCAGCTCATCCGGCGTCGCCATCATCATCAGGTCGGCCCATTTGGCGGCATCGGCTACGCTCATCACCTTGAGCCCGTCGGCCTCGACCTTCTTGGCGGTCGCCGAGCCGGCCTTGAGGCCGATGGCGATGTCCTTGACGCCGGAATCCTTGAGGTTGAGCGCATGCGCCCTGCCTTGGCTGCCATAGCCGATGATAGCGACCTTCTTGCCCTTGATCAGGTTGAGATCGGCGTCGCGATCGTAATAGACACGCATTTTTCTTCCTTCCCGTTTTGAACCAGAGCATGATGCCGAAAAGTGTGAAGCGGTTTTCGGACGACATCATGCTCCATCTTTTAGTGTAGAGCCGGATTCAGATTTCAGGTCGATTTGACCTGAAATCATCCGGCTCTATGGGCCCTGCGGCCCGGTTTTTGCCCCGAAAAGAGCGAGAAACTGCTGCGTCGCCCGGACGGCATCGCCGCCGATCGCCACATCAGTCAATTCCAGCCGGTCGCCAAGCAGCAAGCGGATCTGCACGTCACGGGCGACCAGCCCGAAAAAGGTGCGGAACGCCGTCTCCGCGTCCGAAAATTCAAGGAACCCGGCCTGTCTCCCGGCCTCCAGCACCGGCTTGAGGCGCTTGGCCAGTGCGAAGCGGCCGTTCTCCAGCACGATGGCGCCGAGATCGTCCTTCCCCGAACTAGCATGGCCGACCGCCACCCTGTTCAGCGCGATCGAGGTGTCGCTCGAAATTACCTTGAGCCAGTCCGAAGCGAAGCGTTCGAGGCTCGCCGTCAGCGAAGGGAGGTCGAGCCCCTTGCGGTCGACCGGCACTATCCGCACCTTGGACGCCTGCCATTGTACCGTTGCCGTCAACAGCCCGTCGCGATCGCCGAACCATTTGTAGAGCGTCTCCTTCGAGCAGCTCGCCCGCCGCGCCACGGCGGTCATGGTCAACTGATCGCCCTCTTCGACCAGCAGGCGAAGGGCGGCGTCGAGCACGTCCTTCTGCCGCTCCGTCAGCGCCTCGCTGGTGTCGATGTCGGTCACAGCGTGCAACACAGTTTTTCCTCAGGAGGCAAACTCACCCGCAGTTCAGATACGAGCTCGATGGCGTACCGTACGTTACGGTTCGGATTTATGGCGTATTGCCCGACCCGACGCAAGCCTTTATTTCTGTTTGCTCCATGCGGGGCATCACGGGAGACACGGATCATGCTCGCCGGATTGCTTGCCTTGACCGTTGCCGCAGTGTTCGCTGGCGCGGCTATCTACGTCAGCGTCGCCGAGCAGCCGGCGCGGCTTCGCCTCGATGACAAGGCATTGCTGCAGGAATGGCAGCCTTCCTACAAGCGCGGCGCCGCCATGCAGGCCTCGATCGCCGTCATCGCCTGTATTCTGGGCCTCGTCGCCTGGTGGCTGACCGGCAATCTCGCTTATCTGGTCGGTGCCTTGCTGATCATCCTGCCTTGGCCATGGACGCTGCTGGTGATGATGCCGGCAAATAGGTTGCTGGAGGCGATGGACGCGAACTCCGTCAATCCTGAAGCTCGGACATTGATCGCCAAATGGGGCAATCTGCATCTGGTCCGCGTCGGGCTTGGCGTTCTGGCGACGTTGGCATTCCTCTTGGGCAGTGCCTGACCTCGCCAATCGGTGCCATCTTCGTCATGAAGGCGTGTCACTCCAGGGCGGGCGGATCTCGCAGGCGCCCAAGCAGAGCTGACAGCGCGTCGAGCTCATCATTGGAAAGCCGGGAGCCGACCAACTCCGCGATCGACCGGCCGTAGACAGCCCACATGCGGCGGCGCGTCTCGCGTCCCTTGTCTGTGACGCGGACTGTTTGCCCGCGGCCGTCATCGGCAACTGGAAGCTTCTCGACCTGCCCGTCGGCTTCGAGCCGCGCCAGCAGCCGGGAGATGTTGTACTGCGCAAACAGGGTGCGCTCGGTGAGTTGGAACGGCCGCAATCCGCCCTCGCCCGCCTCGGCAAGCTCATGCAGGACGTCGTACCAGGCAAGCGGCGGCAGGCCACTGTCCTTCAGCGCGTCCTCGGCTCGTTCCAACAACTGGCGCGAAACCCGCATCAGGCGGGCCCAGGCCTTGATGGCTGGAGGTGAAGGAATCCCGGTCATGATTGCATCGTAGGTGATAGATGCAATTGCATCAAGCTTGACGATCGATGCAAATGCATCTATATAGATGCAATCGCATCAATCATGAGAGGCAATTCCGATGAAGCATGAAATCTGCAAGATCGCCGACATTCCGGAAACAGGCAGCCTGATCGCTCCGTTCTTCGGCCGCGAGGTCCATGTCTACCGCAGCGGCGAGCGTATCCGCGCCGCCGCCAACGTCTGCCTGCATTTCGGTGGCCCGCTCGACTGCAAGGACGGCAAGCTCGTCTGCCAGTGGCACGGCGCCTCGTTCGACATGGCGAACGGTGATCGCCTCGAAGGCCCGGCGCGGAAGGGCTCCCGCCTGATGTTTCTCTCCACCCGCGTCGAGGACGGTGCCTTGAACTATGTCTGGGGGGAGTGAGATGACCGACAAGCTCACTCTCGTCAGCCATCATCTTTGCCCCTATGTGCAGCGCGCGGCGATTTCACTTCGCGAAAAGGGCGTGCCGTTCGAACGCATCACGGTCGATCTCGCCAACAAGCCTGCCTGGTTCAAGGCGATATCACCGCTCGGCAAGGTGCCGCTGCTCCGCGTTGAGCATGACGGCCAGGAAACGGTGATCTTCGAATCGCTCGTCATCCTCGAATTCCTCGAGGAAACCCAGCCCAATCCGCTGCATCCCACCGACCCCTATGCCCGTGCCCGGCATCGCGCCTGGATCGAGTTCGGCTCAGCAATCCTCAATGCCATCGGCCGCTTCTATTCAGCACTCACCGAAGCCGCCTTCATCGCCGAACGCGGGGCTCTGGCAGCAATGTTCGATCGCCTGGAAGTGGAACTGGCGAACGGCGCGGCTGGACCATGCTTCGACCGCGAGCGTTTTTCACTGGTCGACGCGGTCTACGGGCCGATTTTCCGTTATTTCGAGGTCTTTGACCGGATCGGCGATTTCGGCATCCTGGACGGAAAACCGCATATCCAGGCCTGGCGCAAGGCATTGCACGAACGCCCATCCGTAAAGGACGCGGTCGCTCCCGATCATGCGCAACGCCTCCATGCATTCTTGCAGGCTAAGGGTTCGCACCTTTCGGAAATCATCCGCCAAAACGATCCGGCCACAGCGCTTCCGCAAGCCCGATCGGCTTGAATGGATTGAGCACCGTTCCTGTAACCATGGAAGCAAGAAACTGCGGCGCCGGCGGGACTTTTGCCAGCGTCGCCACCAGCCTGTCGCGGACGAACGGCATCACAATTGAATCCGATTGATAAAACGGCGTCAGCACCAGCGACAGCGCCTGGAAGACCCGCACATGCCATCGCCGCGCCCCGACATAGGCCCCCAGCGCGGTATCGATACGGTCCGTTCCTATGAGCGCGTAGTTGAGCGCAGCTGCATCGAGCAGCGCCATGTTCGCGCCCTGCCCGAGTTGCGGGCTTGTCGAATGGGCCGCGTCGCCGATAACGGCCAATCGCCGTCCGGCTGGCGTCTTCATCGTGTGATGGCCATAGCGCGCCAGCGAAAGCTGGTCGAAACTGTCGATCTGGTCGGTGAATGCCGCGCATGCAGGCCACAGCCCGGCCAATCTCGCCTTCCATGCATCGAGACCTGCCGCCCATACGCACTCGGCATCCGCCGGCTTCAGGCTCCAGAAGAATGCCGCCATCTTCCCGGCACCGGGCTCAGGCCGGCCGATCGGCAGCACGCCGATCATCACGCTCGCTTTGTCGTAGCGCTGCAGCAGGGCGTGCTCGTCGAAACCCTCGCCGCGCCAGCCGAGCGATGCCCAGAACGCGCCATAGGCGAGCGATCGCGGTTCGCCCGGATTGGTTACGCACCGCCGCAGTTTGGAGCGCGAACCGCTGGCATCCACTACCAGGTCGAACGACCCTATCCGTCGTCCGTTGCCGCAGATCAATGTTGCCCGTTCGCCGGTTTCCAGCGTCTCGAGCTCGATACCTGTCTCGATGGTGATCGCCTGGCGCCGGGCGGCGCGGAAAGGCACGCCGAACAGAGCCGCGCGGTGCACCGCCAGCCCGAAGCGACCGCCGCGCTGGGCATCATAACGGACATCCAGCACGGTGCGGCCAGTTCTGGCGTCTGCACCATGCAGGCGGTCTATGCGGCTGCCCAGCGCCAGAATGTCGTCGAGCAGGCCGAGATCGGCAAGCACCGTCAGCCCGGTCGGCTGCAGGATCAGCCCGGACCCGACCGGCTTTGGCTGGTCGAAGCGCTCGAAGATGGTGACCCTATGTTCGGCGCGCGTGAGATAGAGCGCGGCGGCACGTCCAGCCGGCCCGGCGCCGGCAATCGCGATGTCCAGAGAATTGCCCATCTGCCCGACCCAACCCAGGCCGGACAATCCTTCAGCGCTGTCGCTAAATCAAGCCGCTGTCTCGGCCTTGAGGCTCAGCCCTCGGCAGCATCGAAAATCTTCCGCGCCTCGCGTACAGCGCCGTGATTGAGCTCGGCCCATTGGATCAGCTGATGCAAGGGTCCAAACATCGAGCGCCCGAGATCGGTGAGGCTGTATTCGACGCTCGGCGGTTTGGTCGGAAACACCTGGCGATGCACATAGCCGTCGCGCTGCAGATCGTGCAGCGTCTGGGTGAGCATGCGCTGTGAAATATCGGGCACCAGCCGCCGCAATTCGCCGAAGCGGTACGGCTTCTCGGCCAAGGCCTCCATCAGCAGTGAACTCCATTTATTGCTTATGCCCTGGATCACGTCGCGAACCGGGCAATCCGCAAGGTTTCCGCCACCGCTGCCTGCTTTGTATATCTCGAGCTTCGATCTCAGATTGACGATCTTGCCGTCCATGGCTGGTTCCCTGGATGTGCCTACCTCCCGCAAAACTGCCTTCTTTACGAGGATGGGTCAATTCCTATTTTAGTGCTGGTCTCTTTTTGAGACTAACATATGCACCCGCCGCTCCGGCGCAACGTCAGGACATCTCATGACCGACACCCTTCTCGTCACCGGCGCCTCCGGCCAGCTTGGCCGCGGCGTCATCAATCATCTGCTTGACACGCTCAAGGTCTCCCCTCAGCGCATCATCGCCGCCACCCGCAATCCGGAAAATCTGGCCGATCTGGCAGCCCGAGGCGTCACCATCCGGGCAGTCGACTTCGACGACACCGCGTCGTTGGCCAGTGCATTCACCGGCGCCGACAGGGTTCTGATCATTTCGACAAACGAGCTCGCCGTTCCGGGCAAGCGCCTGAAGCAACATGAGGCCGCGGTCGCCGCCGCAAAAAGCGCCGGCGTTTCGCATCTGCTCTACACGTCGATGCCCAATCCGGAGCCAGGATCGCCGGTACTGTTTGCGCCCGATCACCACGGCACCGAGCAGGCGATCAAGGCGAGCGGTATCCCCTACACCATCTTCCGCAACGGCTGGTATCAGGAGAACCTGTTCATGGCGCTGCCGCACGCCATCGCCTCGGGGCACTGGTACACATCCGCTGGAGACGGCCACATTGCCCATGGCGCGCGCGACGATATGGCAGCCGCGATCGCCGCCGGCCTTGCTTCGAGCGCAACCGAAAGCACGACATACACGCTGACCGGCCCCAAGGCCCACACGATGGCCGAGATTGCAGCCCTCGTCACCGAGGTCACCGGCAAGCCGATCGAAGTTATCCAGCTTTCGGATGAAGCGCTGACCGAGGGATTGAAGGCAGCCGGCGTTCCCGAAGCTTTTGCGCCTGTCATCGTTTCCTTCGACACCAACACCCGCTCCGGCCGGATCGGCATGGTGACCGACGCGGTCGAGACGCTGTCCGGCAGGAAGCCGCAGCCGCTGAAGCAATTTCTTGAAGCAAACAAGGCGGCTCTGGTGAGCTGAGCCTCACAATGGCCGTGCCCTCAAAGGGCACGGCCATCTGTTCAGATAGCCACCTGCGTCCCGATCTCGACCACCCGTCCGGTCGGGATCTGGAAATATTCCGTCGCATCGGCCGCCGTGCGCGCCAGCCCGATGAACAGCTTGTCCTGCCAGACCGGCATGCCGGAATTGGGCGAGGCCTTGAGAGAGCGCCGCGACAGGAAGAAGGACGTCGTCATGATGTCGAACTTCCAGCCCTGTTTGCGGCAGATCGCCAGCGCACGCGGGATGTTGGGCTGCTCCATGTAGCCGAAGGTCAGCGTCACCCGCATGAACAGCTCGTTGACCATTTCCATCTTGACGCGCTCGCTGTCGGGCACAACCGGCTGCGGTGCCGTCACCACCGAAAGGATGACGTTCTGCTCGTGCAGCACCTTGTAGTGCTTCAGGCTGTGCATCAGCGCGGTCGGCGCGCTCAGCGGATCGCTGGTCAGGAACACCGCGGTGCCCGACACCAGATGCGGTTTCTTCTTCAGCAGATTGCCGGCAAGGAAATCGAGCGGGATCTCGTTCCGGCGCGTCTTGTCGAACAAATAGCGGCTGCCGCGGATCCAGGTCCACATAGTCATCACGATAACTGCGGCGATGGCAAGCGATGCCCAGCCACCTTCAAACACCTTGACTATGTTGGCGGCAAAGAAGCCGGTATCGACGAAGGCGAACACGGCCATCAAGGCGATCGCGACGCCGAGCGGCCATTTCCAGATGCGCGTCATCACAACAAAAAGCAGCACATTCGTCACCAGCATGTTGCCGGTCACCGAAATACCGTAGGCCGAGGCCAGGCGGCTGGATTCGCCGAAGCCGACCACCAGCAACATCACCACCAGCGCCAGCATCAGGTTGATGCGCGGCAGATAGATCTGGCCCGACTGTTTTTCCGACGTATGCTGGATAACGAAACGCGGCAGCATATTGAGCTGCACCGCCTGTCTGGTCAGCGAAAAAGCGCCGGAGATCACCGCCTGGCTGGCGATGACGGTCGCCGCCGTCGCCAGCACGACCATCGGAATAAGCGTCCAGCCCTGGTTCATCTCGAAGAATGGATGACCGACAACGCCGCCATTTGCCAGCACGAAGGCGCCTTGCCCGACATAGTTGAGCAACAGACAAGGGAACACGATTGCCAGCCAGGCGAGTACGATCGGCTTGCGGCCGAAATGGCCGAGGTCGGCATAGAGCGCCTCGGCGCCGGTGACGGCGAGGAAGACCGCACCAACCGTGACGAAGGCGACATCGGGCGAGTTGACCAGGAACGACACGATGTAATGCGGGCTGATCGCCAGCAGGATTTCCGGATCGGCGATGATGTGGTTAATGCCGGAAAGGCCGATGGCCAGGAACCACAGCGCCGTGACGGGCCCGAACACCAAACCTACGCCGCCGGTGCCGAATCGCTGTACCGCAAACAGGATCGCCAGGATGGCCAGTGTCAGCGGCACCACATAGGGCTGGAATGTCGGCGTGACGACATTCATACCTTCGACCGCCGATAGCACCGAGATCGCCGGCGTAATGACTGCGTCGCCGAAAAAAAGCGCCGCGCCGACGATGCCGATGCCGAGGATCACCGCCGAGCGCGTCGGGAAACTGTTGCGCGCCAGCGCCATCAGCGACAGCACCCCGCCCTCGCCTCGATTGTCGGCGCGGAGCACGAACATGATGTATTTGATGGTGACGGTGATCGTCAGCGACCAGATGATCAGCGACAACACGCCGAGGATGTCGCCACGGTTGGCGACGTTGCCACCGGCCGATGCATGCAACGCCTCGCGAAATGCATAGATCGGGCTGGTACCGATATCGCCGTAAACCACGCCGAGCGCGCCCAGCATCAGCACCTTGGTGCTGTGCTGCTCAACCTCAGAATGGCTGGATTGTTCGACAGGTTCTGCCTCGTTACCAGCATTGGTAAGGGCCATGGACGACACTCCGGTAAGCGGGCGGTGCTCTACGCTTGCTGCGCTGCAATATCAAGTGCCGTCACGTAATGGCTCCGTCCCGATATTGCGAGTCCTCCACGACTTGGCAGACTCAGTCCGATCGACAGACCACCTGGAATGTCGCAACGGACACGTTTTTAAATAGCCACCTGCGTCCCGATCTCGACTACCCGTCCGGTCGGGATCTGGAAATACTCCGTCGCATCGGCCGCCGTGCGCGCCAGCCCGATGAACAGCTTGTCCTGCCAGACCGGCATGCCGGAATTGGGCGAGGCCTTGAGAGAGCGCCGCGACAGGAAGAACGATGTCGTCATGATGTCGAACTTCCAGCCTTGCTTGCGGCAGATCGCCAGCGCGCGCGGAATGTTGGGCTGCTCCATATAGCCGAAGGTCAGCGTCACCCGCATGAACAGCTCGTTAATTTGCTCCATCTTGACGCGCTCGCTGTCGGGCACGACAGGCTGCGGTGCCGTCACCACCGAAAGGATGACGTTCTGCTCGTGCAGCACCTTGTAATGCTTCAGGCTGTGCATCAGCGCGGTCGGCGCACTCAGCGGGTCGCTGGTCAGGAACACCGCGGTGCCCGACACCAGATGCGGCTTCTTCTTCAGCAGATTGCCGGCGAGGAAATCGAGCGGGACCTCGTTCCTTCGAGTTTTTTCGAACAGGTATCTGGTGCCTCTTATCCAGGTCCACATGGTCATGACAATCACTGCGGCCACCGCCAGCGAGGACCAGCCGCCTTCGAACACCTTGACAATGTTGGCGGCAAAGAAGCCGGTATCGACGGAGGCGAACAACGCCGTCAAGGCCACTGCAACGCCGAGCGGCCATTTCCAGATGCGGGTCATGACGACAAAAAGCAGTATGTTGGTCACCAGCATGTTGCCGGTCACTGAAATGCCGTAGGCCGAGGCAAGCCTGCTGGATTCGCCGAAGCCGACCACCAGCAGCATCACCACCAGCGCCAGCAGCATGTTGACGCGTGGCAGGTAGATCTGGCCGGACTGTTTCTCCGACGTATGCTGGATCTCGAAACGCGGCAGCATGTTGAGCTGCACCGCTTGCCTGGTCAGCGAGAAAGCGCCGGAGATCACCGCCTGGCTGGCGATCACGGTCGCGGCGGTCGCCAGCACGACCATGGGAATGAGCGTCCAGCCTTCGTTCATCTCGAAAAAGGGATGACCGACAACGCCGCCATTGGCCAGCACGAAGGCCCCCTGCCCGACATAGTTGAGCAGCAAGCAAGGGAATACGATCGCCAGCCAGGCGAGTACAATGGGCTTGCGCCCGAAATGGCCGAGATCGGCATAGAGCGCCTCGGCGCCGGTAACGGCGAGAAAGACCGCGCCAACCGTGACGAAGGCGACGTCAGGCGAGTTGACCAAGAACGAAACGATGTAATGTGGGCTGATTGCCAGCAGGATTTCCGGGTCGTCGATGATATGGTTGAGGCCGGACAGTCCGATGGCCAGGAACCACACCGCGGTGACGGGCCCGAACACCAGTCCGACGCCGCCCGTGCCGAACCGTTGCACCGCGAACAGCATCGCCAGGATGACCAGCGTCAGCGGCACCACATAGGGCTGGAACGCCGGCGTGACGACGTTCATGCCTTCGACCGCCGATAGCACCGAAATTGCCGGCGTGATGACTGCGTCACCGAAAAAAAGCGCCGAGCCGACGATGCCTATGCCGAGGATCACCGCCGACCGCTTCGGGAAGCTGCCGCGTGCCAATGCCATCAACGACAGCGTGCCACCCTCGCCCCGGTTGTCGGCGCGCAGCACGAACATGATGTATTTGACGGTGACAGTGATGGTCAGCGCCCAGATGATCAGCGACAGCACCCCGAGGATGTCGCCGCGGTTGGCGACATTGCCGCCAGCCGAAGCATGCAACGCCTCACGGAACGCATAGATCGGGCTGGTGCCGATGTCGCCATAGACCACGCCGAGCGCGCCGAGCATCAGGATCTTGGTGCTGTGCTGCTCGGCCTTGGAGTGGCTGGATTGTTCGATGGGTTCCGCCTCGCTACCAGCGTTGGCAAGGGCCATGGACGACACTCCCATAGACGTGCGGCGCTCTATGCTGCGGGGATGGAAAGGACGCGCTGCCGTGCCGGGAACGCACGGCCTATCGGCTCGCCTTTCTCTACCAGCCACAAGCCTTCAGAAACCGCCTGACCGTTGCGGCCATGCCATACTCCAACGCATCGGCTGTCAACCCATGTCCGATCGACACTTCGGCCAATGCCGGGATGCGCCTGGCCAGCGCCGGCAAATTGCTCACCACAAGGTCGTGCCCGGCATTGACCTGGAGCCCTGCGGCCAATGCGGCATCCGCCGTCTTTCCCAATTTCTCCAATTCCTTCGCCGCTTTTGCCGAATCGGAATGATAGCTGCCGTATGGACCCGTATAGAGTTCGATCCGATCGGCGCCGGTGTCGCGAGCGGCTTTCATGCCAGCGGGATCCGGATCGGAAAACAGCGATACGCGAAAGCCTCCCTTCTTCAGGCGCTTGACAACCGGTGTCAGGAACGCAGCCTCGGCGGCGAAGTTCCAGCCATGGTCGGAAGTCGCCTGCGCCGGGTCGTCGGGCACCAACGTCACCTGCTCCGGCTGGTGCTTTTCCACAAGCGCCAGGAAATCCTCGGTCGGATAGCCCTCGATGTTGAATTCCGCATTCGGGAACTCGTCGTCGATCAGCGCCCTGATCTGCGGCAGATCGGAATGCCTGGTGTGCCGCTCGTCGGGTCGCGGGTGCACCGTCAGCCCATGCGCGCCGGCGGCAAGCGCAATGCGTCCAAGCCCGGTCACGCTTGGCCACGGAAGGTCGCGTCGGTTGCGCAGCATGGCGATGGCATTGAGGTTGACGGAAAGCTTTGCAGGCATTTGCACGGCTCCAGGCTGATCTTGGCGCGCATCTATACCGCCTTTAACGGGAACAGACAGAGGGTTTCAGGTGTTCCAAGGTGTGCGAAGAAAATCGAGCGCAAGGAGTTCCCTGTTGAATTTTCTCGAGGCCGTGCCGGCGGTTCGCCGCATCGACACCGATCGCGAAGATCTTTTCGCCATCGATGTCGTCGGCCATGTCGCAGCGGCTGACGCCGAAAACCTGTTCGGATTGCTGGAGGCGGCCTATGCGCTGCATCCGAAGATCGACGTGCTGGTGCGCCTGATCGACCATGAGGGTGTCGACTGGGCCGACGTATCGGACGAGACGATCGAACAGGGCATAGCTCATGCCGTGGAGCATATCGGCCGCTGCGCGGCGATCGGTGAGCCGAACTGGATACCGGAGGCAAGAGCCTTTTTGCCTGCCTCCTTGCCTATCGAACTCCGGCATTTCGAGGCCGAGGACGAGGCCGCCGCCTGGGAATGGCTTGGCGCCAACCCGATCGCCCAGCGCTGATACGACCGCCCTATCGGACGATCGTCAGCCGTTCGGCCGCGCGCGTGATAGCGGTGTAGAGCCAACGCTGCCGGGTTTCCTTGAACGCCCAGCTTTCGTCGAAAAGCACGATCTCGTTCCACTGCGAGCCCTGCGCCTTGTGCACTGTCAGCGCATAGCCATAGTCGAAATCGTCGAAACGTTTCTTCTGCTGCCAGGGGATGTCGGCGTCCGGATCTTCGAATGCCGCCTTGAGCAGCTTGATCTTGGCGACGCCGCGATCCGGGTCGTCTTCCTCCGGCGAAACCAGCAGATTGATGCCAGGCTTGACGGTCTCGCGCGACGAGGTCATCACCTTCCACAGCGACCCGTTGAGCAGTCCCTTGGCCGGATCGTTGCGCAGGCACACCAGCTTGTCGCCGGCTTGCGGATAATCGGCGTTGAACCCCTTCAGCTCGCGCAGCCGCTGGTTGTAACGGCGGCGCGTGCGGTTGGTGCCGACCAGCACCTGGTCCGCCTTCAGCACCAATTCCTGGGTGACGTCTTCCTTGCCGATCACTTGCGCCGCGCCATAGTCGCCGCGCATGAACTCGCGGCCCTCGCGCACGTCAAGCGCAAGCCGGATGATCGGGTTGTCTCGCGCCTGGCGATGGATTTCGGTGAGCAGAATGTCCGGCTCATGGTCCGTGAAGAAGCCGCCGCCGGAGATTGGCGGCAACTGGCCGGGATCGCCGAGCACCAGGATCGGCGTGCCGAAGCTCATCAGGTCACGGCCGAGTTGCTCGTCGACCATTGAGCATTCGTCGATGACGACGAGCTTGGCGCGCGAGATCGGGCTCTGCCGGTTGAGCGAAAATGTCGGCGACATCGATGTCTTGCCGGTCACCTCGTCCGCTACCGATTCTTCGCCCTTCGGCCGGTAAATCAGCGAATGGATGGTGCGGGCATTGACCGCGCCCTTGGAACGCAGCACCTGCGCCGCCTTACCCGTAAAGGCGGCGAACTGCACCTGGCCGTCGACATGCTCGGCGAAATAGCGCGCCAGCGTCGTCTTGCCGGTGCCGGCATAGCCGAACAGCCGGAACAGCTGCGGCTTGCCGGTTTTCAGCCAGCCGGCCACCGCCTTCAGCGCCTCGTCCTGTTGAGGAGAGAATTCCATCAGCGCGACAGACCGGATTCGCGAGGGAAAGACAAGGTGACTGCCGTCACCATCAATTTTCATCGCCGGCAATCACGCCGCTGCGACAGGGTCAGGCTATCAGTGACGAACAGGAACGTAAAGAGAACAAGGCCAGGCGACCGCAGCTTACCCGGCCCGCTGTGGATCGTTCTCCAGCTGGATCGGCTTGCCATGCGGCGTTGCGTGCGCGGCGCGTTCCCAGGCAGCGGCGAGCGCATCGACGTCGCGCTTTCCGGCAACGCCCTTGGCCAAAAGCAGCTTTTCCAGCGCTGCCAGCCAGTGCTCGTAGTAATCGTGACCGTCGCGCGCGGCGCCCGGCCGCTTCAACTCTGCCGACAAAGCATCCGCCCATTCGCTCCACGAAAACAGCCCGTTGTCGTGCAGTGCTACCGTCATGGCAAAGGCCTCTGCTTGCCACGGCTCGGCAAACACAGGCGCCTCGACACCGGCGGGCAGCATGGCGGCGACTGAGCCCGTCTCACGCCGGCTCAAGGTAGCTCTCCCAGGCATCGATCGACACGACAAGTGTCGGATCGGCGCCCTCGCCCCAGATTTCGCCGCCGGTGAAGGCCACCGTATAGACCCATTGCGGGTTTTCGCCCTGGCCGTGTGCATTGGTGTCGGGAAAGACAAAGCCGTCGCGCACAGCCTCGACGACGCCTCGCTTGCCGCGTGCATAGCGCGGCAGTCTGGTGTGGCCGGTCGGATGAAAGTTCCTGGTTCGCACGGGGTCGCCCGCCTTGAACCGCGCAGGCGCGGCGACAGGCCGGTCGCAGGGCCCGCCCTTGGCCAGCACCGCCGGAACGTCCTTAGCCTTCAGCACCCGTTTGGGTGTCGCTGCCGGGTCGACTGCGTCGCCCGTAGCCAGGTCGCGGTCGCTGACGAAACCATGGCGTTTGAGCAGCACCTCCAGCGCCTTGATCCATATCTGGTAGTAGCTGGAGGCATAATAATCCGCTGGATGCAGCGATTCCCGCGCGTGCCGGCTCTCGTCGATGGTCCAGGCCCCCATGGCGCCGGCGCACAGCGTCACGCCCAGCGCCCGCCTTTCCCAATCGGCATGGAAATAGGGTTCGTCCGGTTCGGGCGCGACCGGCCCGAAACCCATCTGGCCGCCGAGATCCTGCGGCCCGTTCATGCCGGCTCCCGCGCCAACGCCGTGCCGATCATGGCATCGCGCGTCACCAGATCGGCGAGCCGTGCCTCATCCCAGCCCTCCGTACCCCGGGGACGCATCGGCACCACCAGATAGCGCAGCTCGGCGGTCGAATCCCACACCCGGATTGTCGTCCTCGCCGGCAAGGTCAGACCGAATTCCTCGAGCACGCCGCGCGGATCGATCACTGCGCGCGAACGGTAGGGCGGCGCCTTGTACCAGACCGGCGGCAGGCCGAGAACCGACCACGGATAGCAGGAGCACAGCGTGCAGACGACGAGGTTGTGCGTGTCGGCCGTATTGAACACCGCCTGCATGTGCTCGCCTTGCCGGCCGGTGTAGCCGAGCGATTCGATGGCCGCCGTCGCATCACGCTTCAGCCATGCGGCAAACCCGGGATCAACCCAGGCCTTCGCCACCACCTTTGCGCCGTTGCGCGGCCCGATCTTGGTCTCATAGGTGTCGACGATAACATCGATCGCCGCCGGATCGATCAGGCCTTTGCGGGTGAGAATCGTCTCCAGCGCGCGCACCCGCGCCGCAAAAGGATCAAGCTCGTTGTCGTGGTCGTGATTGTGCGGCATGGCGTCAAATTACGATCGCGGACCCCCGGCCGCAAGCACCACGGCTTGGGCCAGCGCTATTCGGCTGCCGCCTTCTGCGGCACCGGTTCTTCCTCCTCGTCGAACAGTGACGGCTGGTCGACCGCTTCGACCGGGCTCGGCTCGCCCCGGCGCCGTGCCCACAGCCTGACCAGCCAGCCGGAAAAATGCTCCATGTAGACGTAAATGACGGGCGTGACGAACAGCGTCAGTGCCTGCGAGGCGACAAGACCGCCGACCACCGCCACGCCGAGAGGCTGGCGCAATTCCGCGCTGGCGCCGGTGCCGAGCGCGATCGGGATGGTGCCCATCAGCGCGGCAAGCGTGGTCATCATGATCGGCCGGAAGCGCATCAGGCAGGCCTTGTGGATGGATTCGACAGGCGACATCCCCTCGCGCCTGAGTTCCAGCGCCACGTCGATCATCATGATGCCGTTCTTCTTGACGATGCCGATCAGCATCAGGATGCCGATCACCGCGATCACCGAAAGATCCATCCCCGCCAGCCGCAGTGCCACCAGCGCGCCGAGCACCGCCGATGGAAGCCCGGTCAGGATGGTGAGCGGGTGGATGAAGCTCTCATAGAGCATGCCGAGAACGATATAGATGGTCAGAATCGCGCCGCCGATCAGCAGCCCCTGGTTGGAAAGCGAATCCTGGAACGTCTTGGCCGTGCCCGAGAAGGCGGTCGAGATCGTCGGCGGCATGCCGATCTTGTCCTTCAGCGCGTTGATGTGGCTCACGCTGTCGCCGAGGGCCACGCCTTGCGGCAGATTGTAGGAGATGGTCACTGCCGGAAGCTGGCCGAGCTGGTTGACGGTCAAAGCACCGGCGGTCCGATCGACGCGGGCGAACGCACCGAGCGGCACCAGGCTGCCGCTCGCCGTTCTCACCTTGATGGCCAGCATCCGCTCGGGCGACCACTCGATCTTCGGATCGAGCTCCATGATCACGTCGTAGCTGTCGGCCGAACCGAAGATGGTCGACACCTGCTGGGTGCCGAAACCGCCATAGAGGCTGGAGCGCAGCGTGTCGGTATCGACGCCGAGGTTCGCCGCCTTGTCGCGGTCGATCACCAGCGTCGCCTGTAGCGCGTTGTTCTGCAGGTCATTGGTGACGTCGGTGAAGGCGGCATGATCGGCAGCCATCGCGTCCGTCAGCCTCTGCGCCCAGACGTTCGTCAGGCCGGTATCGAGGCCCTGAACGGCAAGCTGGTAGGCACTCGCCGAAGAACGCGCGCCGAGCCGCAGGTTCTGCACCGGCTGCATGTAGGTTTCGATGCCGGGCACATTGGCCAGCTGGCGCCGCAGGTCCGTAAGCACCTTGTCGATGTTCGGTCGCTGGTCCTTGTCTTTCAGCTGCACAAACAGCTGGCCCTGGTTGAGCGCATTGTTTCCACTGCCCGCCGACCAGCCGACATGCGCGACGTAGGGCGAATGGGTGAAGACATCCGCCACTTGCCCCTGCAGCTTCACCATCGCGTCAAACGAAATGTCCTGGCGCGCGATGGTCGTCACCGAGACCTGGCCGATATCCTCCTGCGGGAAGAAGCCCTTCGGCGAAATCTGGATCAGCCACACCGACAGCCCGGCGGTCACCAGGAAGACAAGGAAGACAAGGAAATTGTGGCGCAGGCAGAATGTCAGCAGCCTGTCATAGCCCTGCATGAAGACGTTTTGTCTATGGCCTTCACCGTGCGCTGCTTTCTGCTCGGCTTTCGATAATGACAACAGCCGCGAGCACAGCATCGGCGTCAGCGTCAGCGAGACGAACATCGACGCCAGGATGGCGACCGTCACCACCACCGCGAATTCGTTGAAGATGCGCCCGATCACGCCGCCCATCAAAAGCACCGGAATGAACACGGCGACCAGCGAGATCGAGATCGAGATGATGGTGAAGCCGATCTCGCGCGCGCCCTTGAGCGACGCCTCGAGGGCAGAGAGCCCGTCCTCCTCCATATGGCGGAAAATGTTTTCGAGCATGACGATTGCATCGTCGACGACAAGACCGACCGCCAGCGTCAGCCCCATCAATGAGACGTTGTCGATGGAAAAGCCGAACAGGTACATCACGCCCAGCGTGGCGATGAGCGAAATCGGCACCGCCACGGCCGGGATGACCGTCGCCGTTACCCGGCGCAGGAACAGGAAGATCACCATCACCACCAGCGCGATGGTGAGCAAGAGCGTGAACTGCACGTCATCGACCGCCTCGCGGACCGATGTCGAGCGGTCGTTTAGCAACTGGATGCTCGCCGCTGCCGGCATCTGATCGTCGAAGGAAGGTAGCATCGCCTTGACGCGGTCGACGACGTCGACGGTATTGGCATCCGGCTGGCGCTGCACCGCCATAATGATGGCGCGGGTGCCGTCATACCAGCTTGCCGTCGTCGTGGTCTCGACCGAATCGATGACGCGGGTCACCTCGCCGAGCCGCACCGGATGGCCGTTCTTGGTTGCGATGATGATGTTGGAGAATCCTGCCGCATTGGTCAGCTGCGTGTTCGCGGTGATCGTCAGCTGCTGTTTGTTGTTCTTGAGCACGCCGAGCGGCGTGTTGCTGTTGGCCGAGGCAATGGCCGTCTGCAGCTGGTCGATCGAGATGCCGCGAGCGGCGAGCGCCGTCGGATCGATCTGGACGCGGACGGCATATTTTTGCTGGCCATAGATCGAAACCTGCGCAACGCCGTCGATCGTCGACAGCGACGGCGAAATCACATTCTCGGCAAACGCGTCGAGATCAGTCAGCGGAATTGTGTCGCTGACCAGCGACATCAGCAGGATCGGCGCATCGGCTGGATTGACCTTGCGGTAGCTCGGCGGGCTGGTCATCTCCGGCGGCAATTGTCGTTGCGTGCGTGCGATCGCTGCCTGCACGTCGGCGGCGGCTGCATCGATGTCGCGGTTGAGCACGAACTGAATGGCGATCGAGGTCGAGCCGAGCGAGTTGGTCGTCGAGATCGAATCGATGCCTGCGATAGTGGCAAACTGCTTGATCAGAGGCGTTGCCACCGAGGTCGCCATGGTTTCCGGCGAAGCCCCGGGCAGCGAGGCCGAGACGTTGACAACCGGAAATTCGGCGCTTGGCAGCGCCGCGACCGGCAGGAATTTGTAAGCAAATAGCCCGCCCAGAACCAGGGCGAACGACATGAGCAACGTGGCGACGGGCCTGCGGATGCAGAATTCGGAAATCATGGCTGTGTTCCGCCCGTCCGGTCAGCCTCGGCAACCTTCGGAGCCGCCTGATCGCCGGTGCCGGTCGAAGCCTTGCCTTCGCGCACCGCCGCGCCGTTCTTCAGTTTGGTCTGACCCTCGACGACGACACGCTCGCCGCTTTTCAATCCTTGGCTGATTGCGGTGTTGGTGCCTTCTGTCAGCGCGACCTGCACGGGCCGCATTTCAACGGTGTTGTCCGGCTTGATCACATAGACGAACGGGCCCTTCTGGCTGGGCTGGACGGCGACCGTCGGAACGGACGTCATTTGTGGCATGATGCCGGCATCGAGCACGACGTTGACGTATTGGCCCGGCCATAGCGAAAGATCGGCGTTGGGCACACTGGCCCGCGTTGCGATCGTGCCGGACGCCGTGTCTACGCTGGAATCGACGAAATCCAGCGTTCCCTTGCCGATCGGCTTCGGGTCGCCGTCCTTGGTCAGCGTCACCGCACCTTGCTGCGGCGCTGCCAGCGCCTTGTGCAGCAAGGCAAGATCGCTTTCGGGGAGATTGAAGTTCACCTGCAGCGGGTCGACCTGCGTGATCGTCACCAGTGGAGTCGACGTGCTGCTGCCGTTGCTGGTGGTGACGAGATCGCCGACGGCGACGTTGACTGCGCCAAGCCTGCCGGAGATCGGCGCCCTGATCGTGGCGAAGCCAAGCTGGATTTGGTCTGCATCGATCGTTGCCTTGTCGGCGTCGACGGTGGCCGCGGCGGATTTCTGCGCCGCGACGGCCTGATCGTAGGTCTGCTGTGTTCCGGCCTGCCTGGCGACGAGATTTTTGGCGCGCTGAAGATCGGCCGTGGCGCTGGCAAGCAGCGCCTGGTCTTTCGCGAGCGTCGCCTGATCGCGTGCCAGTTGTGCCTTCAACGAGCGATCGTCCAGCGAGAACAGAAGGTCGCC
This sequence comes from Mesorhizobium sp. M0074, assembly GCF_040322975.1. NCBI lineage: Bacteria > Pseudomonadati > Pseudomonadota > Alphaproteobacteria > Hyphomicrobiales > Phyllobacteriaceae > Mesorhizobium > Mesorhizobium sp. M0074. Next base: position 76,011 of record NZ_JAMYUM010000012.1, read on the forward strand.
GGCCTTCACCATCTGTCCGTCCTTGACCGCGATTGCGACGATCTGACTCGATATCCGCGCGTTGATGCTGACCACGGCAGGAGAGGACACAAAGCCGATGGCATAGCGCCGGACCGGGAAATCGGCCGTCGTAGCCGTGGCGGCAACCACCGAAGTCGTACGCGCGGCATTTGCTGCTGCAGCGGGCTTGTCCGCCGTCGCCGTCTGATTCGCCGACAGCATCTGCTGAAGACCGCTCATTGCGCTGGGCGAAAGATAGAGCCACGCCGCGGCAACGCAGGCTGCAGCGATCACCGCTAATACGATCTTTCCGCGCATCGACAAAAGGCCTTCTCAACGCGACACGCCGATTTCCGCTGGTCGCACTCTAGCTCAACTCGCAGCCTCTTGCCGCGATTTTGCCAGATAATAGAGGATGCCGAAGGCGAAAAAGGGCCAAAACCCGTCATTACGAAGATTTAATGTGCAGTGCACAATAGAACGGCAGCTAACGCAGCATCGGCCACAGCGTCGCCGCAAGCATCACGCCCATGGCGATGTTGAACCATTTGAGCCGCACCGCATCCGCCAGAAAACCGCGCAGCGCCATGCCGAAACCGGCCCAGGTCGAAATGCTCGGCAGCATAACGACGGCGAACGCGGCCGCGATCAGCACCACCGACACAAACCGGCGTTCCGGGTTCGTATAGACGGCCATGGCTGTAATCGCCATCACCCAGGCTTTGGGATTGACCCACTGGAAAGCCGCAGCCTCGATGAACCGCATCGGCTGGCCCTTCGCCTCGCCTTCGCCGCCGAGCGAGCGCGACATGGCGATCTTCCAGGCGAGATAAAGCAAGTAGAGGCCGCCGGCGATCTTCAACCCGGTATGCAGGACCGGAAAGGCCGTCAACACGGCGCCAAGCCCGAAGCCTACGGCAAGCAACAGCACGAGGAAGCCGAAGCCGATGCCGAGCATGTGTGGCACGGTTTTGACCAAGCCGAAATTCACGCCCGAGGCCAAAAGCATGAAATTGTTCGGACCCGGCGTGATCGAGGTCACGAAGGCATAAACCAGCAGAGCAAGGAATGCATCGAAGGTCATGGAGGATCGCAATGATCAATAATACTGAAATACTGACTTAAATCGATGAAGTGCTGAGTGCAAATGCAATTCGTTGGTCCACGCGCCCTAAGCGTTCCTTCATTTCTTAGGCCAATATCCGCTGAGAACATCTATCTGCGGTAGGCTGCACCGACCATAGATCTGAATCCGGGGCAGTTTCGCGCTGACGGCGCACGCGTCGCAGCCCTTTGCGTCTCGGCGTATTCTCCGGAATCTTGACGCTGTGCGCCAGACCCAGGATCGCCAGAACCTGAATGAATAGCCAGCCGAGATCGATCTGTCCGTGTTCCAGACCAAGCCGTGCAGACTCGGGAAACGCGTGATGGTTGCCGTGGAAACTCTCGCCGAACGTTACCAGCCCGAAACGCGGCAAATTGTATCCTTGCACGGCAACGTCGTCGACGCGCCATCCTTGCTCCCTATCTCGGTGCGCAAAATGCCCAACCAACCAATGCCCGGTAAGCGACACTGAAACGCGCACCGCGATTCCCCATACCACCCAATCCCAGCCGCCAAGCGCGAAAAAGAGGATCGCCCAGGGCAGTTGTTGCAGCATCCAGGTGCGTTCGACGAACTTGTAGAACAGGTCATTCCTGATCGAGGGTTCGATGACGAAGGTGGGTGGATTGCGCAAAGCGACCGCGCAATGCATCTGCCAGAAGGCATCGGTGAAAAATGGCCGACGATGGGCATGGAGATCGTGACATGCGGTCTGGCGCTGAGCCCAGTCACGAATATCGTGAGCATAGATCATCCCAAAAGGACCGGCCATGCCGACGAGCACGCCAAGGTAGACCAGCGCATGCTCGACCCAGATATGAACCTTGAACGAACGGTGGATGAGCAGACGGTGCATCCCCACCGAGTGTCCGGCGCAGATTGTCGCCGCCGTTGTCGCAACGAATAAGGCGAAGGCACTCCAGCTAAATGTCATCGGTCCCAACACAATGGCGGCGATCGTCATCGCCCCGACCCAGATCGACTTTGCCGGCACCCACACGACTTTGCCGTCTTCGGCGTCACTGTCCTGTTGGGAAATCATTCTGCCCGTGGATATGGTTTTCATCGGTACCCCTCCTCCTGCATGAACATTTCCGGACCACAGCCTTGCCTTCTGGCGCGTCTTCCGTTACTTAGGCAGTAAGCTAATCGTCTACTACTACGAATTAGGTATTTAGGCAATAGTCTAAATGAAAATAAGAAAAGCGGACCGAGGCGCAGCCAACGCCTCGGCATCACAAGGTGGCAGACAGTGATCGAAGATGCAGAGCACGCAGCGGATGCCGAAACGGCTGCTCACGCAAATGGCGCGATACAGCGCGTGTTTGAAGCGCTATCTTCAGCGCCCCGGCGCAAGATCCTCGCCTATCTTGCGCACTCTTCCCTAACGGCGGGCGAGATCGCGGCGCGCTTCGAGATGTCGAAGCCGTCGATCTCGCAGCATTTGAGCATTCTGGAGACGGCCGGGCTCATCGCCAAGGAGCGGCACGGACAGTTCATCCACTATTCTCTGGTCCAGAACAATCTTGTGAACACGCTGAATGGATTTGTTCAGGATGTCTGCCCGGTATCGCGCCCTATCAAGAGAGAAAGCAAAGAACTTGGTCGAGGCGAGGCAGCGCAAAGATCGCACTTGCGCAAATCTGAAAAGCCCTAGCGGCTTTGCATCGTTTTCATGAGCGCCTTGGCGTATCGTCAGGCGTCAAATTCCACAGCGATCTCGCAAGACTTTTTGTAGGCGGCCATCGCCTCGGCTTCGTCCACAGAGACGCCTTCACCATGCTGAAGGGCGCTGCCATACATGGTGCAACCCCAGGCATCGCCCTCATTGCAGCTCAGCTTGAATGTGCGATAAGGGCAAGATTCATTGGCACTACCGGCGGCAAGCAGTTTGTTTAGCCCAAGCCGACCCAAGAGAATTCCCGCGCCGCGATTTGTGCAGCCGCCGATACTGCCAGTAGCGCAGGCCTGGGCGAACATCTCCTCGGTCCATTGCTTGTCTTCTGGCGAGTGCTCCTGGATGACCCTGGCCGTCTCGAAACAGGCTTCGCCCCTGCGTCCGTCGAAACACCGCTTGGCACAGGCCAAGACGTCTTTCTCACAACCTTGGTAATCTATTCCCGGCGTGGAAAAGAGCGCGTCATCGACGCCCGACGCCCTGCGCCAAATATCGGCCGGGCATTGTTGGAAATAGTAGCTCGGTGTGCCCCTGCGGTCGATTTCTTCAAACAATTTCGGCAGCACTGACTTGTCGAATACCGGCTCCTGGCTGGCCGCCGCCGTCGTGACCGCAAGAACGATTGCGCCGGCGCCTGCTAGAATTGCCGCCGCGAGCATTATGATCACATCCCTTGCGGGCCGCGGTTCATCGCCGCCACTCCGGTACGGCAGATTTCAACTAGCCCGAGCGGTTTCATGATGGCGATGAACTGATCGAGCTTGGAGCCCTTGCCGGTGATCTCGAAGATGAAATGCTCGGTGTTGGCATCGATGACGCTGGCGCGGAATGCATCGGCGAGCCGGAGCGCCTCGACGCGGGCTTCGCCGGTGCCGGCGACCTTGACCAGCGCGAGTTCCCGCTCCAATGGCCGCTCCTGTCCGAATTCCTGCGACCGCACGGTGAGATCGACGACGCGGTGCACCGGCACGATGCGCTCGAGCTGGTGCTTGATCTGCTCCAGCACGTGCGGCGTGCCGCGCGTCACGATGGTGATGCGCGACAGGTGCTTTTCGTGCTCGGTTTCCGAGACCGTCAGGCTCTCGATGTTGTAGCCACGTCCGGAAAACAGGCCGATGACCCGCGCAAGCACGCCCGGCTCGTTGTCGACCAGGACCGAAAGCGTGTGGTTCTCTGGTTTTTCCGTCTCCTTGGCGATAAAATAGGCGGAGCCGGTCGGTTGCAACTGTGCGTTCATGACATGGATCTCGATTTCAAACTTTTGCGCTAATCTGCTGTTTCCGCACAGCTTCCTCGAACCAGGCTACACCAGTTCCCTGCCCTTGGCGTCGATCGCGTTGGCTACAGCTTCATCGGTCGCCTCGTCAGGCAACAGCATCTCGTTATGCGCCTTGCCCGACGGAATCATCGGGAAGCAGTTGGCGAGCGTCGCCACGCGGCAGTCGAACAGGACGGGCTTCTTGACCCCGATCATCTCCTTGATAGCGTCATCGAGCTCGTCCGGCTTGTCGCAGCGAATGCCGTGGCCGCCATAGGCTTCGGCGAGCTTGACGAAATCCGGCATCGCCTCGGTGTAGGAGTGCGACAGCCGGTTGCCGTGCAGCAGCTGCTGCCACTGCCGCACCATGCCCATATATTGGTTGTTGAGGATGAAGATCTTGATCGGCGCCTCGTGCTGCACCGCCGCGCTCATTTCCTGCATCGTCATCTGCACCGAGGCGTCGCCGGCGATATCGATGACCAGCGCATCCGGGTGCGCGATCTGCACGCCGAGCGCGGCCGGCAGGCCGTAGCCCATCGTGCCCAGTCCGCCGGAGGTCATCCAGCGGTTCGGCTTCTCGAAATGATAGTGCTGTGCCGCCCACATCTGATGCTGGCCGACCTCGGTGGTGATGTAGGTGTCGAGGTCCTTGGTCAGCGCATAGAGCCGCTGGACGGCATATTGCGGCATGATCACCTCGTGGTTCATCTTGTAGGCGAGCGAATCGCGCGCGCGCCATTTGGCAATCTGCTCCCACCACGGGTGAAGCGCTTTCTTGTCGGCCTTGGCGGTTGCCCGCCACAGCCGCACCAGATCCTCCAGCACACGCCCGACATCGCCGATGATCGGCACGTCGGTGTGGACGTTCTTGTTGATCGACGACGGGTCGATGTCGATGTGGATCTTCTTCGAATTCGGCGAGAACGCGGTGAGCCGCCCGGTGATGCGGTCGTCGAAGCGCGCGCCGATGCAGAGCATGACGTCGCAATCGTGCATCGCCATGTTCGCTTCATACGTGCCGTGCATACCGAGCATGCCCATCCAGTTCTTGCCCGACGCCGGATAGGCGCCGAGGCCCATCAGCGTCGAGGTGATGGGAAAGCCGGTGAGGTCGACCAGCTCGCGCAGCAGATGGCTCGCCTCCGGGCCGGAATTGATGACGCCGCCGCCCGAATAGATGATCGGCTTCCTGGCGCCGGCCATCAGCTCGACCGCCGCCTTGATCTTTTCCAGATCGCCCTGGACCTTCGGTTGGTAGCTGGTGCGCGGCGCCGTCTGCGGCGGGACATAGATACCCTTGGCGAACTGCACGTCCTTCGGAATGTCGACGACGACCGGACCGGGGCGCCCTGTGGTTGCCACATGGAAGGCCTCGTGGATCGTTGCCGCGAGCTCGTTGACGTCCTTCACCAGCCAGTTGTGCTTGGTGCAGGGCCGCGTGATGCCGACCGTGTCGCACTCCTGGAACGCATCCGAGCCGATCAGCGAAGTCGGCACCTGGCCGGTCAGGCAGACCAGCGGGATCGAATCCATCAGCGCGTCCTGCAATGGCGTCACCGCATTGGTGGCGCCCGGCCCTGAGGTCACCAGCATGACGCCGGCCTTGCCGGTCGAGCGCGCATAGCCTTCCGCCGCATGGCCCGCGCCCTGCTCATGGCGGACGAGGATGTGCTCGACCTCGTCCTGCTGGAAGATTTCATCGTAGATTGGCAGAACCGCGCCGCCCGGATAGCCGAAAACATGCTTGACGCCGTTGTCCTTCAGCGCCTGCACCACCATTTCGGCGCCAGTCATTTCGCCCCTTGGCATTTCAGTTCTTGGCATCTCGCGCCGCTCATTCTGTCCACTGCTCATCGGTCTGGTCCCGTACTGTTCGCCATCTGGCGATTGCTGGTCGTTTAGTCGTATTTCGGGCAATAAAAAAGGCCCCCGAGGGAGCCTGTGTCTTGCGCATGGGAGGTCACCGCCCGGCGGTTACACCGCCTTGCCCACGCGCTTTCCTACGAGAATGAGTGCCTTTTTCATGGTGGCGGACAATAGAATTGGTTTGACGCCGCTGTCAACGGCGAATGTGCACTTGGCCTGACGTCGGCACATCCGCCCATTGTGCACCCGCGCCGCCTTTCCGCCGCGCGGGTGTTCCGTTTCAGGCGCAGAGCACCACACCCCTCGCCTTGGCCCAGCGCTCGATGATCTTGCGCTCCTCGAGCGAGGCGAGACGATTGCCGAATCCGCGCACCTGCACCGCACGGTTTTGCGGGTCGAGTTCGATCGTCAGCAACCGCTCGATCTTGCCGAGCGCCGAGCGCCGCAGCACCCAGATCGAGGCATTGCCGGCGATGCATTTGGCCGCGTATATCGAGACGCAATGATGCATCGCCCGGCTCTCGGCGACCAGATCCTCAGCTGTCTTCAACTGACGGACGAAGAAACGCTCGCCATGCGCCTTTGCCTCCTTGGTCGACGGCTGCCAGTCCCAGTCGTCCAGGCACGAGCCGTCCCAGGCGCGACCCTGCGACTGCGTCCCGGCAGTACGCGTGGCCCGCCCGGCAGCGCGGCGGCGCATTGCCTCGATGCGTTCGATCGCGGCAATGTCTCGATGCCATTCCAGCATCTGCCGACGCAGCGAGGCAAGCGTGCGACCCTTCAGGCTGTACGCGGCATCGCGCTGGTGCACGGCGCCGATATAGTCGCATAGATCGTCGATCTCCTCCTTCGACGCGGGTTGCCCGCAGAAGAACCGTGTCACCTCGCGCCAGAAGGCCAGATCGTTACGTGGCGTGCGCGCGATTTTCGACTTGGCAAGTCGGGCCGCCAACCCGGAATCATCCGTGTAAGACCGGGCGATCGCCACCCAAAACGCCTCGTCGAACCTGAAATCGCCGGGCAAGTTCAAGAAGCAATGCACCTCCTTGCGAGACAGCCACGCACAGGCGCCCGCCTTGTAGAACGAGTCACCACGCGCCACTGCGATATACCAAGCCTTGCGAAGCGCAATCTGGAGGGCATTCAACCCCGAGCTGTCCAGCCAGATCCCCTCGAGCGCGGCTGTAACCGGGTAGCGCGCATAGAGATGACGCGCCGCGGCCAGCCGCAGCCGCGCGGGGTCGCGCGTCTTCAGCTTTGGACGCCACAGCGCGCCGTCGCGGATCGCCATGCCGGCAAACCCCCGACGTGCCTCGTCGAGCGCCCGCTCGAAATCCGGAGCGGGACGCGGGACGGGAAAAACCCGCCGCAGCGTTACGGCATATGCTTCAATGCGTTCGCGCTCGGCATCCTGCCTGCGCTGGATCATGGACTTTGCCATGGCCGTTCTTCCTGATTGGAACCCTGTCGGCCGCACGCAATTCCAGCGTCGGCACGGAATGTGTCGATCTGGATCGCCGGGTCATTGACAGGTCTCCTTTCAGGACGGATCAGAATGGGCGGCTTCTCTAAGCTCGCCGCCAATTTGACGCAAGAGCTATTCTTTCCATGCCCGCGATGGTCTGACGGTGTTGCAAAGGTGCATCGTTGTCGCCATCACCGTGTCCGGCCGACGCGTTTCCAGTAGATGAGGGTGCCTGTCAGCCCGCCATGCGGCTTCAGCGCATAATCCGGTATTTCGCCGGCCAGCGTGAAGCCGAGCTTTTCATAGAGGCCGGAAGCCCCCTCCTCTTTTGCCGTGTCGAGGACCAACAGCGTGCGGCCTTTCTCCACGGCAACGGCTTCCGCCGCCTCCATCAGGCGGGTTGCGATGCCCTTGCCGCGATAATCGAGGCGGGTCATCAGCTTGGCGATCTCGGCCCGGTGCGGCTGGTTGGGAGGGCAGTCGAGCAGCAAGGTGACGGTGCCGACCAGAGCCTCGCCGTTCCAGGCCCCAAGCACCGCCCTTTCGCCTCTGGCGGCCGCATGAAGCGACCTGTTCCAGAAGGCCGCGGCCATCTCCGGCGCCAGCGGATGCATGAAGCTGACCGAGCCGCCGGCAGCGACTGTCCCGATCAGCAGATCCGCCAGCATTTTTTGCGTTCCGTCAGTACTGGTGAGTGGCCTGATTTCGATCGAACTCATGTGGTTCCCCTGCGCCGTCCGTCAATCGAAATGACTGGTCCGCTTCCGCTTCCTGGCCCGCCGGATTTCCGCGATGCGATCGGCGTCTTCCTCTTGCAGATGTCGCCCGCGTTCCAGCAGTTCGAGCGTGTATTCCTCATAGGTCAGGCCCAGCCGCTCGGCCTTGTCCAGCCGCATCAGCATGATCTCGCGGCTCGGCGCTTTCCACGCCTGGGCATGGGCGGTCCGCCAGGCAAGAAACACATAGGGCTCACCCTTGCCCCAGGGCGGACCGTTATAGTCGTCGAGCGGCGGACCGCCATTGTCGGAGCGTTTCGGACGGCGCGCCTTCACCTCAGCTCCTGGCCAACGCAACCAGATAGTCGGCGGCGTCCGGCCCCGGAGCGTGAAAGACGCAATCGGATGGCGCGCCGAGCGCCAGGCAGTCGCCGGGTTCGAGCCGGTGAACGATGTCCCCCTCGGTGAATTCCAGCCGCCCGGAGATCAGCCATATCTGTTGCCTAATGAAGGCATAGGACGCCGCCGGGAAACTTACCTTGGCGCCGGCCGGCAACTGGATCCGGATCAGTTCGAGGGGCATGTCGGCGACCGGCGAAAGATGCCGCCGCACATAACCCGTAGCCGGATCGCGCCAGAGCGGCTGGTCACGTTCGCGAAGCAGGCCACCGCCCTGCAATTCCGCCCTTGCGATCAATGTGGACAGCGTCATGCCGAAGGCGGCCGCAATGCGCACAAGGAGTGCCGCCGTCGGGCTGGTCATGCCGCGTTCTACCGTGCTCAGCATGGCTTTCGAAACATCGGACCGCTCCGCCAGCTCTGCCAGGGACCAGCCTCGAGCCACTCTTTCGGCATGTATTCTTCTGCCGATGGTCGAGGAGATGTCGTTCGCTATATCATCCATTAATCCAATATATCGAAATTTTTCTACGGAGCAACGGCCGTTTCATCCATTTTTCGCAAACTCCTTAATGTCCGCTAAACCATCCGGCCTCATCCCACCTTAACCCCGTTCGCCTAGGCTCATCGCTTGGGAAAAGGGATCGGCGTGTCCATGCTCGTTGAACGCGAAGCCTCCATTGGGGAACCGACTTTGCTGGAGCGCCGCAGGGCGGAGCAGAACGACAAGCGCATTCTGGGCAATGTCGTGCAATGCGACGGCGCGCGCGCCACCATCAGCGCCTATGCCGACGATATCGAAGGCACGGTCACCGGCCTGTGGAGCGTCGGCAAGATGATCTCGATCAATCTCGGTACATCACGAACCGTCGGCCTGGTCTATGAAATCGCCAAGTCGGATCGTGCCTGGAGCAGCGAGGGCCAGAATCCGATCGAGGTCAGCATCGAATTGATCGGCGAGGTGCGCGACGGTGCCGGACCCGGCGCGAAGCCGATCTTCGACCGTGGCATCACAACCTACCCGCATATCGGCGCCATTGCCCATCGTATCCGCAGCCGCGACCTGCAGGCCGTCTACGATCTCGCCGGTCGTCATTCGATCACCATCGGCACGCTGTCGCAGGACGAGGCCATCGACGCCAATATCGCCATCGACGATACGCTGGCGCGCCATTTCGCCATTGTCGGCACCACCGGGGTTGGCAAATCGACCGCCGTGTCGCTGCTCTTGCGCAAATCGATCGCCGCCCGGCCCGACCTGCGCGTGCTCATCCTCGATCCACACAACGAGTTCGCCGCGTCGTTGCCCGAATATTGCGTCAGGGTCGATTCGACGACGCTCGACCTGCCCTTCTGGATGTTCAAGCTCGAGGAATTTGCCGAGGTGCTGTTTCGCGGCCGCGAGACGGTCCCGGAAGAGGTCGACGCCTTGCGCGATCTCATCCCCGCGGCCAAGAACCTCTACCGCAATCCGAACTCCGGCAACTATCTACGGCGCAGCACCGATGCGCTGACCGCAGACGCGCCGGTGCCCTATCGCATTGCCGACCTCATCAAGCTGGTCGACGAGCGCATGGGGCTGCTGGAAAGCAAGAACGATCGCCCGACCCTCAGGTCACTGAAGACACGTATCGAATCGGCGGCATCCGATCCGCGCTACCGTTTCATGTTCAACTCGCGCCTGATCGAGGACACCATCCACGAGACGATCGGCAACATCTTCCGCGTGCCGCATCACGGCCGCCCTGTGACCTGCTTCGAAATGGCCGGCATGCCGTCCGAGGTGGTCAATTCCGTATGCTCGGTGCTGGCGCGGCTGGCCTTCGACCTGGCGTTGTGGAGCGAAGGCCGCCTGCGGCTGCTCTTCCTGTGCGAGGAAGCGCATCGCTATATGCCGGCCGATCCGCGCCTCGGTTTCGCGCCGACGCGGCACGCGCTGTCGCGCATCGCCAAGGAAGGCCGCAAATATGGCTGTTATCTCGGCGTCGTCACCCAGCGCCCGGGCGAACTCGACCCGACCATCCTGTCGCAGTGCTCGACGTTCTTTGCCATGCGGCTCGCCAACGAGCAGGACCAGGCGATCATCCGCTCAGCGATCGCCGACTCCTCGGCTTCGACGCTGGCGTTCCTGTCTTCCATGGGCCAGCGCGAGGCCATTGCCTTCGGGGAAGGCGTGGCGACGACGATGCGGATGAAGTTCGAAAAGCTCTCAGAGGATTTGATCCCCGGCACCGCCAAGCGCGCGGACGCCTTGCGGTCCGAAACCGGCGACGAGGTCGACCTCGTGGCGATCGTCGAACGGCTGCGCAACGTGCCGAAATCACAGCAGGCAATGCCTTTCGCGGAAGTCGTCGATCAGGGCCGGCAGGCCGGCGATTCGGACTATCGCAAGCCGTCGGCCGCACGCACCCAGCGGAACGACGATTTCGACTTGCGCTACGGCCTCAAGCCGGCGACCTTCGGCCTGCGTCCCCCAGAATGATTGAGCCGAGCGACTTTTAGGCAGCGCTCGCAGATGTCAAAGCTGAGTTTCGATGGCTGTCTTGTCTATAACTGACCACACCTGGCGAATTTTCCCTCTCTGAAACTCATAAAATACGTTCTCGGCAAACGAAATTCTCTTCCCGCTTACATCGAGCCCAAGGAACGTTCCCCTTGGCGCGCAGTCGAAGCTTAGCCGGCTCGCTACATAAGGCGGATCGGCAACCAATAGCTGAATGTCGAAGTAAAGGTCCGGAATTTCGTCGAAGTCTCTCACCAACATTTCGAGATAGCCGGACAATCCGAGCTTGCGACCGTTGTGGGTCACTTCATCATGAACAAACCGCCCCAGATTTGGCCAATCCTGCTTGTTCAGGCATGCAATATAGCCTCGGTAAAGATCGGAGAGATCGGATTTAGTCACGGCAACACCTCTATTTCCGGCAAGCCCCGCAAAGGCAGCATCTCAGCTTGACTGGGTGACGTCGGTCTGCGTGCACCGGAAACGCAGAAAACGATACCAGACGGCCGGCATCAGGAATTCAATGACGGAATTTCAGGCACACACGCGGTTGCGCCCTTGCCTCTTCGCCTCATAGAGCTGGCGATCGGCGCGGCGATAGAACTCCTCGGCGGTTTCCTTGCGATCCCAGACGGCAAGCCCGACGCTGGTGGTGATTTTCAGTCGGACATTGCCCGTCAGCACCGACATGTTGGCGATCGCCTTGCGGATGCGCTCCGCGAATTTGGATAGCAGCTCGGCGTCCATATTGGGCGTGACCACCGCGAACTCCTCGCCGCCCAGGCGCGCCACCACGTCGTGATAGCGTGTCATGTCCTTGAGACAGTTGGCGACCGCCCGCAACACCTCGTCGCCGACATCGTGACCGTGGCTGTCGTTGACCTGCTTGAAATGGTCGAGGTCGAGGATCATCAGCCCTACTGGTTTCTCGATGCGACGGAACTCTTCGAGATATTCCTTCAGCGCATCGTCGAAATAACGCCGGTTCTGCATGCCGGTGAGGCTGTCGGTGAGCGCCGCATGCTCCAGCGTTTCCGAACGCGCGCTGAGCGAAACGGTCATGGCGCGCAGCTTGCCTTCTTCCGTCGCCTGCTTTCGGATCAGCGGGTAGATGAAGAAAATGCCGAAGAACAGCGCAGTCGCCAGCAGCACGCCCGTCGCAAACAGCAGCTTGTTGAGATAGACGATTTCATCGAGTTCCGAAGGCGTATTGCTAATGTCGGCGGCCAGGGTTTGCAGGAGCCCATAGGCGTAAAGCGTCACCAGGCCGGCGGCCAGGATCACAAAAATAAAGACGAAAAAGGCTGATTCCGCCTTGTGGAAACGCATCTGCTCCCCGTTGGAAAGTTCGTAACGATCTTATGGCATGCGGGAACTTACGGACAGTTAACCTGGACAACTTCAACGCGAAATGTCCCCTCGGTGTCGACTTTTCAGGTTGCGCTCGAATGAGGGAGTGAGAGCATCGAGTCGATCCCCTCACCAGGACGCAATCTCTGCCATTCCGGGCCCAATTGGTGCCTGAACCAGGTCGCCTGCCGTTTGGCATATTGCCGCGTCGCGATTTTCGCGCGCTCGATGGCCTCGGGAAAACTGAAGGCGCCGGCCAGCGCGGCCTGAAGCTCGCGAACACCGATTGCTTTCATCGCCGGCAGGTCGGGATCGAGGCCGAGCGCTGAAAGCTGTTTCACCTCGTCCAGTGCCCCCTTGTCCAGCATGCGGTCGAAGCGAGCATCGATCCGCTCCACCAGCGCCGCTCGCTCCGGCTCGATGACGAAAAAGCGCGCGCTGCTCCTGTCGATCAACGGCCGGCCACGCGCGGCCTGCCAGTCCAGGATGGAACGCCCCGACGCGTCGAGCACCTCCAGCGCCCGCACGATGCGCTGGCCATCCGTCGGCTTAAGCATCATGCCGGCCGCAGAATCCTCGCGCAACAGGATGCGGTGCAATCTCACTGCGCCCTGTTCCTGGAGCTCGTAGCGCCAGCGATCGCGGATCGACTTCGGAATGTCGGGCATCTCCGAGATACCTTCCGTGAGCGCCCGGAAATAAAGCCCGGTACCGCCGACGAAAATCACTGGCCGCTCCGAGAGCGTGCCGTCGTCGATGAGCTTCGTGACATCACGCAACCAGGCGCCGGTGGAATAGGCGGTGGACGGATCGACGTGTCCATAAAGAAAGTGGGGGACGCGGGCGAGTTCGGCAGGACCAGGCCGCGCCGTCAGCACGTCGAGCACCGAATAGCCTTGCATAGAATCGGTGTTGACGATGACACCGCCATTGCGCTCGGCGAGGTCGAGTGCGAGCGCCGACTTGCCGCTGGCGGTCGGCCCGGCTATCAGGATCGCGTTCTTCACGCGGCCTTCGCCCGCCTGTCCGCTGGAATTTTCGATGCCGCTGATCGCCACGCTTCTATCCCATCCCGCCGGCCGCGCATTGACGCCGACGCTAGCGAATATGGCCTCGCGGTCGGTCGGCGCAAGCGCTGTTCGCTGGCTGGCCGAAGGCATCGCCTGCGAACTCGACTTGCCGGAGACCGCCGACGCTTCCGAAATAACGGCGCGCCTGCAGGCCGCGCTTGCTTCCGAACCGATCGACGTGGCCGTCCAGCCGGCTGAGAACAGGCGCAAGAAGATCCTGATCGCCGACATGGATTCGACGATGATCGACCAGGAATGCATCGACGAGCTTGCCGACGAGATCGGCGTCAAGGATCGGGTCGCCGCCATCACGGCGCTATCCATGAACGGCGAGATCGCATTCGAGCCGGCCTTGCGCGAGCGTGTGGCGCTGCTCAAGGGTCTCGATGCCGCAATCATCGACCGCATCATCGACAATCGCCTGACGCTAGCCTCCGGCGGCCGCACGCTCGTCCAGACAATGGCGGCCAATGGCGCCTGGACGGCGCTGATCTCCGGTGGTTTCGACATCTTCACCACCCGCATCGCAGCATTGCTCGGCTTTCACGAAAATCGCGCCAACCGCCTGATCGAGCAGGATCGCCGCTTCACCGGCTTGGTCGCCGAACCGATCCTCGGCCGCGCCGCCAAGGCCGAAGCCCTTATCGAGATTTCCGCCCGCCTCGGCCTGACGCCTGCCGATGCCATTGCCGTCGGCGACGGCGCCAACGATCTCGACATGATCCGTCTTGCCGGCATCGGCGTCGCCTTGCATGCCAAGCCGGCCGTGGCAGCCGAGGCAAAGATCCGCATCGACCACGGCGACCTCACCGCCTTGCTTTATCTGCAGGGTTATCGCCGGGAGGAATTTGTCGAATGACGCCGATCCGCACCGAGCGCCTGATCCTGCGCAACTGGGGAGATCGTGACCGCGAGCTCTTCCATCGCATCAATTCCGACGAGCGCGTCATGGAATTCTTTCCGTTTCGGCGTGACCGTGCCCAGTCGGACGCCAAGATGGAGGAGTTGCGCGCGGCTATCGATCGCGACGGCTTCGGCTTCGCGGCCGCTGAGATCGCAGCCACAGGTGAATGCATCGGCTTCGTCGGCATAACCCGAACCGATCATTTGCCATTCCTGCCGCGCGGCACGATCGAGATCGGCTGGCGGCTGGCACCCGAATTCTGGGGCCGCGGCTATGTCACCGAAGCAGCCGAAGCCTGGCTCACCCATGGCTTTGAAAGACTTGGCCTCGACGAAATCGTGTCCTTCGCAGTCAAGGATAACAGCCGGTCCACTGCCGTCATGGAGCGCCTGGGCATGATCGCCGACCCGGCCTCCGACTTCGACCATCCCGGTGTTCCGGACAGCCACACCGCACTCAGGCGACATGTTTTCTACAGGCTGCCGCGCACAGACTGGCAGGCAAGAAAAAGGGCGGCCCGCTAGCCGCCCTTTTTCGTTTCAAGATCAGAGTGTTGCAGGCTCTTCCGGACTCAATCCATCCGGATTGTCACAAACCGCAGCTCGCCGGTCTTCGACGCCAGCATCAAAAGCGCGTTCTTGCGCCCCTGCTCCTTCAGCGCGCCGATCCGGTCCATGACGTCCTTGGGCGTTGCGACCGATTCCTGCGCGATCTCGGTGATCACCTCGCCCGGCTGGATACCGCGTTCGGCTGCCGCCGAATCCTTGGCGACGTCCGTCACGACGACGCCGGAGACATCGGTGGCGATGCCGAATTTCGTGCGCGTCTCCTCATTGAGCTCGCCGATCGTCATGCCGAGCACGGCAGCCGTCGAAACCGCAGGCGCCTTGTCGGCATCGTCCTGGTCGGTGTTGCCGTTTTCACCGCCGCTGGCAAGCTTTTCGCCGTCCTCGAGCCGGCCGAGCGTCACCTTGACGGTCTGCTCGACCCCTTTGCGCACGATGATCACGTCGACCGCCTTGCCGACCGGGCTCTCCGCCACGACGCGCGGCAGGTCGCGCATTTCATGGATGTCCTTGCCGTCGAATTTGATGATGACGTCGCCGGCCTGGATTGTGCCGTTGTCGACCGGCCCGCCCTTGATGACGCCGGCGACCAGCGCGCCCTTGGCGGTCGCCATGCCCAGGCTTTCGGCAATGTCGTCGGTCACCGGCTGGATGCGCACGCCGAGCCAGCCGCGCCGCGTCTCGCCGAACTGGCGAAGCTGGTCGACGACGCCCGAGGCAAGCTGCGACGGGATCGAGAAGCCGATGCCGATCGAGCCGCCCGATGGCGAGATGATTGCCGTGTTGATGCCGATGACCTCGCCGCTGCTGTTGAACAGCGGTCCGCCGGAATTGCCGCGGTTGATCGCGGCATCGGTCTGGATGAAGTCGTCATACGGGCCGGAATTGATGTCGCGATTGCGTGCCGAGACGATGCCGACTGTCACCGTGCCGCCGAGACCGAACGGATTGCCGATCGCCATCACCCAGTCGCCGACACGCATCGTGTTGGAATCGCCGAACTTCACCGCTGTCAGCTTGTGCCCTTTCGGATCGACCTTCAGCACCGCGACGTCGGTCTTGGTGTCGGTGCCGACCAGCGTCGCCTTGAGCGTCACCCCATCGGAGAAATTCACCTCGATGTCGTCGGCATCGGCAATGACGTGGTTGTTGGTCACCACGATGCCCTGCTCGGCGTCGACCACGAAGCCGGAGCCCAGCGACTGCACCTTTTGCCCGCCGCCGCCCTTGTCGCCGCCACGGTTCTTGAAGAAATCGTCGAAGAAGTCCTGGAAGGGCGAGCCTTCCGGCAGCTGCGGCATCGGCACTGCGCCCGGCCCCTCAGTGCCTTTAACAGTCTGCGACGTCGAGATGTTGACCACGGCGCCAAGCAGGCCGGCGGCGAGATCGGCAACCGAGGGCGGCCCGTCGGCTGCCATCGTCGGCGCCACGAACGACGGAACGGCAACGGCGCCGACCAGAAGCGCAGCGGCCCCGGCGATGAACGTCCGCCTCGCTGCACGCAGAAGGGTGGTGGATGTCATCGAAAGGCCTCCGGGTGTTCTGAAAAAAACCGCTTCGGCAAAAATGCCGGTCCGCGTCATGTTGGCAAGAAATAAGGCACGTTTGCGGCTATGGCTACCGCCAGAGAATAAATCCTCTGTTACGCCGGCTATCCCTGCACCGGCCCTACTGGCCGGTGCTTGGCTGCGCTGCCGGTGGGGCGGGAGCGGCAGGTGCTGGCGCTGGTGCCGCCGGTGCCACAGGCGTTTCCTTGCTGTCCGGGTCGCGGAAGAAGCGGAAGAACTCGGAATTCGGCGACAGCACCATCGTCGTTCCGGCGCTGTTCAGCGCCGTGCCATAGGCATTCATCGACCGATAGAAATCGAAGAAGGCCGGATCGCGCTGATAGGCCCCGGCAAACGTGGCACTGCGCTGGGCTTCACCTTCACCGCGCAGGATTTCAGACTCTTTTTGCGCTTCGGCGACGATTTCGACCACTTCGCGGTCGGCGCGAGCCCTGATCCGCTGCGCTGCCTCATTGCCTCGCGCCCTCAGCCGCTCGGCTTCGGCGAGACGTTCGGCCTTCATGCGATCGAAGGTCTGCTGCGAGACTTCGGCCGTGAGATCGGTGCGGCGGATGCGGACATCCTCGATCTGCAGGCCAAGCGAGGTGGCATCGGGCCTCAGCTGATCGCGCACCTCGCGCATCATCACCGCGCGCTCTTCCGAGAGCGCCGCCTCGAAGTCTCGCAGGCCATAGACGCGGCGCAAGGCGGCGTCGAGACGCGTCCTCAGCCGGGCCTCGGCCAGTTCGATCTGGCCGGACACCGCGGCGCGGAACACGCGCGGATCCGAGATACGATAGGCGATAAAGGCATCGACCTCATAGAATTTGCCGCCCGAAACCTGGACACGGATGTTGTCGAGGTCGAAGCGCAGGACCCTGTTTTCGATCAGCTGCACGGTGTCGGCATCGAAGAAGGAGAATGGCGCCTTGAAATAGATGCCCGGCTGGTTCTTGACGTCGACGATTTCGCCGAACCTGAGCACCAGCGCCTGCTGGCGCGCATTGACGACGAAGACCGACGAGTAGAGCAGGAACAGGATGACCGCGGCGATGACCGCAATGACGGGAAGACGGTTGGCCATCACTGGTTTCCTCCGGTGGCCGGTGTCGGCGCCTTCTGCTGCAATGCCGGCAGCGGCAGGTAGGGAACGACCCCTTGCCCGTTGCCTTGCTCGACGATGACCTTGCTCGAATCCTTCAGCACCCTCTCCATCGTTTCCAGGTAGAGTCGCTTGCGCGTCACCTCCGGCGCCTTGGCATATTCGTCATAAACCGAGATGAAGCGCTGCGCCTCGCCTTCGGCCTCCTGCACGACCCGGTTTTTGTAGGCGGCCGCGTCTTCGCGGATCTGTGCGGCCGCACCGCGTGCCTGGCCGAGCTTCTGATTGGAATACTGATTGGCCTGCTCGACGAACTTGTCCTCGTCCTGCTCGGCGCGCTGCACCTCGTCGAACGCGTCTGCCACCTCGCGCGGTGGCGCGGCGTCCTCGATCGAAATGGCGTTGACGTTGAGGCCGGCCTTGTAACCGTCCAGCGTCGTCTGGATGATCTCACGCACCGACGCCGCGATGCCTTGCCGGTCGTCGCGGAAAATGTCTTGCGCCGGGCGCCGGCCGACCGCTTCGCGCATCGCGCTTTCGGCGACCTGCTGCAGCATGCCGTCCGGGTCGGACACGTCGAACAGATAGGCCTTAGGGTCGGAGACCTGATAGGCCACAGAGAACTGCACATTGACGATGTTCTGGTCGCCGGAAAGCATCAGGCCATTGCCGCTGGAACTGCCGCCGCCGATACTGACAAGCTGCTCGGCGATGTTGGCGGTCTCGACCGTTTCGATGGGCCACCAATGGAAATGCAGGCCAGGCTGCGACAGCTCCGCCTTCGGCTTGCCGAACCTGAGTTCCACCGCAACTTCGTCGGGCTGCACGGTGTAGACCGCCTTGAACGCCCATAGCACCACCAGCGCCGCGGCAATCAGCCCGAACACGGCAGGGCTCGCGCCACCGCCGCCCGGCAGCGCGCGCCGCAACCTGTCCTGCCCGCGCCGGATGATATCCTCGAGATCGGGAGGCGAGCCCTGCGGGCCGCTGGGTCCTTTTGGTGCCTGACCCCAAGGCCCCTGATTGTTGCCGCCGCCCCACGGGCCGCCGCCGCCGCTCTTGTCGTTCCAGGGCATAAATGTCCTTTCGCTTGGAATTCCCTCAAGCGCCGGCTCACCGGCGCAAAATCCAATATTATTATTCTATAGGGATGCAGCGGCACGCTTTCAACGCGATCGGCTGCCGCCACTGTCCGCCTTTTGGGTCCATCTAGACCTGTCGCGACCCCTTTGTCGCCTTCAATGCACGTCGCGGCGCCGCTCGTAAACCGAATAGCGTGTCGCATGGCTGTCCTTTTCGCCAGCCTCCACCTCCTGCGAGCGGACGATCCGCCACAGCGCCGGATCGATCGGCGGGAAATGGGCATCGCCGTCGACCGCGGCCAGAACATGGGTCACGTGCAGCCGATCGGCCAACGGCAGCGCCTGAGCGTAGATCTCGCCGCCGCCGATGACGCAGATCTCGTCGGCGCCGGCCATGCAGCGCCCGCGCACCGTCGCCAGCGCGATTGCGTCCTCGATTGAGTGCGCGACTTCGACGCCCTCGGCGCGCCATGCCCTGTCTCGTGTCACCACGATGTTGAGCCTGCCCGGCAATGGGCGGCCGATGCCTTCATAGGTCTTGCGGCCCATGATGATGGGCTTGCCCATCGTATCGGCTTTGAACCGCTTGAGATCGGTGGACAGCCGCCAGGGCAACCCACCCTCGCGCCCGATCACGCCGTTCTCGGCGATGGCGACATAAATCGCGAGGTCCATCAGCCGCCGTTTCCGCCATCGGATGGCTCCAGCAGCAATATGTCGATGTCGTGCTCGGGGTAGAAGTTCTGCGCCTTCATCTCGAACGTCGTCGGTCCGATCTTCCTGACGTTTTCGCCGCAAAACGAGACCAGGTTCTTCGGATCGCCCTTGTCGACGGTCAGCTTGAACGTGCCGATGTTTCCCGACGCCCAGTTGCCGCCCGTTGTCAGGATATAGGCGATGCGGTTCTCGAAATATTTCGGGTAGCCGTCGGGATCGTCCTTGGCTGCCTTGCGCACGGCATTCTCGAAGGCATCGTCCATGCAGTAGCGTGTCTTGTAGGCGGCATACTGACCCTGGAACTGGCCGTCATAGAAGAAGCTGACCGAGGAGGTGCCGCCGACGCTCGGCTTGTAGCGATGCGAGACATGGACCGCCTTGTTGGCCGGAAAGGTCGAGCGCCACCAATAGGTCGAGCGCAATTGCCAGAACGGCGTATAGACGGTCTTCATGCCCGAACCGTCGTCGGCAGTGTCCTCGATGATGATGCCGCGGTTGACCCAGTCGTCGGCGACCGCTTGCGGCAGCTTTGCCAGCGCTGCCTTGGCCGCATCGCCGAACGGATAGAACGGCACGCCCAGCGCCTTCAGGTCAGCGCCGATGTCGATGCCGAGCGCGAACACCTTCTGCTCGAGCTGCGGCTTTGCCGGCACCCCGTCGATCGTCACTTCGAAGCCGAGGAAATTGTCGCTCTGCGCCTCCGGAATCGCCGGTATTTCTTCGGGGTCGCCTTCGATGTCGGGCATCGGAAAGGCGACGATCGCATCGACATCCTTGTCGGTGTTGTTGCGGAAGACGTAATCGACCATCACTTTTTCCGGCGAGATGTAGAGATCCTCGCTTTCCATCGCCACCGCATCGCTGCGCGAAAGGATCAGCCCACCGGTGCCGAGTTCGGCGACCGAATCATTGGCGAGCGCAGGCGTAGCTGAGAGCGCCAAGGCTGCGGTCAGGACGTAACGGAACATGGAAACTCCCCCGGCGAGAATGCCGACATGACTCTAGCTGTTCAATGTGGCGTTTCAAAGCCTTTCGGCAAATGCGCCGGCGCCTGCCGGCATGTCGTGCCGGTCTAGACACGCCGGTCCCGATCGGGCAGGAGTTCGCCCATGCGCAAGCTTCTCGTCATCGGCATCGGCGCCGGCAATCCGGAGCACATGACGGTCCAGGCCATTAACGGTCTCAATCGGGCCGACGTGCTGTTCATTCCCGACAAGGGCGCCAAGAAGAACGATCTCGCCGAATTGCGCCGCCAGATCTGCGACCGCTTCGTCATTAATCCGAACTCGCGCCGTGTCGAATTCGAGGTGCCGGTGCGCGCCGAGCCGGCGCCTTCCTACCGCTCGACCGTCGACGACTGGCACGAGGCGATCGCCGCGATCTACGAAGGCCTGATCCGCGACGAACTCACTGAAGATGGCTGCGGCGCCTTCCTGATCTGGGGCGATCCGTCGCTCTACGACAGTGCGCTGCGCATCCTCGAGCGCGTGCGCCTCAGAGGCAATGTAGCGTTCGAGCTGGAGGTCATCCCTGGCATCACCGCCATCCAGGCACTCGCAGCCAGCCACAAAATGGCATTGAACCGGATCGGCGACGCCATTTTGATCACCACCGGCCGCCGGCTCGCCGAGGAAGGTCTGCCCGAAAACGCCGGCAGCACCATCGTCATGCTGGACGGCAAATGCGCCTTCAACACGCTGGACGACAACGACGTCACCGTCCACTGGGGCGCCTATCTCGGGACGCCCGACGAGATCGTCATCTCGGGCCGGATTGGCGACGTCGGCGACAAGATCGTGAGCACCCGTGAGCAGGCCCGCCGGAAAAAAGGCTGGATCATGGACACCTATCTGCTGCGCAAGCCGGGCGAGCCTAAGAAGTAACAGGGATCACACGCGGCATGAATTCCGCCGGCGTCACGCTGCGTCGATCTCGGCCTGCAGCGCCTCCATATGCGCCGCCGCTGCTGAAGACGCAGCCCGCTCGATCGCGCGGAAGCGGCTGACCACAGCAAGCCCGACCGACGTCAACTGGGCGCCACCGCCTTTTTTGCCGCCCGTCTGTGCCGCAACCAGCGGCTTGCCGAACACGCGGTTCATGTCTTCGACCAGATCCCAGGCGTGCTTGTAGGACATCTCCATGCCGCGTGCCGCGGCCGAAATCGAGCCGAAGGCGGCGATCTGTTCCAGAAGCTCGATCTTGCCCGGTCCGATGCGGCCATCTGGATCGAGATTTATCCGCAAACTCAGCGACGGCATTTGCTCCTCCGCGGTGACGCCATTCTACAAGTTCTGCAGCGATACCGCTATTCTAAAACGATATAGCGAATCATCGGCCGTTCACTCATCCGCCTCGGCGGGCAGGCCGGCGCCGGTATTCGCCCGGTCGAAGCTCACCGTCTTGACCACGGCGAAGACCTGTCGACCAAGCCGAAGCCCCAGTGTCTGCCGCGACTGTTCGGTGATGCGGGCAAGCACGGTTGCGCCATTGCAGTCGAGGCCAATCTCGACCGTAGGCCCTTCGCCCGGCTGTATCGCCACGATCGTGCCCGGCAATATGTTGAGCGCGCTGAGGCCAACCGGCTGCTCGGTGGCGATCATCACGTCGCGGGCACGGATGCGCACGCGCACCGGCGCACCGACTGGCGTTGCCAGAAGCGGCACCCGGATCTCGCCCGCCAATGAGCCTAGCACCGTCATGCCAAAGGCTTCGTCGTGGCGCAGAACCGCGGTATCCAGCACGGCACCGCCCTCGCCGCGCTCTTCGGCCGGCAATAGATCGAGACGCTGCATGATCGCTCCGGTCGGACCGGAAGCGGCGACCTTTCCTTGCATCAGCACCACGACGTCGCTCGCCAGCCGCGCCACTTCGGCGATCGAGTGGCTGACATAGACGATCGGGATTTTCGTCTCGTCGCGCAGCCGCTCGATATAAGGCAAGATCTCGGCCTTGCGCCCCTCGTCGAGCGAAGCCAGCGGCTCGTCCATCAGCAGCAATTTCGGACTGGCAAGCAGCGCCCTGCCGATTGCCACACGCTGCTTCTCGCCACCGGAGAGTTTTGCCGGCCGCCGGTCGAGCAAATGGCCGATCCCGAGCAGTTCGACCACGCCATTGATATCCGCGTAACGCTCGGCAGCCGGCGTGAACCAGCGGCCATAGCGCAGATTGCTCGCCACGCTCATATGCGGAAACAGCCGCGCATCCTGGAACACCATACCGATCCGCCGTTTGTGCTTCGGCACGAACAGACCGGCATCGCTATCGACCAGCACGCGGCCCTCTGCCGCGATACGACCTTTGTCGGGGCGGATCAGCCCGGCAATCAAATTGATCAGCGTCGTCTTTCCGGAGCCGGAAGGCCCGAACAGCGCAGTCAGCCGCCCGGCGCTTTCGAAGCGGGCATTGACGGTGAAATCGCCAAGCCGGTGGCTGATGTCGACCTGAACCGTCATTCGATGTCCATCCGCCGGCCGACGCGCCGCGCCAGCACTTCCGAGGCAACAAGTGCCGCCATCGAGATGACGATCGAGATCAGCGTCAGCCTGAGCGCGCCGGCGTCGCCGCCGGGAACCTGCGTGAAAGTGTAGATCGCCGACGGTAACGTCTGCGTCTCGTTCGGAATGTTGGAGACAAAGGTGATCGTCGCGCCGAATTCGCCCATCGCCTTGGCGAAGGAGAGGATCGCACCGGCGATCAGGCCGGGCAGGATAAGCGGCAGCGTGATCGTGCCGAATACCCATAGCGGATTGGCGCCGAGCGTGCCGGCGGCCGCCTCGATTTTGCGGTCGACGGCCTCGATAGACAGCCGGATGGCCCGCACCATCAGCGGAAAGCCCATCACGCCGCAGGCGAGCGCGGCGCCAGTCCAGCGGAAGGAAAAAACGATGCCGAAATGTTCGGCCAGGAAAGCGCCGGCCGGACCACGTTTGCCGAAAGTCAAAAGCAGCAAATAGCCGGTCACCACCGGCGGCAGGATCAGCGGCAGATGCACCAGACCATTGAGCAGCGTCTTGCCCCAGAACTGGCCGCGGGCAAGCACAAGAGCGATCAGAATGCCCGGCGGCAGGCTGGCAATCATCGCCACGGTCGCCACCTTGATCGACAGCCGGACCGCATTCCATTCGTCGGGAGCGAGATCCAGCAGCCAGTTCATGTGCGGTGCCGTACGTCAGTTGCTCGGCGCGAGGATTGTAAAACCTTGCGCCTTGAAGAGTTCGCCAGCCTTGGCGGATTGCAGGCATTTCAGGAATGCCGGGGTATCCCTGCTCTTCGAATCGGCAAGCTGGGCGACCGGATAGATGATCGGCGGATGGGTACCCGCGGGGAAAGTGCCGACCACCTTGACGCCAGGCTCCGCATGCGCATCCGTGGCGTAGACGATGCCGAGTGCTGCCTCGCCGGTCGACACCAGTTTCAGGGCGGCGCGGACATTCTCGGCCTGCGCCACCTTGCCTTCGACCGAAGACCAGGCACCGAGCGATTCGAGGGCTGCCTTGCCGTATTTGCCTGCCGGCACAGCCTTGACATCGCCCATGGCAAGTTTGCCGTCACCGACGAGCTTGGCAAGATCGAAACCCTTTTCGATCCTGGTTTCAACCTTGGAATCCCGCGGCGCAACCAGCACGATCTGGTTACCGAGCAGTTTCACTTGGGTTTCGGGCTTGGTCAGCTTCCTGTCAGCAAGATATTTCATCCAGTCGAGATCGGCCGAGATGAACAGGTCTGCTGGCGCGCCGCTTTCAATCTGCCTGGCCAGCGCCGAGCTCGCCGCGTAGGAAATGGTCGCCGCCTCGCCGATATCGGCCTCGCAGGCCTTGTTGACGGCATCGAGCCCATCCTTCAGGCTCGCCGCGGCAAACACGACCACCTTGTCATCGGCATGGGCCGACGGCACCGCGGCCATCAGCATGGCGGCGAGACCCGCGATGGCAATCGTCGTCGAACCTTTGCGCGCCAGCATGAAACTCTCCTCGTCTCGGAACGCCCGAAGCCGTCCATCGATATATCCATGTGAACATAACAAGGAAAGGCTCTTTACCGCCGACGGCATTCTGAGCTGAGGTTTTCCCGGCCTGCGATAATCTTCGTTGGATACAGCGGTACCGAGGCCGAAGGAAATATTCACATGAAAATCAGCGACCAGGAATCGCGCGTCAAGTCGACGTCGGCCAATCAAGATGGATGCTGACAATGCCCAAGGGCGCAGCCGCAGTAGGCAATGTCGATATGCACGGTCAGCTATGGTGCTAGACCGCGATCGGCGCCTTGATCGTCGCGTCGGCGAAATAGTTCTCGAGCCGGAAATCCTCGAAGCGGAAGGCAAAGAGATCCTTCACCTCGGGATTGATCCACAGCGTCGGCAACGCCTTGGGCGTGCGCCGCAATTGTTCGCGCGCCTGCTCGAAATGGTTCGAGTAAAGATGCGCGTCGCCGAGCGTGTGGATGAAATCGCCGGGTTTCAATCCGGTCACCTGCGCCACCATCAGCGTCAGCAACGCATAGGAAGCGATGTTGAACGGCACACCGAGAAAGATATCGCCCGAACGCTGGTAGAGCTGGCAGGAAAGCTTGCCTTGCGACACATAGAACTGGAACAGGCAGTGGCAGGGCGGCAAGGCCATGGCCTCCACCTCGGCCGGGTTCCACGCCGAAACGATCAGCCGCCGCGAATTAGGATTTTTGCGTATCTCCTTCAGAAGATTCGCAATCTGGTCGATGGCGCCGCCATGGCCGTCCGGCCACGACCGCCATTGTTTGCCATAGACCGGGCCGAGATCGCCGTTCTCGTCGGCCCACTCATCCCAGATCGAGACGCCGTGATCGTTGAGATATTTGATGTTGGTGTCGCCGGCCAGGAACCACAAAAGCTCGTGGATAATCGACTTCAGGTGCAGCTTCTTGGTGGTGGTGACCGGAAAGCCGCGGGCCAGGTCGAAGCGCATCTGGTAGCCGAATACCGAGCGCGTTCCGGTGCCGGTGCGGTCGCCGCGATCGGCGCCGTTTTCCAGCACATGCTTCAGAAGGTCGAGATACTGGCGCATCGGCTCCGGTCCGATTCGGGTTGTCAGCCATCATAGCCGAATGACCGTCGGCCGAACACAGCAAAGCGAGACGATTCCAGCAGAAGCCTCACCAGCACCGGCGGCGAGGTTGCTCAGAGCGAGCCGAGCATGCCCAGATCCTTGGCGACGAGGTAATAGAATGTCACCCGGCTCTTGCTGTTGTCGGCCGCCATAGCCTTGCAGGTCTTTTCGATAGCCGCATCCGCCTTGGCACCGTCGGTGACGCCGAGCTTGCCGGCGACCCAGCTGTTCCTGACGCGCTTCAGTTCCTCCGGGTCGGTGCAGGACACCAGCGAGGAATCGCGGTTCCTGAGCGCGATGCCCAGATGCTTGACGATCTTGGCGACCGCGTCGGCATCCGCCGCCGCATCATATTTCTTTACGTCTGCGAGATAATCGGCCATCGAATTTCCCCTCGTCGGCGCCACGGGATCCGGTCAGTGAGGATCGTGGCGCGCTGCCGCAAGTATGCGCTAGGTCTCCTCACCGCCACAAAGCTTCGGTTGAGACCGGCTGCAAGTCAACCCCTTGATGATCCACTTTGACACGGACGAAAGTGGCATTCCGGCCTTTCATTTTCCACCGTCAGTCCCTATATTCGCCTCGTCGGCTCGACCGACTATGGCGATAAACAGGCGATGAAATAAGCCGTTCGGACCCGGGGGCGGTACCCGGCGCCTCCACCAAAAACCGCTGCTCAGGAGCGGCTTTTGCTGGGGGCGAAATAGGATCGACGAAGGTGTAAAGATCGTACTTTTGCCCGGCATTGTACCACCGTTATCGGGCTAAACTTATAGTTGCCAACGACAACTATGCGGAAGCACGTCTCGCCGCGTAAGCGGTGCGATAGCTTCAATTCAAGCCCTAGTGGTTCGCACTTCTAGGCGGGGTTCGGAGGTACCTGGCAACAGAAACCTCCATTTCTCCCTCTCGACATATGCAGAAGCAGGCCCCGCCGGCCGGGCTTTCATGTGCCCTGACGGGTCCAAAAAACCCCTGTCTTCATACTTCCCCATCCAATCCATGGATCAGAAATGCGAAACGATTCCAATCGGTTTTTCGTGCTGACCGGCGGTCCGGGCTCAGGCAAGACAACGTTGATCGACTTTTAAGGTGGCAGGCCTCGCACCTCGGGCGAAGCCGGGCGCAGCATCATCACGACGAATTGGCGATAGGCGGCAAGGCCCTGCCCTGGCGGCTCTGTTCGCCGAGTTGATGCTGTCTTGGGAGTTGCGCTCCTACCGGATCGCGGGCGAGCAATCCGGCCTGGTCTTCTTCGATCGCGGCGTGCCGGACACTCTTGGCTATCTGCGCCTGACCGGGGTGCCGGTTCCCGATCACGCCACGAATGCCGCCCGACGCTTCCGCTATGCCAGGCGCGTCTTCGTCGCGCCGCCATGGCCGGAAATCTTTCGGCAGGACAACGAACGCAAGCAAACGATGGACGAGGCTGAACGCACCTTTCACGCACTCGTCGCCGTTTACACGGAACTAGGCTACGAGCTGGTGCCGCTGCCCTTGGCGCCCGTCGAAACGCAGCTGCGGTTCGTCCTCTCCGAGACAGCGTCGTAGCGAAGCGCCGCAAGCGACGGTTTTGCGAAAGCCCAAGGGCCTCCCATCATCGGAACCTCCGATGGCAGCATTCGTATCTTCCCGTTTCCCTTCTCTCATGCCTTGCGGGACAAGGCCTCAGTTTCTCGCCGCATATCAGTCAGGCCCCGGCGAGCTATCTGATGGAGATAAGATGAACCAGGAAACCACACCAAAACACGAACGCATCCTGATCGTTGGCGGCAGTTCCGGTATGGGGCTGTCGCTTGCCGAACAGCAGCTTGCCGCCGGCGCCGAGGTTACGATCGTCGGCCGCTCCGAGGACCGGTTGTCGGCCGCACGGCAGCGCGTGCCTCACCCGGAAAGGCTGAGGACGATCGCAGCCGACGTCACTAGCGAGGACGAGGTCCAGCGCCTGTTCCAGGATGCCGGCACGCTCGACCACATCGTCTCGACCGCCGCCGACGTTACCGGCGTCTATGTGTTGCTTCCCGAGATGGATATCTCGGTGGCGCGGAAAGTGATGGATTCCAAAGTCGTCGGGCCGCTTCTTCTTGCCAAGCATGGCGCGCCTCGTCTGACGCCCGGGGGATCGATCACGCTGACCTCGGGCATCGCCGCCTATCGTCCGGCGGCGAAAGGCTCGGTGGTGGCAGCCGTTAATGGGGCACTTGGCTCACTCGCCTACGCGCTTGCCGTCGAACTGGCGCCGATCCGCGTCAACGTCGTCTCGCCGGGCTGGGTCGACACGCCGATTTGGGATGCCGTCGTCGGCAGCGGAAAGACAGCCGCGCTGGACGCCATGGCAAAGCGTCTGCTCGTCGGCCGGATCGGCCAGGCAGCCGACATTGCCCAAGCCATCACGTCCCTCATGCACAACGGCTTCATCACCGGAACCGTGCTTCATGTCGATGGTGGCCAGCGGCTGGTCTAGTGATGGCCAGATTTCGCGGACCATTGCGAGGAACAGCCGCAAGACCGGCGCTTGAATGCGCCGGTGGCGCCATACCATGGTGACCGGCGTCACCGGACTGCTTCCGACCCAAGGCAACACGACAATATTGGCGTCAGCCGCGGAAGCCACGAGACGCGGGACCAGCGCGCATCCAAGACCGCCTTCAACAAGGCTCCGTATCGCGCTCATGCTGGCGAACTCGCCGACGAGTTTTGGACGGTCAGGCAATGTTGCGGCAAACGTTTCGTCGAACATCCGCCTATAGACGCAACCGGGCTGGGTGACGAGGAAGGCCTCGTCGGCCAGATCGTCGGGCGTTATGGCAGAATATCCGGCCAACCGGTGATTTGCCGGCATTATGGTGACGAGCTCTTCCACTGCCACTTGCTCGCTTCGCAGCTCCGGCGCCGCCGCCGGGACGGCTCCGAAATGGAAAGATACGTCCAGCGCCCCGCTTGTCACGCCGGCACGCAACCCACTGCTATCGTCCGCCCTGAGGTTCAGTTCCACATCGGGATGGCGCCGATGGAATTCCGCCAGCAGAGCTGGCAAGCGTGTCGAGCAAAGCGTCTCCAGGCCGCCGACCGTCAGGCGACCGGCAACCGTGCCGCTCGCGTCGGCGACTGCGGAACGGGCTTCGTCCGCGAGGTCGAGGAGATCGTTTGCGTAGTCCAGCAGGCGTTGTCCCGCCGCCGTCAGCTTCAAGCCACGCCGTGATCTGTCGAACAGCGACGTGCCTAGATCGCTTTCCAGCGCCTGGATCTGTTCGGACACGCTCGATTGGGCAAGATGAACCCGCTCGGAGGCGCGTGTGATGTTCAAGGTGGTGGCGACCGCCACGAAGGTTTTGAGATGTCGAAGCTGCATGTCCTGAACCCGTCATATAGGCATAGACTGCTTTGAACCGGGACGGCAAACGTGAAAAGGCCGGGAACATCGCCCGGCCTTTTTGTCTCGATAGGCGAAGTTTACTCCGCCGGCGCTTCCGCGACGTCCCGGCTGCGGCCGAGCGTTATTTTGGCCAGTGTGAAGGAGATCGCCGCGCAGAGCGTGATGCCCGCCACCATCGGCAGCGGCGTGCCGTCGAAAAACACGCCGGCGACGCCCATGGCGACCGCGCCGATGGCGAAGTGCAGCGTGCCCATCAGCGCCGACGCGGTACCCGCGATCTCGCCATGCTCTTCCATGGCCAGCACCGACGTCGTCGGGATGACCAGGCCGAGAAAGCCGTAGCCGATGAACAGCAGCGCCGCCATCACGTCGAGCCGGTCGACACCCGATGCCATCACCGCGAACAGCACCACCATCGTCGTCGCATAGCCGGTCACCGCGACGCGCACCACGCGCTGCAGCCCGAACCGCTCCGACAGCAACCCGGTCAGCTGCGACATGCCGATAAAGGCAACCGCATTGATCGAGAAGAACACGCTGTAGACCGAAGGCGACAGGCCATAATGGTCGATCAGGATGAAGGACGAGCTCGACAGATAGACGAAGAAGCTCGCAATGCCGAAGCCGGCGATGGCCGTCAGGCCAAGGAAGTTGCGGTCGCCCATCAGGAAGCGGTAGCCGGAAAGTGCCGTCCCGAAGGACGACCCGGCGCGCTCCTCGACCGGCCGTGTCTCCTTGAGCGAGGTCGCCAGCAGGATGGTGGCGAGCACGGCCGCGCCCGTCACCGTCCAGAACACGGCGCGCCAGCCGAAATTCTCGATGATCTGGCTACCGGTCAGCGGTGCCAGGATCGGCGACACCGAAAACACAAGCATCAGCAGCGACATCAGCTTGGCGGCCTCGGTGCCGGTATGCAGATCGCGCACGATCGCGCGCGGCACGGCCATGCCGGCGCTGGCGCCGAGCCCTTGCAGGAAGCGGAAGGCGATCAGCCATTCGATCGAGGGAGCCAGCGCCGAGCCTACGCCGCCGACCATGAACAGCGCCAGGCCGCCGTAGAGTGGCAGCTTGCGGCCGACCATGTCGGAGATCGGTCCGACGACGATCTGGCCGAAGCCCATGGAAAGAAAGAAGATCAGCAGGCTCATCTGCACCGCGGCAGTGCCGGCATGCAGATCCTCACCGATTGAAGGCAGGGCGGGAAGATACATGTCGATGGCAAACGGGCCGATCGCGGACAATAGGCCGAGCACGACCGCAATGCGGAGGAATTTGGCGTTCATGATAGCAGGCTCTTTCGAATTCTGGTTGCCGCCGAGGACCGGCGCGTAACCCTAGGACGTTCCATCCCGTGGAGTTCCGACTCTTCTGCGGAACGAAACCCCCTTCGTGCAGTCCACAAATTTAGACAGGCTTGTCTAATTCGTCAACCACCTCTATATAGTTTTGCATGAAGGCCAACGTTTCTCCTGACATTTTCCCGCCGCGGGGCCATGAGGCCAAGCGGATGTCGATTGTCGATGCCGCCGCCTCGGTCTTCTGCCGCGAAAGCTTCGCCGGTGCCAATATCGACATGATTGCCGCCGAGGCCGGCGTCTCCCGCCAGACCATCTACAATCATCACGGCGACAAGGAAAAACTCTTCGTTGCCATCGTCCGCGACCTCACCGAACGTTGCAACGCCGGCATCTTTGCCACGATTTCCACTTTTCCCGATCAGCCGAAGGATCTCGAGGCCGACCTCATCGCCTTTGCTGTGCGGATGAACCACAACTGCATCTGCAACCGCGACGGCAAATTCCTGCGCAAGCTGATCCAGACCGAGGGCGGGCGCTATCCCGAGTTGTTCGCCGAATGGCGCGAAGAGGGACCGGGCAGGACATGGCCGGCGATCGCCGCCCGCTTCGCCCGCCTCGCTCATGCCGGCTTCCTTGATATCGACGATCCCGATGTCGCAGCGCGCCAGTTCATGGCGCTTGCCAATGCCGAGTTGCAGACGACGTTCATGCTCGGCGGCACACCGACCGAGGACGAGGTGGTGCAGTCGGCGACAAATGGCGTGCGCACCTTCCTGCGCGCCTTCGGCAAGCGGCAGCCTATGGCCCGGGCAAGCAAACAGGGCGCGCTCGCCAGCGCTTGACGATCAAAGCCGTTTGACGATCAAATCGTCGCCAATGGGCTTCGCTTCCGCACGCCGGCGATCTATATCCGGTTTACGCCGCGCTCAAGCTTGATTACAGCTATCAGGACGATTCAACGGAACCCGACAGCCACATGGCCGACGACCACATCCGCTACGACATTCTGGCCCAGGAGGCGTTGCGCGGCGTCATGCGCAAGGTCCTGGCCGAGGTCGCGCGCACCGGTCTCCCGGGCAACCATCATTTCTTCATCACCTTTCTCACCGGCGCGCCGGGCGTGCGCGTGTCGTCGCGGCTGCGCGAGCGCTATCCCGAACAGATGACCATCGTCATCCAGTTCCAGTATTGGGACCTGAAGGTGAGCGACACCGGCTTTGAGGTTGGGCTGTCGTTTTCCGACGTGCCGGAGAAACTGGAAATCCCGTTCTCGGCCGTACGTGGCTTTTACGACCCGTCCGTCAACTTCGAGCTCGAATTCGACGTCAAGACCGATACCCCGGCGGAACAGGAGACAAAGGCCAAGCCTGCTCCCGAACCGCTGGCCATCGTCGCCGAGAAAAAGCCCGAGACGAAGAAGAAAACCGCCGAGGCGGAAAAGAAGCCTGCCGCGGCCGACGCCGGCGCCAAGGGCGCCGACGTGGTGTCGCTTGACGCCTTCCGCAAGAAGTGACCCGACGGGCGGCGTGACATGGCCGAGATCGTCAATCTCCGTCAGGCACGCAAGCAGAAGGCGCGAGCCGAGAAGGAGCGCCTGGGCGAACAGAACCGGGCGCTGCATGGCCGTTCCAAACCCAGCCGGGATCGCGACCGCCTGATCGCCGACAAGGCCGATAAATTCGTCGCCGGCCATCGCCGCGAAAATTCGGGCGATTCGGACAAATCCGATGCTTGAAGTGTGAGTAGGATCGTCTCGTGAGCCCGGTGGAAAAGCGCTCGGTCACCATTCGCGGCCACCGCACCAGCTATTCGCTCGAAAAGCCTTTTTACGACGAACTGGGCGCCATCGCGGCCGTGCGAAAACTGACGCTCGCCGCGCTTGTCGCCGAAATCGACGAGAGCCGCCCGCGGGATGCCAATCTCTCCTCGGCGCTCCGGCTCTATGTGCTGGATTGGGCCAAGCGCGGCAAGTTGTAGCCTTCAGGCAACGCTATCCTGTTTCCTGCGCCGGATACGGAAGCCCAGCAAAGCCGAGCGGTCGCGTTCTTCGGCCTGCCAAGCGGCGTATCCTGCAGTTTCAGGTCGGCGAGCGTGAACTGGCCAAAATAGGCGATGTTCGTGGCAAGCCGGATCAGCTTCAAAAGGGCAATGCCGGCAAACAACCCCGCCGTCGCAACCACCACTGCTATGCCGGCAATGAGCAGCACCCGGGCATCGGTGGTAAAATCGCGCAGATGGCCGGGGTTGGCGTGATCGGACTTCATTTGCAAACCTTGCTTTCTGGCGGCGTGCCGACTTGCGGATGGGTCGCCGGCCGTGCCACCGAAGATGGCGGGCACGAGCCATGTTGGTGCGCTCTGTATCGTAACGCGATATAAATGTTCAAGGCCCGTTTGCGGCTTTGTCGGAAAGGAATCGATGGCAGACACTTCGAAGCCACAAAAGCGCGGCGCAACGATCGGGCCGGCCGACTACCAGAGGCTGTCCGAATTTCGTTACCTGATCCGCTGCTTTCTCGAATTCAGCCAGATCCAGGCGCAGGAAGCCGGCCTGACACCACGCCAGCATCAGGCCCTGCTTGCAATCAAAGGGTTCCCCGGCGGAGGGCCGGTGACCATTGGCGACCTCGCGGAGCGCCTGCGCATCCGCCATCACAGCGCAGTGGAATTGGTCAACCGTCTTTGCGAAGCCGGGCTCGTCGCGAGGGACCACGACGAGGAGGACCACCGCCGCGTGCTGCTGCGGCTGACCGAGCGCGCCGACGACAGTCTCGCCAACCTGTCAGCCGCTCATCTCGACGAACTCGGGCGGATCGAGCCGATGCTGAAGCGCTTGCTTGCTGGACGCGACACATAAGGGATGCGCCGTCACCCGCCATTCAGCGATTTTAGCAGATCGTCGATCGACGAGGGATCGAACTTGAGCTTTGGCGGGGGCTGCACTGGCGGTGGCACGTTATTTGCGGCCGGTGGCGCCCGTTCCGCTCGCTCCGCCGCGGCCTTGCGTTCGGCGTCGAGCCTTGCCTTCTCTTCCGAGGCGATCCGCAACGCCTCTTCCGCCCTCTGGCGTTGCTGTTCTTCGGCCTGCGCTGCTTCCTCGGCAGCCTGTTGCGCCGCCTTGGCTTTGGCTTCGGCCTTTGCAGCCGCCTCGGCTTTCGCCCTGGCCTCGGCTTCGGCCTTCGCCGCTGCATCCGCCTTCGCCTTGGCTTCAGCCTGCGCCCTGGCCTCCGCTTCGGCTTGGGCCTGCGCCTCAGCTTCGGCCTTTGCCTTGGCGTCCGCTTCAGCCTTCGCTTTGGCCTCAGCCTGCGCCCTCGCCTCCGCATCCGCCTGTGCCTTGGCGTCCGCTTCAGCCTTCGCCTTGGCTTCAGCCTGCGCCCTCGCCTCGGCTTCGGCTTGGGCCTGAGCCTCGGCTTCGGCCTTTGCCTTGGCGTCGGCCTCGGCCTTCAGCCGCGCTGCTTCCTGTTGTCTGCGCAGTTCCTCCGCCGCTCTTTCACGCTCGGTTTGCAGCGCAGCGTAGTAGCGCACCTCACGCCGCAGCCTTTGTTTCTCGAGCAGTGCGGCTTGCATGGCTTCGACCCGCTGCTGCTCCTTTTCCAGCGCACGCTGGGTCAGGAACTGTGCCAGCGGCTCGCTGTCGAACTGCCGTTTGGTGGCGCCAAACGGCCCGTCGACGCTGAAATTCAAAATCGGTTCGGAGCCGACCAGCGCCTCGTCGCCGGGCCGGTAAGCGATCTCGCCCTTGGCATCGACGGTGCTGGTATTCAGATCGGCGGTGATGTCGGCGGACAGCGTCGCGCCCGGGCTTTCGAATTTGACCGGTGGCGTCCTCAGCGTGCCGCCCGCGATGGTGAAGGCAATATCGGTGTCCTGCGCCGGAAAACTGCCCGACGCGGCGATCTGCGGCACAAAGCCGGCGGTCTTCGACGCGTCGATATCGCGCCCTATCGCGTCGGCCTTGGCGATGAATGCGCCAAAGGCATCGGGATTGAAGCCGGCAATAGTCATGCCCTTGAGCGTTGCCGTGCCGGAACCGGACAGCGCCGCAACCATCGCGTCGACCGATTTGCCGCTGGTCGAAAGCGCCGTCGAGAACTCGCCGCTTCCGCTGATGCCGGCCTCCGGCAGCACGGCTGCCAGATCGGCGCCGGCGAGTTTCATCTGACCGGAGAAAAGCCCGGTGCCGTCATTGTTCTTGAGCTCGAACAGGCCACTCAACGCGCCGCCGAGGAACTTTGCCTTGAGGTCGGAAACGCGGATGCCCTCCTGGTCGAGCTGCAGCGACAGCGCAGTGTCATAGGCGGTGGCAAGCGGGCCGGCGGCAAGCGACGCCGCCGTCAGATCGAGATCGGCGGTAAATGGCAGACTGGATTTCTGGCTGAACGGTGCCGTCGGCCAGGTCCTGTCATTGACAAGGAAGGCCTGGTCACCGAACAGCATCACCGCCATCGGATCGAGGTCCAGCTCGTCCAGCGACAGCGCGCCGGCAAGATGCGGCAGCCCCTCTTTGATGTCGATATTTACGTCACCGGAAACCGCCGCTTCGTTGACGGCGCCGCTGAGGCCGCTCAGCACCAGGAGACCATTGCCGTAATCGGCATCGGCCGCAAGCGACGTCGACATGCCGGTGCCCATGCCGGGCAGGCCGACGCCGGTCGTCATCAGCCATGGCTCGATGTCGGCCGTTTCAAGGCTGACCTTGCCCTTGGCGGCCGCGCCTTGAGGCGTGTCGGCAATTGTCCCGTCGAAACCAGCTTTGAAGTCGTTGCCGGCCAGGCTGAAGCGTGTCGCCAGGCCGCCGCCAAGCGTGCCTTTGGCCGAGACGTCGGTGGTCGCCTCGCCGAGCATGCCGAGTGGCAGCGCCGGCAGACCGTAAAGCGCCAGCAGCGCGGTGGCGTCGGCGTTCCTTGCGTTGAAGGTCAGCGTCACCGGCGCTTCGAGAGGCCGGTCGAGCGCCCCTTTGCCGGACAACGACGCCGAAAAGGCCGAGCCACCGGCCTTGCCCTGTGCGCTCATTGCCAGTCCGGTCGTACCGTCGCCATTGTCTGCGGCACTCGTGACCGCGTCGATACGCGCATCCTGGAACAGCTCGGGATAGGCACCAGCACGCTCCGCCAGCCCCTTCAGCACCGCATTATCCGGATAATGCCGGACGGCGACGTCGATCAGCGGCTTGAGGTCGACGGCGACCACCGAGGCGTCGAGCTTACCGGTCGGGCTCGCCGGGAAATCCTTGATCCGGCCGGTAGCGCTGATCGAGGCGCCGGCAAGCCCGCCAACCGACAGCCGGTCGATCTCAAGCAACCCGTCGCGCAATCTCAGCGCGGTGTCGACGCTATCGGCGGTCAACCCACCGGCGCTGACCGGCCCGGCCTTGATCTGGAAATCGAGGTCGCGGTCGGAAAAGCGGTTGGCACCCTTGTCGCTGACGAAGATCGAGGCGAAGGCGGCGAGCCCATCGACGTCGAGTTCGCCACCTTCCAGTTGCATCAGCACCGATGGCCTTGTGTCGTCGGGCTGGCTGGAATCGATGCGGCCGGAGAACTTCGCCTTGCCGAGGATGAGTTCGAGATCGCTGAAGGCCTGGTGTTTTTCGCTCAAGTCGACCTTGGCCTTGAAGCCGGCAGCCGGCAAACGGCGGATCGCCTCGTCGACGTCCTTAGACAGCCATGCGGCAAAGCCGGAGGGCTGCGCCACCGCCAGAAGCAGCGATCCGGTGAAACCGAAATGGTCCTCGACGCTGACCAAGCCATTGGCTTCCAGCTTAGCGCGGCCGGGCAGCGTGGCGGCCAGCGATTTTACCGCCCAGCCGCCCTCGGCCGGTTCGGCGGACAGGTGCACGTCGCGAACGGTGGTATCGCCTGCCACCACGGCCGGCAGTTTCACCTCGACCGTGCCCGGTATGGTCGGCTTCGGCAGATCGAGCAGCGCCTGCTCCAGCGCCGCCACCCGCTCGGACAGCGTCAATCCGGCACCGGCCGCCGCCCCCACGGCCTCGTCGAACTGCACCTGCGCGCCATTGGCCTCGATCGAGAAATGCGGCTTCAGCCCAAGGTCGACCGCAGCCTTGCCGTCGGCGGTGTAGGGATTGTCGAGCGGTCCGGTCTCGAAGCGAAATTCGTCGACGCCGAGCTTCTGATGGTCGAGCGAAAACTTGCCGTTCAGCCTGAAGCCCGGGTCCGGTTTGCCGGCGCTGACTTTCAGTGCCTCGCCGCCGGTGCCGCGCAGCTGCGCCGCAGTTCGGTCTGCGCCCGATATCTTGAACTGGCCCGAATAGACCGCGGCGCCCTCGACGAGGCCCACATTGCCGTCGGTCTCGATGACCAGCGGATAGTCATCCGGATCGGCCTTGAGCCTGAGCCGCATTTGCCCGTCCGGTTCGGTCTTGCCGGTGGAAGCGGCGATCGTGGTCCGCAACCCGTCCAGCAACAGCGAGCCGTCCAGCCGCCAGGGGCCGGCCAGCGACTTGGCCGAGATCGTCGAGTTGATCTCGGAAATAAGATGGCTGCGCCCGCCGGCGGCGTGGCTGAGCGCGATCTGTCCTTCCGTCACCGTCAGCTTCTCGATGGAGATCTGGCCGGGATCGAAGGGCGAAGACGGCCGTATCGTCCAGTCGACCGTGCCGTCGGCGGCGATGTCGATCGTCGCCTTCGGCCGCACCAGCCGCATGTCGAAGATCAGCACCTCGCCGCGCAGGAATGGCGCGAGTTCTGCATCCATCGAAAAGGTTTCGACGGTCATCGCCGGCTGGCCGTTAGGGCCACCGGCAACGGCGACGTTGGAAAAGGTCACCGAGGGGAACGGCAACAGCCTTGCCGTTGCATCGCCTCGCACGGTCACCTTGCGGCCCAGAACGGCACTGGCCTCGCGCTCGAAATCGGCACGGTAACCCGTCCAGTCGACAAAGTACGGCACCACCAGCGCCGCACACAGCACCAGCACAAGAAGCCCACCGAAGATCACGAACAGGCGTGCGAGCATGAACTCCTAGACAGTTGATAGTAAAGTCAGTGGCACTCTACCCGCATCAGCGTGTCGATAAAGAGGCAAATCGGGGCGCGGCAGCGGCCTGATGTCAGTCCTTTCCCGGCAATATCTTGCCCGGGTTCATGATGTTCAGCGGATCGAGCGCCTGCTTGATCGTGCGCATGATGTCGACGCCATGGCCAAGCTCGTGCCGCAGGAAGCCGATCTTGCCCTGCCCTATGCCATGCTCGCCAGTGCAGGTGCCGTCCATGGCGATGGCCCTCATATTGAGCCGCGCCACGAATTTTTCCGCCAGCGTGATCTCTTTCGGATCGTCCACGTCCATCAGCACCAGCACATGGAAATTGCCGTCGCCGGCATGACCGACGATCGGCGCGATCAGGCCCATCTCCGCGATATCCGCCTCGGTCTCGGTGACGCATTCGGCAAAGCGCGAGATCGGCACGCAGACATCGGTCGAGAGGCCCTTGGCGCCCGGCCGCAGCGTCAGCGACGACCAATAGGCATCGTGCCTGGCTTTCCACAATTTTGTCCGCTCTTCGGCGACGCTGGTCCACAGGAACGGGCCGCCGCCATTTTCCTCGGCGATCATGCCGAAGGTCTCGGCCTGCTCGGCAACGCCGGCATCGCTGCCGTGGAACTCGACGAACAGGCAGGGGCTCTCCGGATAGTCGAGCTTCGAATAGGTCTTCATCGCCCGCATCTGCAGCGCGTTGACCAATTCGATGCGCGCCACCGGAATGCCCATCTGGATGGTCGCGATCACCGCGTTGCAGGCTGCCTCGACGCTGGGAAACGGGCAGACGCCGCCCGAAATCGCCTGCGGAATGCCCTGCAGCTTCAAGGTCAACTGGGTGATGATGCCAAGCGTGCCCTCCGAACCGATCAGCAGCCGCGTCAAATCATAGCCGGCCGAGCTTTTCTTGGCGCGCTTGCCGGTCGTCACGGCTTCGCCGTCGGCCATCACCGCCGTCAGCGACAGGACGTTTTCGCGCATCGTGCCGTAGCGCACCGCGTTGGTGCCCGACGCTCGCGTCGCAGCCATGCCGCCGAGCGAGGCATTGGCACCCGGGTCGATCGGAAAGAACAGGCCGGTGTCGCGCAGGTGCCGGTTGAGATCCTCGCGCGTCACGCCGGGCTCGACGGTGCAGTCGAGGTCCTGCGGATTGACTGCAATGATGCGGTTCATGCGTGACGTATCGAGTGAGATGCCGCCGCCCGGCGCATTGGTGTGGCCTTCCAGCGAAGAGCCGACGCCGAAGGCAATCACCGGCACGCGATGCGCCGCGCATGCGTGCACGATCTCCTGCACTTCCTCCGTCGTCTCGGCAAAGGCGACGCCGTCCGGCGCCTGCGTCGGAATATAGGTCGTGGTGTGCGCGTGCTGGGCGCGGATCGCCTGGCCGGTCTGGAATCGCTCGCCGAGCCGCTGCTTGAGGATGCCGAGTACGGCGGCAATGCCTGCTTCGTTGCGCTCGACCGGATTGAGGTCGCTTAGAGCCATCGATTCCTCCGCGAATGGACCAGCGTCCACCCTTGTTCTGCTTCTACGGATGCGTAGTCTCACCAAGCACGCTCTGTCCAGTCCACGCTCACCCCGGCATGACGAGAAGGAAGTTTCCGATGCCCATCCCCGCCCCTTTCGTCTCTCGCGCCATGGACATCGAGGAGGCCTGGATCGACTACAACGGCCATCTCAACATGGCCTATTACAACGTGCTTTTCGATCGTTGCTCCGACGAAGCATTCGAGATGATGGGGATGGGGCCGGATTATGTGAAAGAACGGCGGCTGACCATCTACACCGCGGAAGTCCATGTCTGCTACGTCCAGGAGTTGCATCTCGACCACAAGGTCACGGTCTCGTTCCAACTCCTCGACCATGACGAGAAGCGGCTGAGAGCCTATCAGGAAATCCGCCATTCCGACGGCTGGCTTGCCGCCACGTCCGAAACGCTGTCGCTGCATGTCGACATGGCTGGCCCGAAGGTAGCGCCCTTCCCCGCCGACGTCCTGGCCAGGGTGGAAGCGATGCGCGCCGCCCATGCCGCCCTGCCGATGCCGGAGCGCGCCGGCCGTTCGATCGGTATTCGTCGTAAGCCGGCTTGAACCACGGTCCAACCGCCGTTAACCTTACCGAGGTTTTAACGTGAACAAGCCGAATTGAGACGTTGAACGACTCAGCGCGGCGTTGGAAAACCGTCCGCATCGAATTGCGATACGGGCGGCGGAGCAGCAGCGGTTCGGGGAACGTGCATGAAAACCGACATCAAGGTCGAGGCGGACAGGCTGGCGGCTGACCCACGCATCACCGACTATGATTTCTGGCGCTCGCTGAAGAACCTCAATAACGAGATCTTCCACATCGCCAACAACAACGAGCCGATCCCATTCGCCATGATCCGCTGGCGCGCCATCCTGAAGCAGGCGCGGATGAAACGCGGCCACGCCTGAACGGTGGGGGAAGAAACAGACCGGCCGTCCGGTTTGCATTTGGTATATTTGCGCCGCCCGTCATTGCCACGCCGTGCACTTCTCCCCATCGCGCCAACGCGTTCCGCGACGGTTACAGCGTCGGTGAATTGCATTGCCTACTCCCTGCCGATATGGATTGCTGGCGGATCGCAATGGAGATGCGAGATGGCGAACGGCTCGCTGTCTGAAATCGAACCAGGATTGCCGACATGGGCGGCGGCGATATCAGTCAGGCTTGACTTCTTACAGCGCAGGCGCTCCGGCAAACGCGGCGTTAGCGAATTGACAGTCGTTCTGGCTGCGCTTCGCCGTCGCGTCGCGGCACCAGGTGGCGGAGACCAGGCTCTCCTTGCCTTTCTGCACGCCTGCCTGGCGTTGCTTGAAGAGGCAGCGGCCTCGCGAACGGACCTCGCGAGCATCTCCCGTGACCTGGCGACGATGTGTGACATGGCGCGAACATCCCTTGAGGGCGATTGCGACGATAGGCCGTTAATGGCCTATGAGGACAATATGACAGGTTTGTCTGGTGCATCGCGCTGGGCCGCCCGAGTCCCGGGTCGTGTGGTTTGGTTGGCCGCCATGGCTGCCGAAGTTCCTGATGCAGAAGCCGAAGCCGCCATTATGCTGGTGAATGACCTGTCTGCCGTTGATGCGGACTTTCCTCTGCGCGCCCTTGATGTGGCGACGCGAGCTTGAGCACCGTCTAGCGGCGCCAGCAACGCGTTGACATCAGGGCGGCCGCTTCACCGCCCCGAGCGGCGACCGCGGCGCCACCGGCGACGACTGGATGATCGCCGTGTTGGTCATCGCATAGGGAATGATGCGGTCGATCACCCGTTCGAGTTCAGCCACCGAGCCGACATGCGCCAGCGCGATGAAACAGTCTTCACCGGTGACCCGGTCGCATTGGGCGATTTCCGGCAGGTCGCGGATGATCTCGGCGACGACGGCGAGCTGCCCCGGCACTGGCCGAATGCGCAGCCATGCCGACAATTTCATGCCGAGCGCGGCCGGATTGATGCGCACCGTGTAGGCCTCGATCACACCGCTTTCCTGCAGTCGCTTGATGCGCTCGGCAACGCTCGGCGCCGACAGGCCGACCGAGCGGGCCAGTTCAGCGGTGCTGGTGCGTGCATCCTCTTCCAGCAAGCGCAGGATTTTCAGGTCAGCCGCATCCAGATCGGAATTTTCATTTCGAAGGCGTTTCAGCGCAATGTTCCTTGCTTTCAGAAAGGGAAAAGGCGTAATGCCCGGCCATCATCCATATCAATGGCAAAAATCGCCTGCGATACTGATCCTATGGAAGATCGGACGCAAGCCCCAGCAGCAAGTCCGGCACTCGCCGGCCCCGCCTTTACCCTGGCGAACTCGGTGCCACCGCATCTCTGGTTCGGCGTCAGCGCCGTGTTCCACTATCTCGGGCCGGCCTTCGCGGTGCTGCTGTTCCCGCATGTCGGCGTGCTCGGCATGGCTTGGCTGCGCATCGCCACCGCGGCACTCGTCTTTGCCCCATTGACCCGGCCATGGGCGGTCTTCGCCCGCGCCGATCGCGCGACGCGGTTGTTGCTTGTGGCTTTCGGGGTCTGCCTTGGGGTGATGAATTGCTCGTTTTACCTGGCGCTCGACCGGCTGCCGATCTCGCTGGTGGCGGCGATCGAATTCGTCGGCACCATCGGCGTTGCGCTTGTTGGCCTCAGAAGCCCGCGCAATCTCGCCGCCCTCGCAATCGCTGTCGCCGGCACCCTGTTGCTGATCGACGTCAAATGGTCGAGCGATCCCGTCGGCCTGTTCTGGGCCTTCCTCAACGGCACGCTGTTCGTTGGCTACATCGTGCTCGGCCACCGCGTCGCGCGCGCCGGCGCCGGCGATGGCATCGCCGGGCTGGGTGCCGCCATGGCGGTCGCCCTTCTCGTCGTTCTGCCGATCGGTTTCGCCGATGCTCTGCCGGCTTTCTCGGCGCCGCCGCTGCTGCTTGCGGGGGTCGGCGTCGGCATCTGCTCGTCGGTCATTCCCTATATTTGCGACCAGCTTGCCATGTCGCGGCTGCCGCGCTCCAGCTTCGCGCTGATGCTGTCATTGCTGCCGGTCACCGCAACGTTGATCGGCGTCATCGTGCTGCGGCAGGTGCCGAGCCTCACCGACTGCCTTGGCATCGCCCTGGTGGTGGCCGGCGTGGCGTTCCATAAGCCGGCGCCGGACTGATCAGGCCAGCTTCTCCTTGAGGAAAGCGATCGTCCGGCCCCAGGCGAGGTCAGCCGCCTTCTTGTCGTAGCGGGCCGCCGACGTTTCGTTGTTGAAGGCATGGTTGGCGCCTTCATAGACATAGACCGAGTATTCGACATGGGCCGCGTCGAGTGCCTTCTTGAAGGCATCGATGCCGGCATTGGTGCGGGTGTCGAGCCCGGCATAATGCAGCATGAGCGCGGCCTTGATCTTCGGCACGTCCTCGGCCTGTGGCTGCATGCCGTAATAGGCGACGGCGGCGGCGAGGTCCGGCGCGTTGACGGCCAGCATGTTCACCGTGCCGCCGCCCCAGCAGAAGCCGACAGCGCCGACCTTGCCGTTGCCGTCCTTGTAGCCTTTGAGGTAGGCGACAGTTGCCACGGCATTGGCGGCGACCTGTGCTGGATCGAGCTGGGAAAACAGGTCACGTGCCCTGTTTTCATCGTCCGGTGTGCCGCCGAGCGGTGTCATGAAGTCCGGCGCAAGCGCCACGAACCCTTCCAGCGCCACGCGCCGCGCCACATCGCGAATATGCGGGTTGAGACCCCTGTTCTCGTGCACCACGATGACCGTGCCAAGCTTGCCGGTCTGGTCCGCCGGCCTGACCAGATAGCCCTTCATCTCGCCGGCGCTGCCGGGATAGCTGATGTCCTTGCCTTTCAGACGCGGATCGTCTTCCGCCACGATTGCCGCCTGGGCCGAGTTCGCCGCCAGCAGCGGCGCGATCGCGGCAGCTGCCGCACCCGATCCGGCAAGCCTGGTCAATTGCTCCATGAAGCGCCGTCGGTCGAGCGTCAGATGCGTGTATTCGTCATAG
The DNA here is from genome assembly GCF_040322975.1 of Mesorhizobium sp. M0074. Lineage (NCBI taxonomy): Bacteria > Pseudomonadati > Pseudomonadota > Alphaproteobacteria > Hyphomicrobiales > Phyllobacteriaceae > Mesorhizobium > Mesorhizobium sp. M0074. The sequence continues at coordinate 118,597 of NZ_JAMYUM010000012.1, forward strand.
GCATCGATCATCGCCTGGGTAATGACAGGCTCGGCGACGGCGGGTTCGGCAGGTGTTGTCATGGCGCGCTCCTCGTCGGCGCCCCCCGCGGCAACATAGAGCCGAAGCTTGCCTGGTCCAGTCACGGCTGAGTGAGGCTGCCATAAGTCCCTGCACGAGGGCCGTGATGCCGCTAGCCCCACTGTCGTTAAATTTTGGTCCTTTGTGGCAATGCTAAATGCACGCACCACAATGTAAAAAGAAGTTACCGGGCTATGCCTCACTCGGGCCATTTGGCGAACGACAATGGCCATTTGGCGGGAAAAGAATGCCTGATTGACGACGAAGGAATACGCCCATGACCTTTCCCTCCCCGCTTCTGGCAAGTGGGTTCGCCCTCGCCGCTATGGCTTTGCTGGCGCTGCGGTTCACTGCCTTCACCGCATTCAAACGATCGTTGATCAAAATCCGCGCCAACCGGCACCCGCCCGCAAACACCAAAGCCTGAGGAAAGGTCATGGACGCCCAGGATATCATCAACACCGTCTCCCAGAAATCCGGTCTCAACCAGGCTTTGACGGAAAAGATCGCCGGCACGATTTTCTCGGTGCTCGAACACGAGGCGGAAGGCACGACTCTGTCCAGCTTCTTCGGCAAGATCCCGGGAGCCGACGCCCTGGCCAAGCAATATGATGTCATGGCTCCCGGCGCAGCTTCCGGTGGTGGCCTCCTGTCCTCGCTGGAGGGCGCGCTCGGCGGCGCTCTCGGCGAAAAGACCGGCGCGCTGATCAACGGCGTCGCCATACTAAAGGCATCGGGCCTCACGCTGGCACAGATCAGCCAGGCCGGCACGATGCTGGTCCAGCAGGCCGAGACAGCCGCCGGCCCGCAGCTGACCAGTGAGGTACTTGCATCGGTACCCGACCTGAAAGGGCATCTCGGGCTCTGAAGGAACTTCTCTATTTCGGCAGCGTATAGGCCATCACATAGTCGCCCGGCTTGGTACCGACCGAGCCGTGGCCGCCGGCAACGATGACGACCAACTGGCGCCCGTCGGCTACCGTGTAGGTCATCGGTGTCGACTGCCCGCCCGCCGGCAGCCGCGCCTGCCAGAGCTGTTTGCCGGTCGTCAGGTCATAAGCGCGCACATAGTCATCGACCGCCGCACCAAGGAAGGCGACGCCGCCGGCAGTGATCATCGGCCCGCCAATGCCGGGCACGCCGACCTTGAATGGCAGCGGCAATGGCGTCATGTCGTAGACGGTGCCGTTGCGATGCTTGTAGGCGACCTTTCCGGTCCGAAGGTCGGCACCCGCCACATAGCCCCAGGGCGGCGCTTGGCAGGGAATGCCTAGCGGCGACAGGAACGGCTTCAATATTACTGCGTAAGGCGCACCGTCATTGCGGTTCAGGCCTTGTTCGCTGCCCTTGGTGTCACCGGGCGGCGGCACGTCGGCGCGCGGCACCAGCTTGGAGATGAACGCCAGGTATGTCGGCATGCCGAACATCACCTGCCGGACCGGATCGACTGCCACGCCGCCCCAGTTGAAGGTGCCGAAATTGCCGGGGTAGATCAGCGAGCCCTGCAGCGACGGCGGCGTGTAGCGGCCCTCATAGCGCAACTTCCGAAGCTCGATCCGGCAGGCCAGCTGGTCGAACATGGTAATGCCCCACATATCGGCGCCGGTCAGCGGTTTCGGACTGAAGCTGAGATCCGAGACCGGCTGCGTCGGCGAGGTATGGTCGCCTTCGATCGCGCCGCCCGGCGCCGGCACTTCCTTGACCGGAACGATCGGCTCGCCGCTGCGCCGGTCGAGCACATAGAGGTCGCCCTGCTTGGTCGGCCCGACCAGCGCCGGCACCACGCCATTTTCCGTGGTGATGTCGACCAGCGTCGGCTGCGCCGGCACGTCCATGTCCCAGAGATCGTGGTGCACGGTCTGCCGCACCCAGCGCAATTGTCCGCTGTTGAGATCGAGCGCGGTGATCGAAGAGGAGAATTTCTCGTCATTGGCGCTGCGCCCGGCGCCGAGCTGGTCCGGCGTCTTGTTGCCGAGCGGCACATAAAGCAGCCCGAGCTTCTCGTCGACGCTCGCCGTCGACCACATGTTGGGTGAGTTGTTGGTGTAGGTCTGGTCCGGCGGCAGCGGCGTCGTCTGGTCCGGATTGCCGGAATCCCAATTCCACAACAGCGCGCCGGTGTCGGCATCGTAGGCACGGATGACCCCGGACGGCTCCTGCGTCGAATAATTGTCGTTGACCGCGCCGCCGACGATGATCTTGTTGGCGACGATCAGCGGCGCCGAGGTCGAATAATAATAGCCCGGCTTCGGATATGGCATGTTGGCGAGCAGGTTCAGCGTGCCGCCTTCGGCGAAAGTCGGGCAGACCTGGCCATTCGCCGCATCGAGCGCGATCAGCCGGGCGTCGGATGTCGGCAGGTAGATGCGTGTGGCGCAGGGCTGGCCAGCGGCGACCTTGGCATCGGCATAATAGGACACGCCGCGGCAGGTCTGGTGCTGGCGGTCCTTGTTGAGCTTGACCTGCGGATCGAAGCGCCATTTCTCCTTACCGCTCGCGGCATCGATGGCGATGGCGAAATTATGCGGCGTGCAGATGTAGAGCGTGTCGGCGATTTTTAGCGGCGTCACCTGATAGGTCGTCTCGCCGATGTCGTCGGGCCCTTTCACGTCGCCGGTGCGATAGGTCCAGGCCGGCTGCAGATTGGCAACGTTTTCGGCGGTGATCTGGTCGAGCGGCGAATAGCGCTGGCCATATTGCGTGCGACCGTAATAGTGCCATTCGCCAGCCGGCACGTTGCCGCCGAGATCGGCCGTCGGCGTCACCTTGTCGGTGTTGAGTTCACCCGCAATATCCTTTGGATCGGTCGTCATCGAATAGCCGGCGACCGCAAGCGAGGCCAGCACGGCGAGGATCAGCGGCGCGCGTCCGTCGGGACCGGTAAGCCCGCGCCGCGCCCATGGCGTCAACAGCCATAGCGCGACAAGCACGATGATGCCGCCGCGCGGGCCGAGCTCCCACCAGTCGAAGCCGATCTCCCAGACCGCCCAGGCGAGCGTGCCGAGCACGATCGCCGCGTAGAGCCACAGCGCCGTGGATCTGCGCCTGTAGAGCAGCCAGGCCGCGACAAGGAAAGCTAGACCGACGATGACGTAGTACCAGCTGCCGCCCAGCGTCACGAGCCAGATGCCGCCGCCGCCAATCGCAAGGCCGATGAGGAAAAGGATCAGGGAGGTGATGACCACAGCCAAGACGGTGCTCCTTCGACTGGTGCGCTCCGCGACGCGTCCATGGGCAACCCCGCATTGCGTTCCTGCCCCCACGCAACTTTCTCCGGCCCGCTTCCCCTGTCAAGCAAGCTCGGCGTTTTACGGTGCCGGCCCATCGCAAGCCCGGCGTTTTGGTTAGCGGACCCATCCAGATTGTGAGTCTACCGACTGGACAGAGAACAAAACGGAGACACTTCTGGCCTTTCGCTGCCGAATCACTACATTCGGGGGAGATGTCCGGCTTTTCGGAAGACATGCCCTTTTTTGACGAACCGAACGCGCGGCCCGTGGCCCCGTCGGGCATTGCCGCGCGCGCCATGGCTGCCCGCAACAACCAGAACAACGCGCCCGATTATCTCAACGGCCTCAACCCCGAGCAGCGGCTGGCGGTGGAAACCACCGAAGGCCCGGTGCTGGTGCTGGCCGGCGCCGGCACCGGCAAAACGCGCGTCCTGACCACCCGCATCGCCCACATCCTTGCCACCGGCAAGGCTTTCCCCTCGCAGATCCTCGCCGTCACCTTCACCAACAAGGCGGCGCGCGAGATGAAGCAGCGCATCGGCCTGTTGATCGGCGAAGGCAATGTCGAGGGCATGCCATGGCTCGGCACCTTCCACTCGATCGGAGTGAAGCTGCTGCGCAGACACGCCGAGCTGGCCGGGCTCAAATCCGACTTCACCATTCTCGACACCGACGACGTGGTGCGCCTGATCAAGCAGCTTATCCAGGCCGAAGGGCTGGACGACAAGCGCTGGCCGGCCAAGCAGTTCGCCCAGATGATCGACGGCTGGAAGAACAAGGGCCTCGGTCCCGCCGACATCCCCGAGGGCGATGCCCGTGCCTTCGCCAACGGCAAGGGCCGCGAGCTCTACAAGGCCTATCAGGAGCGGCTGAAAACGCTGAACGCTTGCGACTTCGGCGATCTCCTGTGCCATCCGATCCGCATCTTCCGCGCCAATCCGGACGTGCTGAAGGAATACCACAAGCGCTTCCGCTACATCCTCGTTGACGAGTATCAGGACACCAACACCGCCCAGTACATGTGGCTGCGGCTGCTGGCGCAGCGGCCGCAATCCTCCCCCCTTGAGGGGGAGGTGCCCGCGAAGCGGGCGGAGGGGGTCGCCCCCGAAGGCACCGCTAGAGCGTCGAGCACTGCCGCAGGTAGGTCGAGCACTGCCGCACGGACCCCACCCGCCCGGGCTTCGCCCGGCCACCCTCCCCTCAAGGGGGAGGGAAGTCCGCGCCTGTCCACCGTAAATATCTGCTGCGTCGGCGACGACGACCAGTCGATCTATGGCTGGCGCGGCGCCGAGGTCGACAACATCCTGCGCTTCGACAAGGATTTCCCCGGCGCCACCATCATAAGGCTGGAGCGCAATTATCGCTCCACTGCGCACATCCTCGGCACGGCGTCCCACCTGATCGCCCACAATGAGGGCCGCTTCGGCAAGACGCTGTTCACCGAAAAGATCGCCGAGGACGACGAGAAGGTGCATGTCCATGCCGCCTGGGATTCCGAAGAGGAGGCCCGCGCCGTCGGCGAGACCATCGAGGCCTATCAGCGCCAGAAGCACAATCTCAACGACATGGCGATCCTCGTCCGCGCGTCCTTCCAGATGCGCGAATTCGAGGACCGCTTCGTCACGCTCGGCCTCAACTACCGCGTCATCGGCGGCCCGCGCTTCTACGAGCGCCTCGAAATCCGCGATGCGCTGGCCTTTTTCCGCGTCGTCGCGCAAGGCGCCGACGACCTCGCCTTCGAGCGCATCGTCAACGTGCCGAAGCGCGGCTTGGGCGAGGCCACCATTCGCCAGATCCACGACACCGCACGCGCGCTGCGCATCCCGATGCTGGAGGCGGCGGCAAAACTCGCCGAGAGCGACGAGCTGAAGCCGAAGCCGCGCGCCGCGCTGCGCGAGGTATCGGCCAATTTCGAGCGCTGGCAGAAGGCGCTGGAAACCACGCCGCACACCGAGCTCGCCGAGACCATTCTGGAGGAGAGCGGCTACACCGACATGTGGAAGAACGACCGTTCGATCGAAGCGCCCGGCCGGCTCGAGAACTTAAAAGAACTGATCCGCTCCATGGAGGAGTACGAATCGCTGCGTTCTTTCCTCGAACATGTCGCGCTGGTGATGGACGCCGAGCAGAATGCCGAGCTCGACGCCGTCAACATCATGACGCTGCATTCGGCCAAGGGCCTCGAATTCGAAACCGTGTTCCTGCCCGGCTGGGAAGAAGGCCTGTTCCCGCACCAACGCTCGCTCGACGAGGGCGGCCGCTCCGGGCTCGAGGAGGAACGCCGCCTCGCCTATGTCGGCCTGACCCGCGCCAAGAAGAACCTGCACATCTGGTTCGTCTCCAACCGCCGCATCCACGGCCTCTGGCAATCGACCATCCCGTCGCGCTTCCTCGACGAGCTGCCGGAAGCCCATGTCGAAGTTTCCGAGAGCGGCAACTCCTACGGCGGCTACGGCAATGCCTATGGCGGCGCCTCGTTCGCCTCCGGTCGCGGCGGCCAAGGGGCGGGCAGGCAGAACCCCTATGGAGCATCGCGCTTCGACAACATCGGCGGCAACAACGGCGCCGAGAAATCCGGCGCTTTCTCCAGCACCTATGCGACGCCGGGCTGGCAGCGTGCCCAAGCGAACCGCACCGAGGCGACCGACCGCAATTGGGGCACGCGCTCCGGCCACCAGGTCGAGCGCATCGGCTATGGCGAAACCGACTCCGGCTACGGCGCCGGCCGCACCTCGGTCAAGGGCCGCACCATCGACGGCGAGCTGGTCGCCAAATCCGTCGCCGACACGCCGTCCCCCTTCAATGTCGGCGACCGCGTCTTCCACCAGAAATTCGGCAACGGCAATATTTCCGCCATCGAAGGCAACAAGCTGACCATCGACTTCGACAAAGCCGGCCAGAAACGCGTGCTGGACGGGTTTGTTACTGGGGTTTGAGGTCGCCCCTCACCGATACCGCGCCTGGTTCCATTTGTGGCCGAGCAGCGACAGGATGATGATCAGCCCGTTGAAGAACTGGACGTAGAAGCCGCTCAGGCCAGCCGCGACGACGCCGGTCTGGATGAAGGAGACCGTGACCGCGCCGATCGCGCCGCCGACAACAGTGCCGATGCCACCCCAGGTCGGGGTACCGCCGACGAACACCGATGCCAGCACCGGCAAGAGATAACCGTCGCCCGCCGTCGGCCACCAGGTGAAGTTGATCATCACCGAGAACGTGCCGGCGATTGCCGCGCCGATGCCGACGAAGACGAACACCTTCACCCTGACGCGCTTGACGTCGATGCCCATCTGCTGGGCGCTGTCGGGATTGTCGCCGACCACCTTGACCTGCGCGCCGAAGCGATGGCGGTTGTAGAGCAGCGCCGACAGTACGACGAAGCCCATGGCCCAGAAGATCTGCACCGGGATGCCGTAGAGCTGGCTGGAGAAGATCTTATAGGCCCAGCTGTCGGCAAGGCCGGTCAGCGCCGTCGACCTGCCCTCGTTGATGATCTGGATCAGGCCGCGCAGCAGGAAATTCATGCCGAGCGTGGCGATCAGCGACGACAGCCCGCCATAGACGACCAGCGAGCCGACCAGGAAGCCGAGCAGCATGCCGGTGACCATTGCGGCGGCGATGCCGAGGAACGGGTCGTAGCCGGCCTGCACGACCAGCGCAAACACCCAGGAGGCAAAGCCCATGGTCGCCGGAAACGACAGGTCGATCTCGCCGCAAGTGACGACGAAGACCAGCGGCACCACCACGAACAGCGCCACCGGCAGCGTGGTCAGTACGGAGCTGTAGAGATACCAGGTGGTGAACACGATCGGGTTGGCGATCATGAACACCGCCATCATGACGATGAACACGGCAAGCGTGCCGAGCGCGGCGCGGTTGTCGAGGATGAACCCGCGCAGCCAATTGTCGGACGGATGTCTCCACTCTTTCCCGGCGGTTTCGCTATGCGTGCCGCCGAGGGGGCTCTGCAGATCGGGTTCCATGGTCTTGCTCATCGTGCCGCCCTCCCCGCATCGCCGGCGTCGTGCAACCCCGGCAATCCGCTGGGGTGGGCGACGTCTTCCATGAAATTGATCAGATCCTCGGCCGATTTGACCTCGCTGCGGTCGGCGGTGAGCGCGACCTTGCCGCGGTCCAGCACCACGAAGCGATCGGCGATATCGAAGACGTGGTGGATGTTGTGGCCGATGAACAGGATCGAGCGCCCGCTCGCCCGCACCTGGCGCACGAAGTGGAAGACCTTGGCGGTCTCGGTCAGCGATAGCGCGGTCGTCGGTTCGTCGAGGACTATCAGCTCCGCCTTCTTATAGATGGCCCGCGCGATCGCCACGCCCTGGCGTTCGCCGCCCGAGAGCTGGCCGACGATCGACTGTGGCGTGAACACTTTCGAGGTGAAGCCGATCTCGCGCATCAGCCGGCTCGCCTCCGCGATCTCCTTGTTGACCTTCAGCCAGCCAAGCCAGCCAGTGAGCTCGCGGCCCATGAAGATATTGCGCACGATCGTCTGCTGCACGGCGAGCGCCCGGTCCTGGAACACCGTTTCGATGCCAGCGTCGCGCGAGCGCGCAGGGCTCCATCCGGTCACCGGCTTGCCGCGGACGAGAATCTCGCCGCTGGTCGGTTTGACCACGCCGGACAGGATCTTGATCAGCGTCGACTTGCCGGCGCCATTGTCGCCGATCAGGCCGACCACCTCGCCGCGATCGACGCTGAGATTGACTCCGCCCAGCGCATAGACCTGGCCGTAGGACTTGCTGATGTCGCGCAGTTCGATGATGCGTTCGGCCATGGCGATCCTCGCTTGATTGTCGCGTGCCGGCCTTTTCGCCGGCGGTCCCGCCGGCCGGGCTCGATCCCGGCCGACGGCTTGGGAGGTCAGCGCAACGCCTGCTTGGCGAGCTCGGCGACGATCTCGTAATTCTGCGGCGTGACGAAGCCGGCGCCGGTATCGACATTCATCGGCGCAAGGCCGAGCACCACCTGCTGGCAGAGGCTGAGGATCGGCAGATAGCCTTGCAGGAACGGCTGCTGGTCGGCCGTCAGCTGCACCCAGCCGCCCTTGAAGCCCTCGACGATCTGCGGGCTGGTGTCGAAGCCGAAATTGAAGATATCGCCCGGCTTCCTGCCCGCCGCCTGCATGTAAGTCGGGACGTTGCCCAGCATCTGTCCGCCGGGATAGCCAACTGCCTTGACGTCGGGATTGTTGAGCAGTGCCGCGGTGATCACCGGAATGGCCAGATTGGGGTCGGAAGCCCATTCGCCGCTTGGCGGCGAGGAGAGCTGTATGACCTCGACGCCCGCTTCCTTGAGGGCAGCGACAGTGCCGCGCTCGCGCGCCCCGCGGCTCTCGTTCTCGAACGGGCCGATCATGATCGCCTTGTCGCCGGCCTTGAGCCCGGCCAGCTTGACCGCCTCGGCGCCGAGCGCGCGGCCCTGCTGCTCCTGCTGGGCGCCGACATAGCCGCCGCCGAACGCCGCCGTGACCTTCGGCACCGGCACGTTCTGGTACATCATCTTGATGCCGTCCTTGTGCGCCTGTTCGGCCAGCGGCATGATCGAAGCGTCGCCCGGGTGGCCCATCATGGCGATGCCTTGGGGCTTGACCGCGACAGCCTCGCGCAATTGCTGCACCATCTTCTCGACATCCCACTGGGAAAAGATGTAGTCGACCTTCGGTCCGAGATCGGCTGCCGCCTGCTTGGCGCCATTGTAGACGATGGTGCCGAAGGCATCGCCTTCGGCGCCCCCGACGAAGAAGCGGATATGGACGTCCTTGCACCACTGGGCATCGAGCGCCTGCGCCGGCAAGGTCGAGAGTGCGGCGGCGAGTGCCGTAGCGGCCGCCGCGACGGTCGAGCGCAGAACTGTCCTTCTCATCGTAATGCTCATGCACTTATCCTCCCTTTGTTCCCTCGCTAGCCGAGGGGTTTTGACGATCGCTTCGGCATTGCGCCGCAATCTTTCGCTGGCCGGCACCTCCCGCCGGCCGACTTCTCACACCGGGTTCGGCAGGTAGCTCGCGCCTCCCCGGCATTGTTGGAGATAATCCAGTGCCCGCGCCTGGCCGGTGATCTCGAGATCGCCGCGATAGACCGGGTCGTGCCAGCCCTCAATGTCGATGGCGCCCTTGTAGCCGACCAGCCGCAGCTCGCTGATCACCCGCGTCCAGTCGCTGTCGCCGAAGCCCGGCGTGCGCATCTGAACGAACGGCAGGCGGCCGAACACGCCATGTTCGCGGATCACGTCCCAGCGCACCGTCGCGTCCTTGCCGTGGACGTGGAAGATACGCGGCGCCCATTTGCGGATCTGCGGGATCGGATCGATCAGGTAGACCAGCTGGTGACAGGGCTCCCACTCCAGGCCGAGATTGTCGTCCGGCAATTCGTTGAACATCAACTCCCAGGCGTCCGGATTGTGGGCGATGTTCCAGTCGCCGCTGGCCCAGTTGCCGTCCATGGCGCAATTCTCGAACGCGATGCGCACGCCCTTGTCGGCGGCGCGCTTGGCGAGCGGCCCCCAGACCTCGCGGAAACGCGGCAGGCTGTCGGGCAGCGGCTTGCCGCGGATGCGGCCGGTGAAGCCGCTGACCATGTTGGTGCCGAACAGATGCGCGTTGTCGATGATCGTTTCCCACGCCTCGAGCACGCCGCGACCGATCTCGCCGCTCTCCAGCGGGTTGCCGAACACGCCGATCGACGAGACGATGACATCGGCATCGCCGATCGCCTCGCGGATCTCGCCCGCCAGCCGCGGAATGTCCTTGCCGCCCAGCGTCTGCCAGAAGAACGGCTGGATGCTCTCGAATCCGAGCGGCAGGATCTGCCTGACATAGGCGGCCGGGTCGTCGAGGTTGGCGCGCACCATGGTGCCGATCCTGATGTCGAGCAGCGGGTTTGGCATCATGATCCTTCCTGTGAGGCGATAGCGACCCGGCGCCCGGTTTCGGCGCTCTCGATCGCAGCGAAAACCATGGACAGGCTCTTGATGTTGTCGGCGCCGCGCGTCTCCGGCGCGGTGCCGGTCTCGGCGGCGCGGACGAAATCCTGGATGATGCCGAGATGGCCGCCGACGCGATCTGCCGGGTCGAGCGGCGGCACGGCTATCGGTTCGGTGCGGTCGAACAGGCCTTCACGGACCGGCCGCACGACTTCCGCCTTCAACCCGTCCGCGCCGTCCCAGACAATGCTGCCGCGCTCGGCGACGATCCGCCATGTACTGTCCCAGCTGGTACGGAAGCCGGCCGCGCACCAGCTGCCGGCATAGGTGAACAGCTTGCCGCCGCCGAGGTCGAAGCTTGCGGTTGCCGACGACCCTTGCCGATACCAGGAGTTGGCCGGCTCCCACTCCTGGCAATAGACGCCGGCCGGTTCGCCGGCCACCATGTAGCGGGCTGCATCGAATGTGTGGATCGCCATATCGAGCAGCAGCACATGGCGCATCTCTTCGCGAAAACCGCCGAAATGCGGCGCAACGAAGAAATCGGCGTGGATGCTGGTTGGCGCACCAATGGCGCCGGAATCGAGAAAGCGCCGGATGCGCCTGACGTTGGCGACATAGCGGCGGTTCTGCACGACGGCATGGATGCGGCCGGCGCTGCGGGCCGCCTCGACAATAGCACGCGCATTGTCCGGGCTGTCGGCCAGCGGCTTTTCGGTCAAGAGATGGCAATGGTGGGCAAAGGCGGAAAGCGCGACCTCGCGGCGGGCGGCGGGAACCACCACGTCGAACACCGCGTCGGGCCTGGTCTGGTCGAGCACGGCGTCGAGGTCGGTTCCGATGACGGCGCCGGAAAGCTCGTATTCGCGCGCCCTTGCCCGCGCCCTTTCGGCGTCGAGATCAACCAGGCCGACAATGGCGAGCCCGTCGATCTGCTTGGCTGCATCGAGCCAGGCTTTGCTCATCGCGCCGCAGCCGACCAGGACGACATTGATCATCCAGCACTCCTCCCTCTCGGCCCCTCCAGACCGATCGTCACGGCGTTCACGGCAGGGCCGCAAACGTTCTTCCGTAAACGTTTACGAGAACACACCCGATGGCGTAGAATGTCAATTGGCCGATAGCGAAAAACGTGATGCCGGCTTGGCCTGAAGAGCGGCCGGTGCTAGCCAAGCAAGGGGGAGAACTGTCCTTTGGCGTCCAGTATTCACGACCTTGCACGTCACCTGAACATTTCGATCGGCACGGTGTCGCGCGCACTCAACGGCCGCGCCGACGTCAATGCCGACACACGCCAGCGCGTGCTCGATGCGGCCAAGAAGCTGAATTATTCGCCGAACCAGTCCGGCCGCAGCCTGCGGCGCGGCGCCACCCATTCGATCGCCTTCATGCTGCAGCCTCATCCGGGCGACCAGGAATATGGCGAGCCGTTCTTCATTCCGTTCCTGACCGGGTTGCAGGCCAAGCTCGCCGAAAGCGCACTCGACCTGATCGTGGTGATGGGCGCGCCGGGCGACTATCAGCAGGAGCGCCTGCGCCGTGTCGTCGAGACGCGGCGGGCCGATGCCGTGGTGCTGGCCTGGACGCGGCGCGAGGACGAGCGCATCGACTATCTGACCCAGGCCGGTTTCCCGTTCGCGACGCTCGGCCGCAGCCGCTCCGGCGGCGATTCCTATCCCTCGCTCGACCTCGATTTCGAAAAAGCCGGGGCTGACGCGGTCGATCGTCTCGTCGCGCGCGGTCACCGCCGCATCGCCGCCATCCGCCCGTCGCTCGACCTCAATTTCGGCTATCTGTTCCTCGCCGGCTATCGCAAGGCGTTGCGGCGGCACGGCATCGAATTCGACCTCGAGTTGATCGCCGACGGCTTCATCAACGAGGCCGGCGGCTACGCGGTGACGCCGAAGGTCATGCACTCCAAGGACCCGCCGACGGCCATCATCTTCAACAACGACGCGATGGCGCTTGGCGGCTGCAAGGCTCTGGCCGAGGCGGGCATCAGGCCCGGCCACGACGTTGCGGTGATCGTCATCGTCGACACGCCGCTCTGCCGCTATTTTTCGCCGGCGCTGACCGGCTTCCGCCCGGCGCTTGAGCCGATGGGCGAGCGGTTGGCCGAAATGCTGCTGGCATCGATCCCGGCTTACGCCGGCGCCGAAGGCGCACGCATCATCCGTGAAGTCTGGCCGCTGGAACTGATCGCGCGCGACAGCGATTGAATCGCGGCGGTCACTGAGCAGGCTCAGATTGATCAAGACCCCCGCGCCCGCGCTCTGGCGTTGCGACCAGCGAGGCAGCGGCGGCATTGGCGGCGGCAAGTGCCGCCTCGACGGGCTGCCCACGCGCAAGCCCAGCCGCGAAGGCCCCAACGAATTCATCGCCGGCACCGTGGGTGCTGATGACCTTCACCGGCATCGCAGGCAGTGCGAACGCCTGGCCGCCACGGTCGCGATAGGCAACGCCCTCGCCGCCTGCCGTGACGATCGCGGCCGGATAGGAACCGACGAGCATACCGGCCGCCTTCGCAGCCCCCTCGAGCGTGTCGACGACCGCAACGCCGGCCAGGAATTCCGCCTCGATGGCATTGACGATGACGATATCGGTGAGTGCGACCAGTTCGGCTGACAGCTTTCGCGCGGGTGCCGCGTTGAGGACGACGCAGCCGCAATGCGCCTTCACCGCCCGCGCCGCGGCAATGTTGGCGCCTTCCGGTACCTCGTTTTGCAGCAGCAGAACCGCCGTTTGCGCGATCAGCTCGGCCGCCTCAGTAATGTCCTTTTCGCCGAGAGTGAGATTGCTGCCCGAGACGATTACCGCGCCATAGTCGCCGCTGTCGTCGAAGATCGCTACGCTCATGCCCGAGCCGGCGCCCGCAGCCACTCCCACGAAGCGCTGGTCGACGCCGTTGCGATCGAGATTGTCGAGAAGCGCGCGGCCGAAATCATCGTCGCCGACAGCGCCGATCATTGCCGCACGCACGCCGGCCCGCGCTGCCGACACCGCCTGGTTGCCGCCCTTGCCGCCGCATTTTGGATGCCAGGCATGGCCGGTGACCGTTTCGCCCTTGCGTGGGCGATCGGGGGCTTCGACCATGATATCGTAATGCAGACTGCCGAATACGGTCACCAGCGGCGGGGAAGCCGTCATGTGCCCTTATCTTTCCGTTTCGACGTCACCGCAGACATGGTGCGGCCGAGATTGCGCTCCGCCGCCTGGTAGTCGCGTTGCGCGACCGCCACGAACAGCGCGTCGAGGATGTTGAGCTGGGCAATGCGCGCCGCTGCGTTCTCACCCATCAACGGCGAGCCTTGCGCGGTCGAGCAGAGCACGATGTCGGCGACGGCTGCCAATGGCGAGTTGTCATAGTTGGTGATGGCCAGCGTGCGCGCGCCGCTTTTGCGCGCAAGCTGGATGGCGTCGATGACGGCGCTGGTATTGCCGGAATGCGAAAAGCCGACGGCGATGTCGTCGGCGCCGAGCAGCGAGGCGGACATTAGCATCATGTGCGAATCGTCGTAGACAGAGGTGCGGATGCCGATGCGCAGGAATTTGTGCGAAACGTCGCGTGCGATCTGCGCCGAGCCGCCGACGCCGTAGAAATCGCGATTCCTGGCGCGGTAAAGCAGATCGGCGGCACGGTCGAAATCGTCCATGTCGAGGATGGCCAGCGTCTCCTCCAGCGCCTGGATGGAGGTGCGGAACACCTTCTGCACGATCTCGGCCGAACTGTCGTCCACCGACAGCTCCTGATGCATCTCGGCGGTCGGCAGGCGGCTGTATTCATAGACCGCCGTGCGAAAGTCGCGATAGCCGGAAAAACCCAGCTTCTTGGCGATCTTGACCACCATCGCCTCCGAGACACCGGCCTCCTCGGCGATCTGCTTGAGCGGTATGGTCTCGTCGAAGCCGCGCCGTCCGAAGACCGTTTCAACCACCTTCGCCTCGAGCGGCGTCAGATGCGGCATCATCATGCGAATGCGCGGTCCTACTGCTTTCAGGTCCAGCCCGGTCAAGGTCATCCACGTCCCCTCGTCACGCGATCGATAAGCATCGCGGCGAGGATTATAAGGCCAGTTGCCAGGAGCTGATAGAAGGACTGCACGTTCATCAGCGTCAGGCCGTTGCGCATGCTGCCAAGAATGACGGCACCCAGGATGGTGCCGACGACGCTGCCCTTGCCGCCCATCAGCGAGGCGCCGCCGATCGCCGCCGCTGCTATGGCGTCGAGCTCCCAGAGATTGCCCAGAATGGGTTCGGCCGCACCCAGCCGGCCGATCAGGATCTGCGCTGCAAGCGCTGCCAGCAGGCCCGAGATCATATAGGCGGCGATCTTGGTGCGGGCGATCGGCACGCCGGCTATGTAGGCCGCCTCCTCATTGCCGCCGACGGCGAGCAGATATTCGCCGAACGGCGTCTTCTTGAGGATGATCCAGGCAATCAGCGCGACCACCGCCACGATGATGACCGCCAACGGCAATCCGAACAGCGAGCCGTTGAAGATGGCACGGAAGCCGGCAGGCAGGCCGAGCACCGGATTGCCGCCGGTATAGATCAGCGCCAGCGCCCGGTAGGTGCTGAGCGTTCCCAGCGTGACGATGAAGGGCTGCAGCCCGACATAGGCGACCAGCACGCCGTTGAGCAGTCCGCAGGCAAGGCCGATGGCGAAGCCGGCGGCGATGGCCAGCGGAAACGGCACACCGGCAACCAGCATCGAGGCCGAGATGACCGCCGAAAGGGCTGCCGTCGGCCCGACGGACAGATCGATGCCGCCCGAGATGATGACCAGCGTCATGCCCAACGCCAGGCAGGCATTGATGCTCGATTGCTGCAGGATGTTGATCAGATTGCGCTCGGCAAAGAAGCCGGGGACCAGTGCACCGAAGACGGCGAGGATCACCACCAGTCCGATCAGCGTGCCGGCGTCGCGCACGGAAAACCGGTGCAGGAGATCTGCCCTTGGGCGCGCTGCTGTGTGTTCGATTATATCGGTCATCCGCTGGTCCTGTCCGTTATGCACCGGCCCGATGGCCTTGCGCCTTGCCGGCCTCAATCTCCGTTTGGGGTATGGCGTGCGCGGCGATCGCCTGTTCGCTGAGACTTGCACGGCCCAGTTCGGCGGCGACCGTGCCGTCGCGCATGACCAGCACGCGGTCGGCGAGCCGGATCACCTCGGGGAGTTCGGACGACACGACGATTACCGAATGGCCTTCGGCGGCGAGTTCCTCGATCAGGTGGTAGATCTCCGCCTTGGCGCCGACATCGATGCCGCGCGTCGGCTCGTCGAATAGAAGGATCCGCGTTCCCGCCGCCAGCCAGCGGCCGATGATCGCTTTCTGCTGGTTGCCGCCGCTGAACAGGCGGATCGGCCGGTCGAGCAGGAACGGCCTGAGATTGACCCGCTTCATCTTCTCGGCTGCGACCCGTTTCAGCCTTTTGTGATCGATGACGCCGCGCGGCGCGAACACGCCCATCGAGGCCAGCGCCATGTTGCTGGAGATCGACCGCAGCGGCACGATGCCTTCGCGCTTGCGCTCCTCCGGCACCAGGCCGATGCCGGCCGCGATGGCGTCGCGCGGACTGGAAAGCTTTACCGCCTTGCCGTCGATCTCTATTGCGCCTGATGAGGCCCGGTCGGCGCCGGCCAGGAGCCGCAGCAGTTCGGTGCGGCCCGAGCCGACCAGGCCGGCAACGCCCAGCACCTCGCCGCGATGCAGGTCGAACGAAACGTCACGGACCTTGGTTGCCGAGGCGAGGCCACGCAAGCTCAGCCTGACCTCGGGGGAAGCATGCGAGCGGTGTTGTTCCTGGGCAAGCTCGCGGCCGACCATCATCGAAACGACGGCCTTTTCCGACACCTGCGCGAGATCGACGGTTTCGACCACAACGCCGTCGCGCATGACAGTGGCGCGCTCGCAGATGCCGAACACCTCGTCCAGCTTGTGCGAGACATAAACGACGGCGACACCGTCGCGTGCCAGACCGGCAATGACTTCCGCCAGCCGTTCGAACTCGCTCGGCGTGAGGCTCGACGTCGGCTCGTCCATCGCCACGATCCTGGCGCGGTCGAGCAGCGCCCGGGCGATCTCGACGATCTGCCGCTGCGCCACCTTCAGCGAGCCAAGCGGGGCTGCCGGATCGATGGTCGGGTCGATGGCGGCCAGGGCTTCCGCAGCGCGGCTTTCCTGCTCGCCCCGTGCGACGAAGACGCCGCCGCGCGTCAACGGATGGCCGAGAAACATGTTCTGGGCGACGCTGAGGCGTGGCACCTGCTGTAACTCCTGATGGATCATCGCCACGCCGGCGGCGCGCGCCGCGACCGGGTTGTTCAGCGTCACCGGTTTGCCGTCAATAAGCACGCTTCCCGCCGTCGGCCGGTAGACGCCTGACAGGATGCGCAGCAGCGTCGACTTGCCGGCGCCGTTTTCACCGAGCAGCCCATGGATTTCGCCGGCGCCGACCGAAAAGGACACATCGCTCAGCGCCCGCACGGCCGGAAACACCTTGGAAATGCCCTCGAATTGCAGCCGGGAGATGACTGACATTGCTTCGGTTCTCCAGGCAAGGTGCCGACCCAAGGCCGGCACCTGCCGGCCCTGCTCTACTGGCCCGCTGCCGCGTCCTCGAGCAGCGCCTTGCGCACGGCGTCGCCGGCGCCAGAGTAGCGGTCGGCATTGTCCTTGGTGATCAGCGCCTGCGGCGTGGCGACGACGCGCGGCAGCTTCTGCCCGGCCACCAGTCGCAGCGCCGATTCCAGCGCCACCTCGCCGGTCAGCACCGGGAACGAATCGACGGTGCCGGTCAGCTCGCCGGCGCGGATCGAGGCATAGGCGTCGGAGATGCCGTCGGTGCCGAACACGGCGACCTTGTCCTGCAGCCCGGCAGCCTTGACCGCCTCGACGATGCCCAGCGCCATGCCGTCATTGTTGGCATAGAAGCCGATCAGGTCGGGGTGCTGCTGCAGGATGTTGGTGGCAGCGTCGTAGGAGGTCTGGCGATCCCAGTTGCCGGGGACGCTGGCGACGACCTCGAACTTGCCGGCCTCGGTGACCGTGGTCTTGAAACCGTCGGTACGCTGGACGGCGGCGTAGACGCCGGCCTGGCCTTCGACGATGGCGACCTTGCCGCCGTCCGGCCGATTCTTGATGAACCATTTGGCGACGCGCACGCCGTTGTCGCGCTGGACATTGCCGACATAGTGCTCGGCCTGCGGGATGACCGCGTCGTTGACGTTGACCACCGGCACATTGGCGGCCTTGGCCTGTTCCATGATCGGCTGCAGGTTGGAGTCGGTCTGCGGCGAAACGAGCAGCACGTTGTAGCCTTGCGTGACCAGGCCTTCGGCGATGGTGAGCTGGCCGAGCTGGTCGCCCTCGCTCTGCGCCGCCTGGTAGACCACGGGCACGCCGGTGCGGTCGCCGAACGATTTGTAGCCCTCTCCCAGCGAACGCCAGTATTCGTTGGTCAGCGTCTTGGAGACCGCACCCGCCTTGGTGCCCTCGGGCAGCTTGGGGAAAGCCCCGAACTTGGCCTCGACCTGCGACCAGTCGATGCGATCCTTCTCGGTGTCGGAATTGAGCGGCGCGAGGTCCGCGGAAAACGACGAGCCTATAGACAGCGCCATCAGGGCAGCGGTGGCGGTGGCAAGCAGAAATTTCATGGTCTTTCCTCCCTGGTTGAAAACGGCGATGGCGCCGGAGCTTCAGCTGTCCGGCCCGAGCATGGCTTCCTGGATGATGGCCTGCGAGGCGACCGCGTCCTGACGGTCGACGGCAGTGGACAGGCGATTGTCCTTTTCCAGCCGATCGACGACGCGCAGCATGCGCTTGACAGTCGCGATGTTGACTTCGCATTCGTGGACCGGGTCGAGCCCGGTCATGTCGGGGAACGTGTCGAAGTAGATGGCGCCGGCATAGCCGTCTCGACGGATCTGCCTGAGCAGCTCGATCGTCTGCAGCGTATGCACGGCCCCGACCATCAAGCCGTCGTCGCGCTTGGCGTAGCCGTCGTTGAGATGCACGCCGAGCAGCTTGCTGTGTCGCGCCACCAGCGCAGCGGCGAAAGCCGGCTGCTCGTCGGCGTAGAGCACATGGGCGAAATCGAGCGTCACGCCGAGATTGGGCAGGCCGATCTCGCGGATCGCCAGCAACGTCGTCGCCGCATCGGGCATCAGGCTGTAAGAGCGCGGCTCGTTGGGTTTGTATTCAAGGCTGATCTGGCAATCGGGGTCATGCGCCGCAACTTCACGAATTCCATCGATTTCGTGTTGCCAGAGCGTCGCATAATCGGCCTGGAAAGCATAATCGAAGCCATCCTGCCCGAGCCACAGCGTCATCAGGCCGGCGCCCGCCTCGCGGATGGCGTCGATGCCGGCCTTGGTCAGGTCGATGGCTTCGCGGCGAACGGAAGGATCTGGATTGGTGAAGGCACCGAGCTTGAAAGCCGGATTGGAGTAGTAGCGCATGGCGAAACCATTGATGGAAAGCCCGATGTCGCTGAGTTTGCGCGCCATTTCCGTAGGTTTTTCGCCGACATGGTCGGGGAAGTTGAGGTCGAGATCGGTCAACTCCGCAACCTTCGCCGCACGTGCCGCCATCTGCAGCATGGACGGTTTGCCGACAAGATCGGGCCACTCGGACTGTGGCCGCGAGGCAAAGGAATTGAGGCGGGTGGCGAAACGACAGGCAGTCATCGGGGACCTTTCATTGTCATAACTTTACATAATAACGATTATTTGTAAAGCTGTTAATTGCTCGCTCGGCGACGACGAGTTCGCCATACCCAGGCCAGTTGCAACCACGGGGGACAAGCAAGCGCGGCACTGTCACGCAAGTATCATGTTCGCGTCCTAGATCGCTTCTCCGAAGGCTTTCGCGGCATCCTTGATGCGACGCGGCGCTTTTTCGGGCCCCGGCAGCTTTGTCACAAAGAGGATTTCCATGAAAAACCTGCACCGAACCGCGTCCCTCGCCGTCGCGCTGGCGATGTTCACCGCCTTGACCCCGGCCTTGGCTGAAAACGCCGCAACCGTCGGCGGCGTCAGCTTCGTCAACAAGGGCATGGTCGGTGTCGGCCGCATCCCGGCCAGCCAGAAGGACAAGTTCGGCGAGACGTTTGGCTCCGGCTCAGGCATGTCGATCGACGCTGCCGGCTGGACGCATGGCGCCGATGGCTACAAGGGCTCGTTATGGCTGTTGCCGGACCGCGGCTACAATGTCGTCGGTACCACCGATTACCGCCCGCGCCTCAACACGATCGCCCTCGAGTTCGCCCCGATCGCGCCGGGTGCAGTGCCGGCCACCGGCCAGGAACAATCGGGCCTCAAGGCGACGCTTGCCGACACCATGCTTTTGACCGACGACAAGGGCGCCGACGCAACCGGCCTCGATCCGCTCAACGGCGTGCGTGCCGCGACCGACGACATGCCGATCCTGCCCGAAGCCAACGGCAAGCTCGCGCTCGATAACGAAGCGATCGCACGGCTGCCCGACGGCACGATGTTCATCTCGGACGAATACGGTCCGAACATCTACCGCTTCTCCGCCGATGGGCGTCTGATGTCGGCAACGCAGCCGCCGGCGGCGCTTGTCCCGATGCGTCACGGGACGCCAAACTTTGCTTCCAACAATCCGGGACTTGGCGCGGCAGACCCAGATCCGAAGGATCCCGAAACCGGCCGTCAGAACAACCAGGGCCTCGAAGGCATGGCGCTGACGCCGGACGGGAAGTTCCTGATTGCCGTGCTGCAGTCGGCCCCAAGGCAGGATGGCGGCGATTCCGCCTCGACGCGTCAGAACACGCGCGCGCTGGTCTACGATGCCTCGGATCCCGGCCAGCTCAAGCTCGCGCATGAATATGTCGTGCCGCTGCCGGTGTTCACCGATGCCAAGGGCAAAACCAAGATCGCCGCGCAGAGCGAAATCGTGGCGCTGTCGGACAAGACCTTCCTGATGCTGGCGCGCGACAGCGGCAATGGCCAGGGGCTGAAGGGCGACACCTCGCTCCACCGCGAGATCAGCGTCGTCGATGTGTCTGCGGCAACCGATGTCGCCGGCACAGAATTCGACAAGGACAAGCCGCTGGCGCCCAAGGGTGAGCTCGATCCATCGGTGACGCCGGCCAAGCTGACGCCGTTCATCGACATCAACGACAAGACCGAGCTCGGCCGCTTCGGGCTGCACAATGGTGCGCCCAACGACCGCAACAACCTTTCGGAGAAGTGGGAGGCGATGTCGGTGGTGAGCGTCCTCGATCCAACACTGCCCGACGACTATTTCCTGTTCGTCGCCAATGACAATGACTTCCTCACGCAGGACGGCTTCCAGGTAGGCGCGGCCTACAAGGCCGAGGATGGCGCCGATGTCGACACCATGTTCCTGGTCTATCAGGTCACGCTCCCAGGCCTCGCCAAGAAGTAGCGGCACCCATACAGGCGGACGCGCGGAACGCGTCCGCCTGAGCTGGCGCGATTGAGCGGTCGTGCCCTTCAGTTGCGGCTCGCCCGCGCAAGGACGGTGTCCTGGTGCGTTGCAAAACCTGCGACTGACGATCCAGTCGAAGGCACTTACCTCAACATCTCCGCGTCCTTTGGCACGCCGGCATCGATCGGCTCGGCCGTCCTGTTCGACACGGCGGCGATCTTCCCGGCGGCCGACAGGTTCGGGCGCACGAAGACCGGCGCGACGCCGTCGACGCGGCTGTAGAGGTCGATAATGTCCTGATTCATGAAGCGCACACAGCCGGACGAAGCGTTCTTCCCAATGGAATCCCACTCCGGTGTGCCGTGCAGCCGATACATCGTGTCCTTGCCGTCGCGGAAGAGATACAGCGCGCGGGCGCCAAGCGGGCTCTGCGGGCCGGGCGGCATGCCGTCCTTGTATTTCGCCAGTTCCGGCCGGCGTTGGATCATTTCCGGCGGCGGCGTCCAGACCGGCCACTTCTTCCTAGCCTGAACCACGGCGCTGCCGGTCCATCCGAAACCGGCCTTGCCGAGGCTGACGCCATAGCGAATTGCCTTGCCGCCGCCGCTCACCAGATAGAGGAAGTGCTCGGAGATATCGACGACGATCGTGCCTGGTTTTTCTCCGGTCGGATCGGACACGATTTGGCGAACGAATTTCGGATCGATCTTGGCTACCGGGATTGCCGGCAGTTGATAGCCCTCATCGACGCGCGCGGCATACATGCTTGCGGCATCGCCGAAAGCCGGATCGCTTGGCGCCGCGGTCACTGGCGGCGCTGCCACGTCCGTCGTGGTGCACGCCGAAAGAGCCACGGAGGCCGCGCCCAGAGCGGATGCACCAAGAAACGCGCGCCGGTTCAGGCGCTCAAAAAACAACGGAATATCGGACATGAGCCCCCCGGCTTGCCCTGAGATCCAGGAAATGCGGTCCCACGCGTCCGTGATCAATATCCGATTCCGGAAGCTTTGAGAACATGCTTAGATCAAGGCACGCCAGGCGGAATTTGCAGCGCCGCATCGACCCGTTCCGTTAAATCGGCAATCATTGCGGACCGGACTCAAGACAAGCCTTCGCCGAGTTGCCTGCCATGGATGACAACATGCCCGCGCGCCGGCGGACCGGCGACCTCACCAGTGGGCCTATCCCGCGCACCCTTCTACTGTTTGCCCTGCCGGTGCTCGGCTCCAATGTGCTGCAGTCGCTCAACGGCTCGATAAATGCCGTGTGGGTCGGCCGTTTCCTCGGTGAAGCGGCGCTGACCGCCACGTCCAATGCCAACCTTGTGCTGTTTCTCATCCTCGGCACCGTCTTCGGCATCGGCATGGCGGCGACCATCCTGGTCGCGCAATCCGTCGGCGCCCGCGATCTGCCCGAAGCCCGGCGCATCGTCGGCACCAGCGCCACCTTCTTCTTCCTCGTCTCGGTGGTGTTCGCGGTCTGCGGCTGGATCTGGGTCGATGCGATCCTCGATGCGCTCGGCACGCCGGCCGATGCGTTGCCGCTGGCGCGCTCCTATCTGCGCATCATCTTCCTCGCCGTGCCGATGATGAACCTGCTGTCCTTCGTCATGACGGTGCTGCGCGGCGCCGGCGATTCGCGCACGCCTTTCCTGTTCATGGCGCTGGCCGTCGTGCTCGACGTCGTTTTGAACCCGTTGCTCATCCTCGGCATCGGCCCGTTCCCCGAACTCGGCATCGCCGGCTCGGCCACCTCGACGCTGATCGGCCAGACGGTAAGCGTGGTTGCCATCCTGATCGTGCTTTATGCGCGCAAGCACCCGCTGCGGCTGGCCGGCGCTAATCTCGCTCTGCTGCGGCCGGACCCGGCGCTGCTGCGCATTGTCGTCTTCAAGGGCGTGCCGATGGGCCTGCAGATGATCGTCGTTTCGGCTGCGGCGCTGACGGTGATGGGCATGGTCAACTCGTACGGCTCGCAGGTTGCAGCTGCCTACGGCATAGCCGCACAGCTCTGGACCTATATCCAAATGCCGGCGCTCGCCATCGGCGCCGCGGTGTCGTCCATGGCGGCGCAAAATGTCGGCGCCAGGCGCTGGGACCGGATTGGACGCATCGCCACCTCCGGCGTCGGCTTCAACCTTGTGCTCACCGGCATGCTCGTCGCGCTGCTGTTCGTATTCGATCGCGCGGTGCTCAGCCTCTTCCTTGGCAGCGACAGTGCAGCAATCGAGATCGCCACTCACATCAACAAGATCGCATCGTGGTCCTTCATCCTGTTCGGCATCACCATCGTGCTCTTCGCCACCGTGCGTGCCACCGGCGCGGTGATGCCGCCGCTGATCATCCTGGTGATCTCGGTGCTGCTGGTGCGCACCAGCTTCGCCTATTTCTTCCGAAGCGTGATCGGCGAGGAAGCTCTGTGGTGGAGCTTTCCGGCTGGCTCTATAACCTCGCTCGTGCTGGCCGCGGCCTATTATCGCTTCGGCCGCTGGCGCAGCCTGCACATGATCGAGAGCCGGCCGGCTGCCGGCGAACCGCCGGATACCGGCCTCGGCGTACCGCGCCAGCGCGCGCATCTTTCGCCCGAGACACCGAACGGCTGAAAGGTCGGCTCAGCGCGCGTATTTCGCGCCAAACCCGAGAGCGACCAGGGAAAAGACGACAATCATGCCGGCAAAGGCCAGGCTTGCCACGGTCGCACCTGCCACCGTCGACAGAACGCCGATGCCGATGACCGGCAGCGCGTTGCCGCAAAAACAGCAGATGAAGAAGGCCGAGACGACTTCGGCGCGCCGGTCCGCCGGCGCGATCTCGTTCACCACTTGCAAGCCGCCGCGATAGCCGAGCGCTGCCGCCACGCCGCACAAGGCGGTCCCGGCAATCATTATGGCCATCGAGGCGAAGACCTGCGCCGCAACAATCAGCGCGACGGTTGGGATCATCAGCGCGAGCGCCGCGAACATCGCGGCTCGGCTCGAAAGACGTGCTGTCGCTACAATGGTGGCGGCCGTCACGATTGCCAATTCAAAGAACAGAGCGCCGGCTTCGGCATGGTTGGTTACCTGCAGTTGCTGCGCCAAAATGCTCGGTGCGAGTGCTGCATAAAAGCCGACCAGCGCCATTGCGCCAAAGCCGGTCACCGCCGGCGCAACGAAACTTGCGCGGATGTCATCGGGCACGGAAAGCCGCGGTCGCATCGAAACGTCAGCCAGTTTCCCTGGCCGCGAAACGCTTTCCCGCGTGCGCCAGACCAGCAGGGTTACAGTCGCGAGCATCGCCAGGTAGACGACGAATGTCAGCCTGAGCGGCCAGGGCGCGTATTCGGCGAGCAACCCGGCCCCCAGCGCACCGAGGCCGAGGCCGAGAAAATTGGTGCTGGTGGCAATCGTCGCCGCCTGTGACTTGTCGTCGGTCGGGAGCAATTCGGCGAGCCAGGCGGTGCCGGTGCCCGCGCCGACGCCGATTCCCAGTCCGCTCAGAATTCGGGCGATGTCGAGCCAGGCGACATTTTCGGCGAACAGGAAAACCACCGCGCTGACGACGGCCACCGCTATCCCGGCCAATGCCATTGGACGGCGCCCGATGACATCGGACACACGCCCCAACATCAGCAGCGCCGCCAGATTGCCGATGACATAGACGGCGTAGACCAGCGTCAAAGTGATCTGCGAGAAGCCGAAGAGCTGCTTGTAGATGATGTAAAGCGGCGTCAGCGCCGTGCTGCCGGCGAAAAGAGCCGCAATCATGGCGGCCACGGCGGCCGCTGCAGCGCGGCCGCCGAGTTCGTAATCGCGCGTCATGACTTGAGCGTGAGCGGTCATTTTTCGACCTTTGATAGCGTGATATTCGGGACCTGACACTCTAACGCCGTTTTCGCGTCAGCCGTTCCCCTCCCCCTTCTTGCTCCTGACAACTTGGCTTGCTCCTGACAACTTGGGCAGCTTTTGCCGATAGCGCCGAGTGATATCCTCTTCTAACGTCAGAGGATTGTCAGGGGAGATTCATGGGCAAGGGACGAGTCGAGGCATTCACCGATGGCGTGGTCGCCATCATCATCACCATCATGGTGCTGGAATTGAAGGTGCCGCATGGCGAGGATTTTTCCGCGCTGGCACCACTCTGGCCGATCTTCCTCAGCTATGTGCTGTCCTTCATCAATGTCGGCATCTACTGGAACAATTTGCACAACATGTTCCATACCGTGCAGCGGGTCGACGGCCGCGTGCTGTGGGCGAACCTCAACCTGCTGTTCTGGCTATCGCTGATGCCGGCGACGACAGCCTTCATGGGTGAGAACCATTTCGCGCCGGTGCCGGTTGCCGTCTATGGCGTCGACCTGGCGCTCTGCGCCATCGGCTTCAACATCCTCACCATGGCCCTGCATCGACTGCACGGCAACGAGACTCTCTTCGCCAGGGCGTTGGGCAATGACCTCAAGGGAAAGATCTCGCTGGTCCTCTATCTTTCCGCCATCGCGCTGACCTTCGTCAATCACTGGATCGGTGTCTCGATCTATGTCCTGGTGGCGATGATCTGGTTCGTGCCGGACAGGCGCTTCGAGCGGCTGATCGAGAAATAGGCCCCGTCTAGCCTCGCATTGCTTTCAGCTTTTCCGCTACCGAAGCGGCAAGGTCGGCGTAGCGCTCCTCCAGCCGCTCGGCCGCCTTGATCACTGAAAAATCATGGCCGAATTTTTCCAGCGCCATGCGCAGCTTTTCGACGAATTCGGCCTGTTTTTCGAGCGCCGAAAACAGCGTCATAACTTGCGCTTCGCTGATGTCGGGATTGGCGAGCATTTGTGGCACCTCGCGGCTCATCTGGTCGCCGGTGGCGGTCTGTTCTTTCAGGATCTCGATCCAGTCGGTCAATCGTCAGGTCTCCTTTTTCGATATCAGCATGCGCAGCGCCCGCCGATGCGGTCAACCCGAAGATGCCGGTACCGGCTTGCGCGAGCCTCTTTCCGCGCTAAGTTCGCCGCGGCCAGAACAGGAGAAAATCATGACCACCGACGCCGAGATCCAGACCGCCCTGCCCGCACTTGCCTCCGGCAATGTCGCCGTCATCACCGGCGCGGCCAGCGGCATCGGCCTTGCCGCGGCCAAACGGCTGGCGGCGATGGGCATGAACATCGTGTTGGTCGATATTGGCGGCGCACGCCTCGATGAGGCCCGACGCGCCGTCGCCGCCATCGCCGGCGACAGCGCCGTACTTGCCGTCGCCACCGATGTCTCGAAGGCCGACGAACTCGACCGGCTGGCCGAAAGGACATTCGGCGCCTTCGGCGACGTATCGCTGCTGATGAACAATGCCGGCGTCGGCAACAATCCCGGCAAGCCGTGGGAGAACCGCGACGCCTGGAAACGGCTGCTGGATATCAATTTCTGGGGCGTCGTCCATGGCGTCGAGGCCTTTGCGCCGCGCATGCTGGCGGCGGGAAAGCCGGGCCTGATCGTCAACACCGGCTCCAAGCAAGGCATCACCACGCCGCCCGGCAACCTCGCCTACAACGTTTCCAAGGCGGGCGTGAAGACCTATACCGAAGGCCTGGCGCACGCGCTGCGCAACGAGCCGGGCGCCAGTGTCGCGGCGCATCTGCTTATCCCCGGGTTCACTTTTACCGGCCTGACCGAAGGTGCGACCGAAAAGCCGGCCGGCGCCTGGACCGGCGAGCAGGTCATCGACTTCATGCTGGCCTCGCTACTGCGTGGCGATTTCTACATCCTGTGTCCCGATAACGAGGCGACCCGGTCCATGGACGAAAAGCGCATGGGCTGGGCGATTGGCGACCTCATCGAGAACCGCCCTGCCCTGTCGCGCTGGCACCCGGACTACAAAGATGCTTTCGCGGCATTCATGACACGCACCGCATGATCCCGAACCGAAGATCACCGTAGCAAAGAATCGGATCCGATCTTCGCAGGTATGCGCCGGACCTTTATATCACGCCGCCGCGTGCTTCTTCGTGTTCCGCTTCTTCGCCATGGCTTTCTCGGCTGCCAACTCGGCAAGCTTCTGATCATGCCGCTTCGCTGCCTGTTCGCATTTCTTGCGGATCTCTTCGACCTCGGTCTCAGTCAGGTGTTCGATACCGATGAAGGTGTTCTGGGCTGTGCTGACCCGGATCAATTCGTCGAGCTTCGCCTGGATCGCAGCGCCATCGCGGTTCTGGGTGTTCTGGATGAGAAACACCATCAGGAAGGTGACGACCGTCGTGCCGGTGTTGATGACGAGCTGCCAGGTGTCCGAAAAGCCGAACATCGGCCCGCTTGCCGCCCAGACGACGATGATCAGGAAACAGACGGCAAACGTCGGCGGCAGGCCGGCAAAATGGGCGACGTTGTTGGCGATCCTGGTGAAAAGCTTCTCAATCATTCAAACTCCCTCAACAGCCGGGCGACGAACCCGGACGGAAGCCGAGTTCATTGTGTCTGCAGAAACAGTTGGCAGCCGCTCCTGGTTCCCTCGCGGCGGAAGGTCGCGGGTACATTGTTGGAGGAGCAGATCGCGCAGGCCGTCGGACCGCTTGCAGATAGCCCGAACTCAGGCGGCGTCGTTTTCCCAGCGGTCGAGGAAAGCCTCGATGGGCAAGGCCTGCATGTCGGGGACTGCCCTGGCCAGTTTCTCGAGCGGCCAGTCCCACCAGGCAAGCCGTTCGATCCGGGCCGCAGTTTCCGCGCTGAAGCGCTGCCGCACTGGCCTGGCCGGAACGCCGGCGACGATTGCATAGGCCGGCACGTGGCGCGTCACCACCGCGTTGGCACCGACGATCGCGCCGTTGCCGATCACTACGCCAGGCATGATCACGGCGCCATGGCCGATCCAGACATCATGGCCGATGCTGACGGCTTTCGCCCGCCGCCGGTCGCGGAACGCCTGATCGACACCCAGCCAGCGGAAATACTCGTTGGGCCGATAGCTGATCTTGTGCTGCGTCAGCCGCTCGACCGGATGCTCCAGCGCATTGATGCGGCTGTTGGCGGCGATCGAGCAGAATTTGCCGATCGTCGTATAGATCGCCTCGGCGTGGCGCTCGAAGTAGGAAAAGTCGCCGACCGTCACCTCGCGCAGGATGACCCGCTCGCCGATCGACGCGTAGCGTCCAAGCTTGCACGCCTTCAGCTCCGCCGTCGGATGGATGCGCGGCTCGGGATCTTTCAGGACAAGGTGTTCGGGACGGTCCATGCGCGCGCTTTACGCCCGCGCGCATAGTCTCGCAAGCCGAGTGCAGCGCCGCGCATCCGTTTGGACGCGCCAAGGACCCTGTAGCACCTTCAGTCTCTATTTCGGCTTGCCGCTGGTCCACACCACGTTCTGGCCGTAGAGCGGCACGGTGGTGACCGACATTTTTGCCGAGCCATCCTGCACCTGGCGTGAATGCGACAGGTAGATCAGGGTCTCGTTGGCCTTGTCGTAGATGCGGTTCACCACCTGCTTTTTCCAGATCAGGCTGATGCCTTGCTTGAACACCTCCTCGCCGGCCTCGCTCATGTCGATGTCGCCAATGGTGATCGGCCCGGTCTGGCGGCAGGAGATCGAGGAATCGGACGGGTCCTCGAACCAGTTGCCTTTCTGCAGGCGGTCGATCACGCCACGGTCGAAATAGGAGACGTGGCAGGTCACGCCCTCGACCTTCGGATCCTTGATCGCCTCGACGATGATATCGTTGCCGAGCCAATCGACGCCGACCTTGCCGACTTCCTCGGCGGCGGCCGCGCCGGCGCCAATGACAAGGCATGCGGCTAACGCGCCGCCAATCAGTTTTCGCAAAGAGGCCTCCTGCGGTTCGAATTTTGCCGACCTCAGGTGGGACGAACGGCAGCGCTTTGCAAGCAGATCGCCTCCCACAGGATTGCCGGTTGCGGCAACGCGACATCTTTGCGTCGGCACGACCGAACCGCTAAGAGTGTTCGCCAAGCCAGGGCCTTCACGGCGCCAACCCGGCGCCCGATGGAATAACGACGGACTTTCACTGATGATGCGTTCAATTCTGGTCGGTATTCTCGTCCTGATGGCCGCCGGAATCGGCTGGCTCACCTTCGACTGGTACCGCGGACATTATGGCGGCGAGCCGTTCGGAGCACCGTTCACGCTGGTCGACCAGAAGGGCGCGCCGGTCACCGAAGCCGCGTTTCGCGGCCACCCCAGCGTCGTCTTCTTCGGCTTCACGCACTGTCCGGAAGTCTGCCCGACCACGCTTTTCGAGTTGGCCGGCTGGCTGAAGACGATGGGCGACGACGGCAAGAACCTGCGTGCCTATTTCGTTACGGTCGACCCGGAGCGCGATACGCCCGAAATCATGAACACCTATGTCAGCAATTTCTCCGATCGCATCCTCGGCATATCAGGCGATCCCGACAAGGTCCACGCCATGGCCAAGTCCTTCGGCATCTACTGGAAGAAAGTCGACACGAGCGACGGCGACTACACGATGGACCACACTGCTTCGGTGCTGCTGCTCAACGCCAAGGGCGATTTCGCCGGCACCATTGCTTATGGCGAAAGCCCGGATGCCGCCATCGCCAAGCTCAAACGGCTGGCGGCGGAAGGTTGACATATCCGGTAATGACGCAGACGCGTTTGTATTTCACCGCGGGCAAGATCGAGGCTGATCGCATCTTCGCGGCGCTCGGTGCGGCATTCGACGATGAGGGCCTGCCGATTGCGGTGCTCGAGGTCGACGAGGACCGCGACATCCACGAAGTATCGCTCTATGCCGACGACGACGTCGATGCGGTCGAGGCGCGGCTTAGGGACATCCTTGCCGGACTGTCGCTGTCGAAACCGATAGCGCGCGAAGCGCTGCCCGACATCGACTGGGTGGCGCGCTCGCTGGAGGGATTGAAGCCGGTGCGGGCCGGGCGCTTCTTCGTCCATGGCGCGCATGACCGCAGGAAGCGCCACAGCGGCGAGCTCGCCATCGAGATCGAGGCCGGCCTTGCCTTCGGTACCGGCCATCACGGCACCACCGCCGGCTGCCTCGAAATGCTGGAGCAGGTCATACAGCGCGAGCATCCGCGCAACGCGCTCGACCTTGGCACCGGCAGCGCGGTGCTCGCCATCGCAGCGGCCAGGCTCGCGCATATACCGGTGCTGGCGACCGACATCGACCCGGTCGCCGTCAAGGTGGCCGCCGCCAATGCGCGGCTGAACCAGGTCAAGGGGCTCATTGAAACGGTGGCGGCGCCCGGTTTTCATCATCCGATCTTTGCCGCGCGTGCGCCCTTCGACCTGATCGTCGCCAACATATTGGCGCGGCCGCTGATGCGTCTGGCGCCGCAAATGGCCGGACATATCGCGCTCGGTGGCTCGATCGTTTTGTCGGGCATCCTCGAGCGCCAGCGCGATGCGGTAATCGCGGCCTATGTCGGCCAGAAATTCCGGCACGTCCGCACCTTGCACCGCGGGGGCTGGGTGACGATTCACCTCAAGCGCTGAGGCGCAGCGCCTTCAACGCAAGCCGGAATCAACTCGGACCTAGCGCGAGTTCGCCGCTTTCTTCAGCTGTTCGCGATCGTAGCCGTGAGCTTTCAGCGTTTCGTCGTCAAAGCCAAGCAGAACGCCGCTCACATACCGGCTCGCTTCGCGCTGGCGAGCTTCGATCAGCGCTTTCACAGCGTTTCTGAAAAATCCGCGTCTACGTGAAATCGTGGACATGACGGTCTCCTTTGCAGGGCAATAGGACTCTTTCCTCCACGTGAAGAAGGTAAGCCTTGCTGACGCTTTTTGAAATCGCCGATTCTGCATGGCCTCCATGCGCAAAGAGACACGCAGCAACCGGGAATGATCGTTCCGAAAATCGATTCCGATTTTCGAGGTCATGCGCTACGGTCGCGCCAGCATTCGAGGAGAGCCGACATGTTCCAGACCTTCGATTCCGCCGGCGATCCGGCCGTTGGCAAGCCGCGCGTGGCAATGCTGCGCCAATGGTTGGCGGCGAACGGGCTGGATGGCTTCATTGTGCCCCGTGCCGACGAGCACCAGGGCGAATATGTCGCCGATCGCTCGGCACGGCTGAAATGGCTGACCGGCTTCAGCGGCTCGGCCGGAGTCGCCATTGTGCTTGGCGAGCGCGCCGTCATGTTTGTCGACGGGCGCTACACGCTGCAGGTGCGCCAGGAGGTCGATCTCGACATCTTTTCGATCGAGAGCCTTGTCGACAACCCGCCGGCCAACTGGATCAAGGACAATCTCGGCAAGGGCGTGCGACTTGGTTTCGATCCGTGGCTCCATACGATCAGTGACGTCAAGGCGCTGAAGGCCTCGGCCGAGAAATCAGGCGCGATACTGGTGCCGCTCGAAGAGAATCCAATCGACGCCATCTGGCAGGACCAGCCCGGGCCGCCACTGGGGCCGGTCGAGATCCACCCGATCGGCTTTGCCGGCGAACTGGCCAAGGACAAGCTGGTGCGGCTGGCGGCGGCCACCGAGAAGGACGGCGCCACCCATGCCGTATTGACCGACCCCTCCTCCATTGCCTGGGCGTTCGATATCCGTGGCGGCGACGTACCGCACACACCGCTGGCGCTCGGCTTTGCCGTGCTCGCCGCCGACGGCTCGCATCTGCTTTTCATGGACCAGCGCAAGTTTTCGCGCACCGTCGCGGCCTACCTGACGCAGCTCGCCGAATTGCACGAACCAGGTGAATTCGAAACGGCAATCGTCACCCGGGCCAAGGGCGGCGCAAAAATCGCGCTGGACCCGGTTCTCGCGGCGGACAAGCTCAGAATGCTGGTCGAGGATAATGGCGGCACCGTCATTGCCACGGCCGATCCGGCCCGCATTCCACGCGCAACAAAGAACAAAGCTGAGATCGCCGGCGCACGCGCCGCACATCGCCGCGACGGCGCCGCGGTCGCCAAGCTGCTGTGCTGGCTCGACCGCCAGAAGCCCGGCACGCTCGACGAAATCGCCGTTGTCACCAGGCTTGAGGAGACGCGCCGTCAGACCGGCGAAGAAACGCAGATGCCGCTGCGCGACGTATCGTTCGATACCATCTCCGGCGCTGGTCCTAACGGCGCTATCATGCACTACCGCGTCTCCCGCGCCACCAATCGCAAGCTGGGGGATGGCGAGCTGTTCCTGCTCGATTCCGGCGGGCAGTACCAGGACGGCACCACCGACATTACCCGCACGGTTCCGATTGGCGCGCCAACCGAGGAGATGCGCGAGCGCTTCACGCTGGTGCTGAAAGGCATGATCGGCATCTCCATGCTGCGCTTCCCCCAGGGCACGCGCGGCTCCGAAATCGATGCAGTGGCGCGCCTGGCGCTATGGAGACACGGCTGCGATTTCGCCCATGGCACCGGGCACGGTGTCGGCTCCTATCTTGCCGTGCATGAGGGCCCGCAGCGTATCGCCAAGACCGGTACCGAAAAGCTGCTGGCCGGCATGATCGTCTCCAACGAGCCCGGCTATTACAAGGAAGGTTCCTACGGCATCCGCATCGAGAACTTGATTCTGGTGACACCGGCCGAGGCAATCGAGGGCGGCGACATCGCCATGCACGGCTTCGAGACACTGACGCTGGCGCCGATCGACAAGCGGCTGGTCCGATCGGACCTTTTAACCCGCGACGAGTTGCATTGGCTTGACGAATACCATGCGCGCGTACTGGCCGAGATCGGACCGATGCTCGACGGCGAAACGCTGGCCTGGCTGGAAAAGGCAACCGCGCCGCTGCCGCACGACTTCAAGCAATAGCCGCGGCGGCAACGCCGGTTGACAGGCATTGCTCCGCAAGCAGTCCCTGCAAAGCGGTGACGTTGGGAGAACCGGCTCCCTTGCGCCAGAACAACACCGTGACGGCGTTGTCTTCGTCAGAGGGCAGTTCGTGCAGCTTTAGCCAGCGGCTTTCCGGGAAACCCGAAAGCACGCTTTTCGGCATCAGCGCTATGCCCATGCCAGCCACCACGCAACCAAGGATGGCATGGTATGAACCAAGCTCGATGGTTTTCTCGGCCATGAACCCTCGGCGCGCATACCATTGTTCCAGCCGCTTGCGGTGCGGACAGCCGTGCTCGAAGGCTATCATGGTTTTGGGCATGTCCAGGTGGTCTTCGACCGAAACGCGCGATGCCGCCGAGACAATGACCAGCTGCTCGTGAAACGCGGGCAGCTTTTCGAATGGGGCGTCGGCGATCGGCTCGGCGGCGAACGCTGCATCGAGCTCACCGGCAAGCATGGCGGTCGCGAGAACCTGCGGATTGCCGGTGCGCAACTGGATTTCCACTTCGGGATGCCGTGCATGGTATTCGGCGAGCAGACTTGGAAGCCGTGCCGCAGCGGTGCTCTCCATGGCACCTAGGCGAAGAGTGCCGCGCGGGCGTGGATCGAGCATCGCCGTTCGCGCCTCCTCCGCAAGCGCCAGCAGCCGATCCGCATAGCCGACCAATCTGTGACCGGCCGGCGATACGTGCAGGCGCTTGCCCTCCCGGATAAACAGCTGCACGCCGAGATCCTCCTCGAGCTGCCGGATGCGTGTGGTCACGTTCGACTGCACGCGAAACAGTTTTTCCGCCGCCCTGGTGATTCCACCCTCGCGCACCACCGTGCGGAAGATGCGCAGATCGGCCAAATCCATACATCTCTCCTGGAGAACATAACGATCTTAATTATTCATTTTAACTGATTATGCCTTTCCCGTAAATCGCCGGTGTAGCTGCCGATCAACACGGCAAACCAGGGGAGATGGAAATGTCGCGTAAGCCCTTCGGCATCCAGCCGACCGATCTAAGCGCATTGACGCCGAAGCAGCGCGAAGCCCTCTATAGTGACGCCGTGCGTCGCGCCCACCAGGAGAGATCGGAGGCGATCCGGCTGAGCCTGTCGCGGGTCGGCGCGGCAATAGTCGCTGCGGTAAAACGCATGTGTGCTCTCGCCGCCAAGGCAAAAGTCGATCAGCCGACGAGCTGCCGCGCGAGGATCAGCACGGCAGCACCCGCCAGGAACATCGCCATCAGGCCGCCGCGCAGTGAGACCAAGCCGGCAACGATCAAGGCTGCCCATTCCGCCGGCCCGGCGCTGAGCGCCGCCGGCGCCACCAGCGTGGTCAGCACCGCCGCCGGCACGGCGCTGAGCCCGGCTTCGACGCGCGGGTGGATTTGATCGAAACGCGAGATCACCAGATGACCGCCGATGCGGGTCAGATAGGTCGCGATCGAAGCGGCGATGATGATCCACAAGGTCGTGCTCATCGCCGTACCTCCACGCCGCTGTGGCGGGGCGGCAGGATGACGGCGAGCAGCACGCCGGCCAGCGCACCTATGGAGACATGCCAGGGCGAGCCGACCGTTTTGTATGCAATGATGGAGGCGGCAGCGCTGGCGATGACCACCGGCAGCCACAGCGGCCGCTTGCGGAAGCTCATGACTAGGCCGAGAAAATAGATCGGCAGCAGGAAATCGATGCCCAACGCATGGGTGTCGGGAATAAGCTTGCCGAACATCGCGCCGAGCGCGCTTTCGATGGTCCAGAACACATAGACCGGCAGCCCAAGCCCCATATACCAGGTGAACCCGACGGTCTCGCCGGCCTCCGCCTTGCGCTCGGCCACCGCGAACTGCGGATCGGTAAGCACGAAGTAGCCTATCGCCTGCTGGATCAGCGGCCAATGCGCGATGCGCCGGCCGATGCCAGCCGAATAGAGCACATGGCGAAAATTCACCGCGAAGATCGACAGCACGATCAGCCACGGCGCGACATGCTGGCCGAACAGCTCGATGCCGACCATCTGGCTGGCGCCGCCGAACACCGTTGCGCTCATCAGGAACGCTTCGAGCACGGAAAACCCGTTGTCAACTGCGAGCGCACCGAACAGCAATGCAAACGGCGCCGACGCCACCACGACGGGCATGCTGAGCCGCACGCCGTCCCAGAAATCGCTTTTCGCTCCGTTTTCGGAGATTGCTTCCGCCGACATCGATCGCTCCTTGGGAACGGCCGTATGTAGAGAGAGCGGCCCGGCTTGTCACACCAATTTGCTTGAGGCAAACGATCAGCGGAAATGATGGCTGAAGCGTCGCGGCAAGCTCGCTTCCGAGCCTAGCGCGGCGAAGCCTTGCCATCGATCGCCCTGCCCCAGTCGAGCAGCGGTTTTGCCCGCATGACGAAGTCGACGAGTTCGTCGACCAATCCAGCTCCGTAGATATCCGCCGGCTCGATTGCGTGCCGGACGGCAAAATGCCGGTTGCGGATCGCGGCAGCGAGATCGGGCTCGGCGATATGCTCGAAGCCGCGCGGCGTGCGCTTCATGCAGCCGTCCGGGTCGATCTCGAGGCCGTTCTTCTTCAGCGCCGCGACGAGGCTGCGGAATTCAGCGGGCCGCTTCGCGATCGCGTTGCGCAGCGCCAGCAATAGCTCCGGTCCGGGCTGCCACCAGGCAATGGCGGCAAAGCATCGCTCGAGCCCGATATGGACGTAAAAAACGCCCTGTTCCATCTTGGTGCCGTCGGGCGAAAGGATCGCCGACAAATGCCGGTTATAAGGCCGTTTGTCCTTGGCGAAACGCACATCGCGATTAATCCGGAACAGCGACTTCTTGCGGTCGCCGCGCAGGCCGAGCCCCAATGCCATGAAGCGCTCGGAGAGCGTCTCGACCAGATCGCCGAAGGGACCGCGCAGGTCGCGTTCGAAAAGGTCGCGGTTTTCCAAAAACCACTCCCGGCTCTGATGAAAATCCAGCGCCTTGAGGAAGGGAATGGCCTTTTGCCCAAAACCGTTGAACGCAGCCGCCATCACCCGCCCTTGCCGATCCGCTGCAGCCAGGTGTCCTCGTCGATCACCTCGATGCCGAATTTGGTCGCATCCTTCAGCTTGGAACCGGCGCCTGGCCCTGCCACCAGAAGATCGGTCTTCGCGGAAACCGAGCCGGCGACCTTCGCGCCGAGGCGTTCGGCCATCGCCTTGGCCTCCGGGCGCGTCATCTTTTCCAGCGTGCCTGTAAACACGATTGTCTTGCCGGCGACCGCACTATCGGCTGAGACGTTCACAATGTACGGCTTCGGATGGACCTGTGTGAGCAGCGCTTCAAGCACGGCGTCGTTGCGTTCATTGCCGAAGAAATCGCGAAGCGCGCCTATCACCGTATCGCCGATGCCGTTGATCGAAGGAAAAACGCTGTGTGGATCGGCTGCCGCTGCCGTCTCCTTGCCGATGCGGATCAACTCCTCGATCGTCGAGAAGGTTCGGGCAAGCACAGCGGCCGTCGTTTCGCCGATATGGCGGATGCCCAGCGCGAAGATGAAGCGATCAAGTTCCGGTTCGCGGCGGGCGTCGATGGCAGCGAAGAGCTTGTCGAGGCCGTCATAGTTGCGTTCCTCGACGCTGCGTACATTCTTGCGCGTTTTGCCCGATGCGGCCTCGCGCTGCCTGGCCTGCTCCTCCCGTCGCTCCGCCAGCGCCTTGGTGACGGCGGGACGGCGGTCCCGGAGAGTGAAGATATCGGCGGCTGTCTTGACCAACCCGGCATTGAAGAACAGGTCTATGTTTTCAGCGCCCAGGCCTTCGATATCCATGGCGCCGCGCGACACAAAGTGGCGCAATCCTTCGACGGCCTGCGCAGGACAGATCAGTTCGCCGGTGCAACGTCGGCGGGAATCTTCCTTGCCGGTCTTCTCGTTGATCTCGCGCGTTGCCGGCGAGCCGCAGATCGGACATTTGTGCGGGAATTCGTAGGGCACGGCATCAGTCGGCCGCTTGTCGGCGACGACGCTGACGATCTGCGGAATGACGTCCCCTGCCCGCTGGATGACCACCGTGTCGCCGATACGCACGTCATAGCCGTCGCGGATCGGCTGGCCGTTGCTGTCCAGACCCTTGATGTAGTCTTCGTTGTGAAGCGTGACGTTTTCGACCACGACGCCGCCGACCGTGACGGGCGCAAGCCGGGCAACGGGCGCCAGCGTACCGGTACGGCCGACCTGAATGTCGATCCTGAGCACGGTCGTCATCGCCTGTTCGGCCGGAAATTTGTGGGCAATGGCCCAGCGTGGTTCGCCGGTGACAAAGCCCCATCTGCGCTGCAATTCCAGCTGGTCGACCTTGTAGACGACGCCGTCGATGTCGTAGCCGAGCGATGAGCGCTGGGTCTCGATTAGGTGATAGTGCGCGACCAGTTCCTCGACCGATTTTGCTCGGACCATCAGCGGACTGACCTTGAACCCCCACTCCGCGAACTTCTGCACCGAATCGTACTGGGTCGGAGCCGGATCCTTCGTCGTATAGCCCCAGGCATAGGCAAAGAATTTGAGGTTGCGGCTGGCGGTAACGGACGGGTCCTTCTGACGGAGCGACCCGGCCGCCGTGTTACGCGGATTGACGTAATCCTGGCCGCCTATCGCCGCCGAACGTTGCTTCAGCGCCTCAAATTCCGCGTAGGTCATATAGACCTCACCGCGTATTTCGATGACCTCGGGCCAGTCCGATCCCTTCAAGGTCTTGGGAATATCGGCGATGGTCTTGAGATTGGCGGTGATGTCCTCGCCGACGACGCCGTCGCCGCGCGTTGCTCCCTGCACGAACACACCGCCTTCATACCGCAGGGAAGCCGATAGCCCGTCGATCTTCGGCTCCGCCGTGAAGGCGATGTTCAGATCCTTGTCGCGGTCAAAGAATCGCCGGCCCCGTTCGATGAAGTCCGCGACGTCCTGGTCGGTATAGGCCTTGGCTAGGCTGAGCATCGGCACCGCGTGGCGCACCTTGGCAAAGCCTTCCGCCGGCGGCGCGCCGACCCTGCGTGAGGGCGAATCCTCACGCACCAAAGCGGGGAAGCGCTGTTCGATGGCGAGGTTGCGCCGCGTCAGCGCGTCATATTCCGCATCCGTGATTATCGGCGCGTCCTCGCCATGGTAGCGCCGGTCGTGCTCGGCGATCTCCTGCGCCAACCGCTTCAACTCGCTTGCCGCCTCGCTTTCGCTGAGCGAATCGACTGGTTTTTCGTCCATGCACTGCTCCCTCCACGGTGGCGCGACACAATAGAGCAGGATTCTCTCACGAGGGAGAGACCAGGCACGGAAAATCATTCCTGAACAGCAGGATGGCGCCAGACCCTGACTCAGGTCACGAGCGCCGGAAACGAACTCGTCTAGAGCAATTCCGGGAAAAGTGTGAAACGGTTTTCCGTCCGGAATTGCGCAAAACAAAGAAGTAGAGCGGTTCGGCGTTTCCGTGAAACGATGAACCGCTCTAGGCTGCAGCGGTGTTCTCCCGCAGCAGCCGCTCGGCCGCCGCGCGCGCCTCGTCGGTGATGGTGGCGCCGGCGAGCATGCGTGCGATCTCTTCCTGCCGCGCCGCCCGGTCCATCTCGGCGATGCCGGTCGAGACCCGGTCGGCCCCGCCCGATTT
This sequence comes from Mesorhizobium sp. M0074, assembly GCF_040322975.1. NCBI lineage: Bacteria > Pseudomonadati > Pseudomonadota > Alphaproteobacteria > Hyphomicrobiales > Phyllobacteriaceae > Mesorhizobium > Mesorhizobium sp. M0074. Next base: position 156,580 of record NZ_JAMYUM010000012.1, read on the forward strand.
GGAGATCAGGAAATGCGTCGCCGCGCGCGCCGCCACTTGTGGTGCATGCGTGACCGAAAGCACCTGCACGCGTTTTGCCAGCCGCGCCAGCCGCTGGCCGATGGCGTCGGCAACCGCACCGCCGACGCCGGTGTCGATTTCGTCGAAGACCAAGGTCGGCGCCGAGCCCCGGTCAGCGAGTGCTACCTTCAACGCCAGCAGGAAGCGCGAAAGCTCGCCGCCGGAAGCGACTTTCATCATCGGGCCGGGCCTGGTGCCGGGGTTGGTGCGCACCCAGAACTCGACCTGGTCGATGCCTTCTTCCATGCGGCTCTCGGCATCGCTTGCGATCTCGACGATGAACTCGGCCCGTTCGAGCTTCAGCGCCGGCAGTTCGGCCATTACCGCCTTGGTCAGCCCGACGGCCGCCGCATGGCGAAGCGACGACAGCTGGGCCGCCGTAATGTCATAGGCCTGGCGCGCCGCTGCAGCCTGTGTCTCCAGCGCATGCAGGCGCTCTTCGCCGGCGTCGAGATCGGCAAGGTCGGCCGCCATGGTGTCACGCAATTGTGCCAGGTCGTCGACGGCGACGCTGTGCTTGCGCGACGCGGCACGCAGCGAAAACAGCCGCTCCTCGGCTTTCTCCAGCCGCTGCGGATCATATTCGGTGGCGCGCAGTGCGGCTTCGACGCCCGACTGCGCCGCGTCGAGCGACAGCATCGCCTCGTCGAGCGACTTGACGACATCCTCGAGCAAGCCGGGCGCTTCCGTCACCTTGCGCTGCAGCCGCCTGAGCAGGCTGGCCAACTGCGGCAAGGGCGAGGACGGGCCCGAGAGCACATCCTGCGCATCGTGGATTTCCGAGGCGATCTTTTCGGCACGCATCATCGAGGCGCGCAGTTCGGCGAGCTCGGTCTCTTCGCCCGGTTGCGGATCGAGCCTGGTCAATTCGGCGACCGCCGCACGCAGATAATCGGCCTCGCGGGCAGCTGCCTCGACTTTGGCCCCGTGCCGTGAAAATTCCTGCTCACAGGTACGCCAATGCCGCCACGCCTCGCCGGTTGCCCGCGCGGCACCCAGATGACCGCCGAAACTGTCGAGCAACTCGCGATGGGCGCCGGGATCGACCAAAGCGCGCTCGTCATGCTGGCCGTGGATCTCGACCAGCGCACGGCCGATGTCGCGCATCAGCGTCACGCTGGACGGCTGGTCGTTGACGAACACGCGCGTGCGGCCGTCAGCCGTCTGGACGCGGCGCAGGATAATGTCGCCGTCGTACTCGATGGCATTCTCGGCAAGCAGCATGCGAGCCGCGTGATTGCGCGGCACGTCGAACACGGCGATGACTTGGCCTTGTGCCGCGCCATGCCGCACCAGCGAGGCGTCGCCGCGGGCGCCAAGCGCCAGCGACAAGGCGTCGAGCAGGATGGACTTTCCGGCGCCGGTTTCGCCGGTCAGCACCGAAAGGCCGGACGAGAAGTCGATGTCCAGCTTCTCGATCAGAACGATATCGCGGATCGACAGCCTGGAGAGCATGGTGACGCGCCGCTCAGGCGCCGGTGATCAGCTTCCCGGCCTTGGAGATCCACGATCCGGCATTCTCGCGCGGCTCGAGCCCACCACTCTGCAGGAGCTTGTAGGAGTCCTTGTACCACTGGCTGTCGGGATAGTTGGTGCCGAGCACGGCCGCAGCGGTCTGCGCTTCCGACGTTAGCCCCATCGCATAGTAGCTCTCGGTCAGACGCGCCAGCGCCTCCTCGACATGGCGTGTGTTCGAATAGTTCTCCACCACGTTGCGGAACCGTTTGACGGCTGCGATGTATTCGCGGCGCTCGAGATAATAGCGGCCGATCTGCATCTCTTTGCCGGCGAGCTGATCGTTGGCGAAGCGGATCTTCTCCTTGGCGTCGTCGGCATATTCGGACGTGGGCCAGCGCGTCACGAGGTCCTGCATCGTCTGCACGGTAAGACGCGCTTCCTTCTGGTCCTGGGTGACGTCCTTGATCTGGCGGTAGTAGCTCAGCCCGATAATATATTGGGCATAGGCTGCATCGTCGGTCGACGGGTACAGGGTCAGGTAGCGCTTGGCCGAACCGATCGCCTCATCGTAATTGCCCTGACGGTAGTCGGCAAAGGCACCCATCACCATCGATTTGCGGGCGAATTCGGAATATGGATGCTGGCGGTCGACGGCGTCAAACTTGCGGCTTGCCTCCTGCAGTCGCCCGGCATTCAGATTGGCGAGACCCTGATTGTAGAGCACGTCGGCCGGCTCGGTCTGATCGACATAGGTCGACAGATCGACGTCCTTCTCGGACGACATGCAGGCCGACAGAAACAGCGATGGAACGACCACCGAAAGCGCCAGGAAAACAGCCCGCCGCAGCGCCTTCGATTGACCAACTCGCTTGAAAAACATGTTTGGATTCCGCCCTTTCGGCGTCATTTCAGTCGACGGCAGCAGCCATAAACCATAATTGCCTTGCCCGGCAACGCTATCCCCGGCCAATCGCACATTTTTGTGGCGGTTTGGCGCCACCTGGAAAGCTGTGTAATTTGGCCGGCCGGTGATGCATCCATGCAACACAGCTTGACCGCAATGTGGGCCGTAAGACCTTAAGAATCAGATCATCCAGGGCGCATAGAGGGGTGCGTTGACGGCGCTCATCTCCGCGGTACGCCCGCGCTCGCGGCGCGTCGTCTCGACGATCTCGAAAGCCGAACGGTCCGACAAGAGACGGCGCAGCGCAGCCGCGTTCAGCCTGTGGCCACCACGATAGGAGCGGAAGCAGCCGATGAACCGGGCACCGGCGAGCGCCAGGTCGCCCATCGCATCCATCGTCTTGTGGCGCGCGAACTCGTTGGGATAGCGCAGGCCTCCCATGTTGATCACGCGGTTGTCGTCGCCGATCACCAGGGAGTTTTCCAACGAGGAGCCGAGCGCATAGCCGGCCGCCCACAGCCGCTCGACGTCCTTCATGAAACCGAACGTGCGGGCCCGCGCGACGTCGCGGCGGAAAATGTCGGCGTTCATGTCGGATGCAAAAAGCTGGCGCCCGATCGCCGGACTTTCGAAATCGATCTCGATCTCGAAGCGCGTGCCGTCATAGGGCCTGAACTCCGCCCAGCAGGCTCCGTTCTCGATGCGAACCGGCTTGACCACCCTGATGTAGCGACGCTTGACCGGCAGCGTTTCGATGCCTGCCTGGTCAATGGCCTCGACGAACATCACTGCGCTGCCGTCGAGGATAGGCACCTCATGGCCGTCGATTTCGATGACGAGATTGTCGATTCCAAGCCCGAAAAGCGTCGCCATCAGATGCTCGACCGTGGCAATGTGCTCGCCTTGCGGATCGCCAAGCATGGTGCAGAGATCGGTGGCGCCGACCTCGGAGACGAGCGCGCGAAATTCGTGGCTTCCGCTTGCATTCGAAAGCTGGAAGACGACACCCGTATCGGCATCCGCCGGCAGGAAATGGACGGTGACCGGATTGCCACTGTGAACGCCGATGCCAGTCAGCGTCGCGCGCGATTTAAGTGTCGTCTGATAGTCGTGCAAAACAATCCCCATAGCCCGTACTGCCTAGGTCCGCTTCATCTGCCCTGAGGGCGCGGCTCTTGATTGATCGGCAGGCAGGGCCACTTCCCCGAGACTCCCAGCAAACCGACTTTGGTCGGTGGCGAAGATAATGATCCCGCAGGGAGACTCCAAATCACGGTTTCTTACTCTTTGTAACTGCGGTCCCGGGAGGGAACGCCTCATAAGTCCTTGTTCTGAAATCGTTTTTAACGTTAACAGGCGAACAGTCTCCTGCTCGCCTGTTAACAACTGTTACGAACCGTTAACAGATCAATTGGCCTGTCGGCGCAGAAAGGCGGGAATCTCCAACTGATCGTCTTCCTGGACAGCCCGGCTCTGCGGCGTCAGTCGGCCCTGCTCGTCCAGCTGGCCGCGGCGCGGCGCGTAAAGCTGCGGATCCTGGCTGGCAAGGCGGCGCACTTCCGCCGGCGCCTGGCGCAGTTTCGGTTCGCGCGGCTGCGCCGGCTGCAGCCTTGCAGGCTCCTCTTCGCGGCGGGTCAAGCCGTTGGTCAGGCGCTTGAGCAAGCCCATCGGGCCGCTGTTTTCGTGGTCGGCCGGGCGCGCCTTGGCTTCCACTTCGGCCTTCACCTGCGGCGGGAAATCCTCGACCCGCGGCATGCGCTGGGGTGCTGCGGCAACCGGCTGCGGCATTTCACGATGCGGAGCAGGCTGCATCGCTTGCTGAACCGCTGGCTGCATCATCGGCTGCGGCTGAGCCGGAGGCGCCTGGAAGATCTTGCTCTGCGGACGGAAGTCTTCCGCATGCGCGACCGGTGCCGGGCGGGCCTGCGCCACCGCTGCCGCATTCGCCTCGGCGAGCTGAATGGCCTCGGCGACCGGGTCGGCAGCACGTGGTTCATAGATCGGTTGCTGGACAGGCGCCGGGCGCATTTCCGTGACCTGGGCCGCCGGGCGGCTGGCCGCCTTCGGCGGAGCCGTGCGGATGGCGATCGGCGCGGCAGCGATTTCGGCCGCCGATTTGTCGATGCCGGTGGCGACCACTGACACGCGGATAACGCCTTCGAGTTCCTCGTCGAAAGTGGCGCCCAGAATGATGTTGGCATCCTGGTCGACCTCTTCGCGAATGCGGGTTGCCGCCTCATCGACTTCGAACAGGGTCAGGTCGCGGCCGCCGGTGATCGAGATCAGCAGGCCCTTGGCGCCCTTCATCGAGGTCTCGTCGAGCAGCGGGTTGGCGATGGCGGCTTCCGCCGCGGCCATTGCACGGCCCTCGCCCGAAGCCTCGCCAGTCCCCATCATCGCCTTGCCCATTTCGCGCATGACCGAGCGGACGTCGGCGAAGTCGAGATTGATCAGGCCTTCCTTGACCATCAGGTCGGTGATGCAGGCAACGCCCGAATAGAGCACCTGGTCGGCCATGGCGAAGGCATCGGCGAAGGTGGTCTTGTCATTGGCCAGCCGGAACAGGTTCTGGTTGGGAATGACGATCAGGGTATCGACGCATTTCTGCAGTTCCTCGATACCCATGTCGGCCGTCTTCATGCGGCGCTGGCCTTCGAAGTGGAACGGCTTGGTGACGACGCCGACGGTAAGGATACCCTTTTCGCGGGCAGCGCGGGCAACGACGGGAGCCGCCCCGGTGCCGGTGCCGCCGCCCATGCCGGCAGTGACGAAGCACATATGCGTGTTGGAGAGATGATCGATGATCTCATCGATGCATTCCTCCGCCGCCGCGCGCCCGACTTCAGGCTGCGATCCGGCGCCGAGACCCTCGGTGACATGCGCGCCGAGCTGGATCAGCCGCTCGGCCTTCGACATCGTCAGTGCCTGCGCGTCGGTGTTGGCCACCACGAACTCGACGCCGCGCAAGCCGGCGGTGATCATGTTGTTGACGGCATTGCCGCCGCCGCCGCCGACACCGAACACGGTGATGCGCGGCTTGAGCTCGGTGATGTCCGGCTTCTGCAGATTGATGGTCATTGTCTTCGTCCTTTGCCTTTCCCGCCGCTTCGCCGCCGCGGCCGCCTATGGGGCTGTCCCCGTCAAAATTAAAAACTGTCTCTCAACCACTGACTCATTCGATGCAGTTTTCCGCCTGTTCCGGTCATCCGAAGACCGGAAATTCCCTTCGCCGGCCGGCTCTCGAAGCTCGCCATCTGTGGATAGATCAGAAGTCCGACCGGGGTCGAGAAAGCCGGCCCCTTGGCCGCCTCGGGCAAGCCTGCCACGCCAAGCGGGCGTCCGATGCGCACATTGCGGCCGAGAATGCGGCGTGCTGCTTCTGGCAGGCCGGCAAGCTGGCTGGCACCGCCGGTCAGCACCACACGCTTGCCGACGGCGTTGCCGTAGCCGGATTTGTTCAGCCGGTCGCGCAACAATTCCAGCGTCTCGTCGATGCGGGCGCGGATGATGCGCGTCATCACCGAGCGCGGGATCTGCAACGGCACCTCGCCGTCCTCGCCGATCGGATGGATGGAAACCAGGTCGCGGTCGTCGGCACTGCCAGGCAGCGCCGAGCCATGCATCACTTTCAGCCTTTCGGCGGCATCGAGCGAGGTCGACAGGCCCTTGGCCATATCCAGCGTGACGTGGTTGCCGCCGATCGCGATGGCATCGCCATGGACGAACTTGCCTTCCGAAAACACCGAGATCGTCGTCGTGCCGCCGCCCATGTCGATGCAGGCCGCGCCCATTTCGAGCTCGTCGTCGACCAGCGCAGCAAGCCCACTGGCATAGGGCGTCGCCACCATGCGTTCGACCGACAGATGCGAGCGGTTGATGCAGAGCTCCAGATTGCGCAAGGGCGCTGCGTCGCCTGTCAGCACGTGCATGTCGACGCCAAGCTGGTCGCCAACCATGCCGCGCGGATCGCGCACACCGCGCTCGGCATCCAGCGAAAAGGCTACGGGAAGCGAATGGATCACCTCGCGCTCGGCCCGCAACGCCTGCTTGGCGCCGGCGGCAAGCACGCGCTTGATGTCGGCCTCGTCGGCCTCATGGCCGCCGAGATTGATGGTGGCCGAAAAAGCCTCGCTCTTCAGCCGGCCGGCAGTCATGTTGACGATCAGCGAATCGACCGTCAGTCCCGCCATGCGTTCGGCGGCGTCGACGGCAAGACGGATGGCGTGCTCGGCACGGTCGAGATCGATGACGACGCCCGATTTCACGCCTTGCGATTTCTGGTGGCCGATGCCGATCACCTGGACGCGATGCGAGCGTCCGCGCAGCAGCTTGCCATCGTCGCGCGGCTTGAGTTTGGCCACCACGCAGCAGACCTTGCTGGAGCCGACATCCAGCACCGTCAGGATGCCGGACCGGCGCGACGAGGCATCGCTATTGCCGCCAAGCCAGCTCATATCTTCGTCTCCGGCTTGCGCTTCAGCATCTTGGGCTTTTCGTCGAGCGCGGCTTGGCGCTGTGTCGCCGCTTCCGGCGTCAACTGGACGACCAGACGATCGGAAAGGCGCATGTCGACGGCGGCGATGTCGCGCGTCAAAAGCCCGTTCTCGTGATCCATCCTGACCAGGTCGGCAATCGCCTGATCCTCACCGTCTTCGGGAAGCTTGATCGTGATGCCGTTTTCAAGCTTGAGGTCCCAGCGCCGTTCGCCGATGCGGATATAGCCCTTGATCCGCGCGGCGAGCTCCGGATAATTCTTGATCTTGGCTAGGAAATCCGGCGCTTTGGCCGGTGCGCCGGTGCCGATGATCAGCGGCAGCAATATCTGTTTGCCGCCGGAGAATGGCGCAATGACGGTGCCGGATTTCTCGATGACCGAAAGCGCGCTGCCTTGCTGCCACAGCGCGAACGGCTCGCGCTCCTCGACGCGCACTTCCAGCGTATGCGGGTAGACCTTGCGCACTGCCGCGGCTTCGACCCAGGGTAGCGTGGTGATGCGTTCGCGCGCGGCTTCGGCATCGAAGCCGATCAGCGAGGTCCAGCCGTCGAGTTCCAGCCTGTCGAGAATATCGATCTCGGACGTTTCGCGGTTGCCGACGACCTTGACCTGGTCGACGGCAAAGCCGGTGCGGGCGGTGACACTCTGGACGATGGCGTCGGAATATCCGCCGAGATAGGCGCCATAGGCACTGCTCGAAACAAGCAGTGCCGCCGACAGCATGGCAGCGCAATAGGGCGGCGCTTCGAAGTCGCCTTCGCCGAGGCGCGCCAGCACGCGCACCGGCCGGCGGAGCAGGCGCGGCAGCACGAAATGGTCGAACGACAACGGCATGCCGAACAGCGCCGGCCCGGCCGCGCCCTTCCCGTTGCCCTGTCCCCACTTCAACGCAGACACGAAGCGTCCTCCACCATCCAACTCAACAAATCGCCGAACGAGTGTCCCGCTTGCGCGGCGATTTCCGGCACCAAAGACGTCGGCGTCATGCCCGGCTGGGTGTTGACCTCGAGCCAGACAATTTCGCCGTTTTCGGAGTGACGATCGTCATAACGGAAGTCCGACCGGGAAACGCCCCGACAGCCGATAGCTTGATGAGCCTTGAGTGCCAGTGTCTGTATTTTTTGGTAAATATTCGGTGAAAGTTTTGCCGGGCATTCGTGTTTTGATCCTCCCGCGACGTATTTTGAATCATAGTCGTAAAAGGAATGGCCGGTCGGGATGATCTCGCAGACACCGAGCGCCACATCGCCCATCACCGCGCACGTCAATTCCCGCCCGTGCACATAACGCTCGACCATCACCGCGTCGCCATATCTCCACTCGGACGAGCCGATGATCTGCGGCGGATGCGACTGGCCTTCATGCACGATGACGACGCCGAAGCTCGATCCTTCGTTGACCGGCTTGACTACATAGGGCGGCTTCATCGGGTGCTTGTTCTGGATGGCGAAGCGATTGGCCACCTTCGATTCCGCCACCGGAACGCCGGCCGCCTTGGCGACCTTCTTGGCCTGTTCCTTGTTCATCGCAAGCGCCGAGGCAAGCACGCCGGAATGGGTGTACGGAATGGCGAGGTACTCGAGGATGCCCTGGATGGTGCCGTCCTCGCCGAAGGGGCCGTGCAGCGCATTGAAGACGACGTCAGGCTTGAGCTCGGCGAGCACCGAGCCGATGTCACGCGAGACGTCGACGCGGGTGACCTGGTAGCCCTCCCCCTCCAGCGTATCGGCGCAGGCTTTGCCCGACGACAGGGATACGGGCCGCTCGGACGAGAATCCCCCCAGAAGGACGGCCACGTGCTTGCTTGTCATTCCCCGTCATTTCCTCTCACAGCAGGCCTGCACCATCATGCATGGCCCGAAAAGCATCGCGCGCACTCAAATGCGCCCGAGCAACTTCGCTCCCGTGTTTCCGCAACATTGAGTCCGAGTCTCCCGGCAGGTTGCCCCCCCAGACGGAAACGCGAGTAACGCGTCGAAACGACTCAAATCAGGAAACGCTTCAGGGCAGAGAATCAGAGAGTTGATTCGCTGGCAAGTGCTTACGATTCCGATGGATTCACTTTCCGCAAAAACGGCAGCAAAATGTGAATTCATGACTCCGAAAGGCAACGGCGGTCAGCTTGCCTAAAGCAACTGCCCGAGAAATTCCTGGACGGCATGGCCCGGCCGAAAATTACCGATGCGCTTGATCTCCCACTGCAGCCGGATACCTGATCTTTCGAGCACGCGCGCACGCACCGTCTCACCGAGATATTCAAGCTCGTAGCCCGTGGCGGTTCCGGTGTTGATCATGAAGTTGCAATGCATCGGCGACATCTGCGCCCCACCAACCATCAGGCCGCGGCAGCCGGCCTTGTCGATCTCCTTCCAGGCCGAGGTGCCCTCAGGATTCTTGAAGGTAGAGCCACCGGTCTTTTCGCGGATCGGCTGCACGGTCTCGCGATGGTTCTGGACAGCATCCATCGCGGCCTTGATCGCCGCCTTGTCCTCAGGAATGCCTTCGAGCAGCGCCGACGTGAAGATCAGCCCGGACGGCGCCGCTGAATGGCGATAGGCATAGCCCATATCGGCATTGCTCAGCGTATGAACATTGCCCTTGCGGTCGAGTGCCCGCACCTCGACCACGCGCTCGCGCGTCTCGACGCCATTGGCGCCGGCGTTCATCCTCAGCGCTCCGCCAATGGCGCCGGGAATGCCGTGGTAGAAATGAAAGCCACCGATGCCTGCCTCGTAGGCAACGGCCGCAAGGCGCTTGTCGGGTGTCGCGGCGCCCGCCTTGATCGTGGTCGGCGCAATTACTTCGGTCTCGCCAAAGCCTTTGGCCGAAAGCCGGATGACAAAGCCCGCAATGCCGCCGTCACGGACAAGCAGGTTCGAGCCGACGCCGACGATGGTCAGCGGAATTTCCTCCGGCACCGCCTTCAGGAACGTGGCAAGATCGTCCTCGTCGGCCGGCTGGAACAATGCGTCCGCGAGCCCGCCGGCTCGAAACCAGGTGATCTTGTCCATCTCGGCATTGGGCGTGATGCGGCCGCGCAGTCCGGCAAGCCGGTCGCCAAGCTTCTCGATCAACGCCTGGCCGCGCATCATGAGATGGTCCCGCCGAGTTCCTTGGGCAGCGCATAGGCCCATTGGGTGATGTTGCCGGCGCCGAGGAAGACGACGAAATCGCCCGGCTTCGCCACCTCGCGCACGATCGGCGCAATCGCCGCCGGACCTTCGATGTAGCGTGCGTCGCGATGGCCGCCGGAGCGGATGCGCGACACCAGTGCGTCGGACGTGACGCCGTCGATCGGTTCCTCGCCGGCCGCATAGACGGGCGCCACCATTACCGTATCGGCGTCGTTGAAGCAGACGGAAAACTCGTCGAACAGATCGCGCAGCCGGGTGAAGCGATGCGGTTGTGTAACGGCGATGATGCGACCCTTGGTAGCGCTGCGCGCAGCTTTCAGTACCGCCGTGATCTCGACCGGATGATGACCGTAATCGTCGAACACATCGACACCGTTCCACGAACCGGTATGGGTGAAGCGCCGCTTGACGCCCGCGAAAGACGACAGGCCCTTCTTGATTGCCTCAGCCGAAAGGCCGAGCTCATGCGCGACGGCAATCGCCGCCGTCGCGTTGGAGACATTGTGGCGCCCGGGCATGGGCAGCCGCAGGCCTGATATCGTTATCTGGCCGTGCGTCTTGCGGTCGCGGATCACCACGTCGAATTCCGAGGTCGGGCCGTCCATGCGGTGATTGGTGAAGCGCACGTCGGCCTGCGCATTTTCGCCATAGGTGATGACGCGCCGGTCCTCGATGCGGGCGACCAGCGCCTGCACCTCGGGATGGTCGGTGCACATCACACCAAAGCCGTAGAACGGCACATTCTCGACGAACTGACGAAACGCTTCGCGCACTTTGTCGAAGGAGCCGTAATGGTCGAGGTGCTCGGGGTCGATATTGGTGACGACGGCAATCTCGGCCGGCAGCTTGAGGAAGGTGCCGTCGCTCTCGTCGGCCTCGACCACCATCCATTCGCCGTCTCCCATGCGGGCATTGGTGCCATAGGCATTGATGATGCCGCCATTGATTACCGTCGGGTCGAGCCCGCCGGCTTCGAGTAGCGTCGCCACCATCGAAGTCGTCGTCGTCTTGCCATGCGTGCCGCCGATCGCGACCGCCTGCCGGAAGCGCATCAGCTCGGCCAGCATTTCGGCGCGCCGCACGATCGGCAGCAACTTCTCTCTCGCCGCCTTCAGCTCCGGGTTGGATTTCTTGATTGCGGTGGAGACGACGACCACTTCGGCCTCGCCGAGGTTTTCGGCCTGATGGCCGACGAAGCATTCGATGCCCTTGTCGCGCAGCCGCTGCACATTGGCGCTGTCAGCCTGATCGGATCCCTGCACCTTGTAGCCGAGATTGTGCAGCACCTCGGCGATGCCGCTCATGCCGATGCCGCCAATGCCGATGAAATGCACGAGGCCGATCGTCTGTGGCATCTTCATGCGTGCGTCTCCTTCCTGAATTCCGAAACGGATTTCCTGGACGCAATAGCCTCTGTCAGATCGGCGAGCAACCGCGCCGCGTCGGGTCTTCGCACCGAGCGGGCCGCCGAGGCCATGGCGGCGAGCCTGTCGCCGTCGCCCAGCAACTCCACGATCTCGCCTGCGAGCGCCGCCGCGTCGAGGCCGGGCTGGCGCCGCATCACCGCGCCCCCCGCATTGACGAGGATCTGTGCATTGTGGCCTTGATCGTCGTCGAGGGCATGCGGAAGAGGCACGAGGATGGCCGGCCGGCCGATCACCGAAAGCTCGAGCACCGTCGACGCGCCCGAGCGTGAGACGACGAGATGCGCGGCGGCCATGCGCGCCGGCAGATCGGAGAAGAACGACGCGACCTCGGCCTCGATGCCGAGAGCGCGGTAGTGCTCTCTCACCCGCGCCTCGTCCTCGCCGCGTGCCTGCTGCACGATGCTCAGCCGCGAGCGCATTGCGCTGGGCATCGCCGCCACCGCCTCAGGCACAGTGTCGGAAAAATAGCGCGCGCCCTGGCTGCCGCCGAAGACGAGCAGCCGCAGCGGTCCGCCGGGCTCGGGCACGGCATAGGGCCTGCCGGCCACGTCGAGCACCGCCTGCCGGACCGGATTGCCAGTCTCCACGATCTTGGCCGAGAAGGGACCGGAGGCCTTGAGGAAGCCCCCCGCAATCGCCGTCACCCGCGGCGCGAGCGCCTTGTTGGCGCGGCCCATTACCGCGTTCTGCTCATGGATCAGCGTTGGCGCACCGCGTCGCGTCGCCGCGAACAGCGGCGGCAGCGTCGGATAGCCGCCGAAGCCCACCACCGCATTCGGCCTCAGCCGGGCGATCAGGGCGGACGACTGGCGGAATCCACGCCACAGGGTCCAGAAGGTCCGCGCGACAGTCAGCGGATTTCTCGACCCGAAGGTAGCGGAGGCGATAGCGTGGACGCCGTCGCCGGGGAACCTGCCGGCATAGCGCTCGGCGCGGTCGTCGGTGGCCAGATGTACCGCCCAGCCGCGCGTCTTGAGCTCATGTGCCAGCGCCTCGGCCGGGAACAGATGTCCGCCGGTTCCGCCTGCCGCCAGAAGGATGACCCCCTTCGCCATCTCACTCCGCCGGCATCGCACGCGGCGACGGCATGAAGCCCAGCTGCTTGCGCTTTTCCGGGCGCTTGCGCGTCAGCGCCAGCACCATGCCCATCGAGATGGCGATCGCGATCTGCGAAGAGCCGCCGTAGGAGATGAACGGCAGCGTCATTCCCTTGGCCGGCATCAGCTGCAGATTGACGGCCATGTTGATGACCGACTGCAGGCCGAAGACCGTGACCAGGCCGCCAACCGCGTAGCGGGTGAAATCGTCCTGCTCCCTGAGCGCCGTGTTGAGACCGCGCAGCACGATGAAGCCGAAGATGGACATGATGAAGAAACACATGATCAGCCCGAATTCCTCGCCGGCGACAGAGAAGACGAAGTCGGCGTGGCTGTCGGGGATGACCCGCTTGACGGTACCCTCGCCCGGCCCGACGCCGAACCAGCCGCCATTGATCAGCGCCTCGCGGCCCATGTCGACCTGGAACGTGTCGCCCTCGCCGGTCATGAAGCGGTCGATACGGCCGGCAACGTGCGGGAACACTGCATAGGCGGCGAACACGCCGCCGACGCCTGCAGCACCCAGCGCGACGATCCACAGCCACGGCAATCCGGCCATGAAGAACATCACCCCCCAGGTGCCGAGCACCAGCATGGTCTGCCCAAGGTCAGGCTGCGCCACCAGCAGCGAGATGACCAGTGCAAGCAGCAACATGGCGAACAAATTGCCCGGAATGTCGGGCTGGCGCTTGTGCTCGGCGAACAACCAGGCGCAGATGATGACGAAGGCCGGTTTCAGGAACTCGGACGGCTGGATCGACAGGCCGGCTAGCGACACCCAGCGCCGCGCGCCCTTCACCTCGACGCCGATATAGAGCACCGCCACCATCAGAAACAGCATGATGCACAACATGACCAGCGCCATGCGCCGGATCTGCCTGGATTCAAGGAACGAGACGGCCAGCATTACCCCAAGCGCCGGAATGGTGAAGATAATCTGGCGTGTCGCGAAGTGGAAACTGTCTAGCCCGATGCGCTCGGCCACCGCCGGGCTTGCGGCGAAGGACAAAACGATGCCGAGCCCCATCAGCGACAGGAACGCCGCCAGGAACCAGCGATCGATCGTCCACCACCAGGTCGCCACAGGGCTTTTGTCGAGACGGCTTTGCATTATCGTGTCCCTCCGATGGGCTTCACGCCATCAATGGCGGTTGCGGCTTGCCTGAACGCCTCGCCGCGGACTTCGAAATTCTTGAACTGGTCGAAACTGGCGCATGCCGGCGACAGCAGCACCACAGCCTCGCCGCTACTATCCCTGGCCGCATCACGGGCGGCGTGTTCGACTGCCGCCGCCAACGTGCCTGATATCTCGTAGGGCACCGCTTCGCCCAGCGTCGCCGAAAAGGCCGGTGCGGCTTCGCCGATCAGATAGGCCTTGGCGATGCGCGGGAAGAAGCCGCGTAACGGCTCGATGCCGCCCTCTTTCGGCAGGCCGCCGGCAATCCAGTAGATACGCGCAAAGCTCGACAGCGCCGGTGCAGCGGCATCGGCGTTGGTCGCCTTGGAATCGTTGACGAACAGCACATGCCCTTTGCGGCCGACCTGCTCCATGCGGTGCGCCAGCCCAGGGAAACTCTCCAGTCCGGATTGGATCTCGCCGAGCTCGAGCCCGACCTTGAGGCAGGCCGCGGCGGCGGCCAGCGCGTTCTGCGCATTGTGCTGGCCGCGCAACGAGCCGATGCCTTCGAGGAAGGCGACACGGCTGTAGCGGCCGTGCACGGCTTCCATTAAGTTGGTGCCGTCAGCGAAATAACCGTCGGTCAGCGGCAGGCGCTTGGAGATGCGGATGACCTGCCGGCCGGCCCGCTCCAGCCGATCGGCGATCTGGGCGCACCAGGAATCGTCGACACCGATGATTGCCGTCTCGCTGCCGGCCACCAGCCGCTCCTTGATCGAGGCGTAGTGTTGCATCGTGCCATGGCGGTCGAGATGGTCCGGCGTCAGGTTGAGCAGCACACCGGCCGTCGGATTGATCGAAGGGGCAAGATCGATCTGGTAGGAAGAGCACTCAACCACATAGTGCCGTTCAGGCTGCGGCGGATCGAGCGTCATCACCGCGCGGCCGATATTGCCGCCCATCTGCGTGTCGCGCCCAGCCGATTTTAGGATGTGCGCCGTCAGTGCCGTGGTCGTCGACTTGCCGTTGGTGCCGGTAATGGCAATGAAAGGTGCTGCCGGTGCCAGCAGCATCCGCTCGCGGCAGAAAAGCTCGATGTCGCCGATGATCTCCACGCCTGAGCCCCGCGCCAGCTCGACGGTCCAGTGCGGCTTGGGATGCGTCAGCGGCACGCCGGGCGACAGCACGAAGGCGGAAAACCTCGCCCAGTCCGCACCGCGCAGGTCCGCTGTCGTGATGCCGACCGCGCCGGCCTTGGCGACGCTGTCGGGATTGTCGTCCCAGGCCAGCACATCCGCGCCGCCCTCGATCAGCGCGCGCGCCGTGGCAATCCCCGAGCCACCGAGCCCGAAGAGCGAAACGCGCTTGCCTGAAAAGGATGCGGCGGGGATCAAGCGGCCTCCTATCTGAGCTTCAGGGTCGACAGGCCGACCAGCGCCAGGATGACGGCGATGATCCAGAAGCGGATCACCACCTGGCTTTCGGTCCAGCCGAGCTTTTCGAAATGATGGTGGATCGGCGCCATCAGGAAGACGCGCTTGCCGGTCATCTTGAAGTAGCCGACCTGGATGATGACCGAGAATATCTCGACGACGAACAGGCCGCCGACGATGACCAGCACGATCTCGTGCTTGGTCGCCACCGCGACCGTGCCGATCAGCCCACCCAGCGCCAGCGAGCCGGTGTCGCCCATGAAGATCGCCGCCGGCGGCGCATTGAACCAGAGGAAGCCAAGCCCGGCGCCGATCACCGCTCCAAGGACCACCGCAAGTTCACCGGTGCCGGGCACGAAATGGATCTGCAGATATTCGGCGAACACCGCGTTGCCGGAGAGATAGGCGATGACGCCGAAGGATGCGGCGGCGATCATGATCGGCACGATCGCCAGCCCGTCGAGACCGTCGGTCAGGTTCACCGCATTGCCGGCGCCGACGATGACGAAGCACGAGAACGGGATGAAGAACCAGCCGAGATTGACGAGAAACTCCTTGGCGAAAGGGAATGTCAACGATGACGAGAACGGCGCCTGGCCGTTATGCATGATCACCCAGGCGGCGATGCCCGCGATGACGAATTCGAGCCCCAGCCGCGCCTTGCCGGAAAAGCCGAGATGCGATTGCTTGGTTACTTTGAGATAATCGTCGTAAAAGCCGATCGAGCCGAATCCCAGCGTCACCAGCAGGACCACCCAGACGTAGATGCTCGACAGGTTCGCCCACAGCAGGGACGAACCGACGATGCCGGACAGGATCATCAGTCCGCCCATTGTCGGCGTTCCCGCCTTCTTGAAATGCGTCTGCGGCCCGTCGGCACGGATCGGCTGGCCCTTGCCTTGCCGCAGCCGCAGCGAATTGATGATGGTCGGTCCGAAGATGAACACGATCAGCGCCGCTGTGATCAGCGCTCCGCCGGTGCGGAATGTTATGTAGCGGAAGACGTTGAAGACCGAGATCTTGTCCGCAAATTCGACGAGCAGTGTTAGCATGCGCTTGCGTCCCCCGGACCGATCCTAGGTCTGTCTGCTGGTTGTGGCTTCCGCCGGAAACTTGCCGAGCAACGCCTCGACCAGCTTTGAAAAGCCTATGCCCTTCGACGATTTGATCATGACCACGTCGCCGGGCTTCAATTCCGATAGAAGAACCGGTTTCAGATCTTCCGCACCGGCGCGGTATTCCGTCTTGATCTCGCCCGGCAAAACGTCGGCCAGCGCCCGCATTTCCGGACCGCCGAGAAAGACCGTGCGCGTGTCGGTGCCGACGATCAGACCGGCAAGCGCGGCATGCAATTTCGCCGAATGGCTGCCGAGCTCGAGCATATCACCAAGCACGGCAATGCGCCTGCCCTCGCCCGACACCGGCGTCGTATTGAGCAGTGCCATTGCAGCGCTCATCGACGCCGGATTGGCGTTGTAGCTCTCGTCGATCAGCGTGATCGGCCCGTTGGGGTGACGCAACACATAGCGCTTGCCGCGTCCGCGTTCGGGCGAAAGATCGGCCAGCGCCTGCGCAACTCTGGTGACGTCGGCGCCGACCAGATGCGCGGCACCAAGCACCGCGAGCACGTTCTGCACCATATGGCGGCCCGGCGCGCCGATCCTGGCGACAATCTCGTGCCCGCCAATCTTGGCGGTGATGACCGAGTGATCGGCATTGAGCTCGCATTTGATCAGTTTGAAGGTCGCCCGGGCATTCTCGCCGAACCCGTAGACATGCTCGACGCCGGCCTCTTTGGCCATCTTCTCCAGCAGCTTCCAGCGCGCATCGTCGCGGTTGAGAAGGGCGGCGCCACCGGGCTCCAGTCCCTCGAAAACCTCTGCCTTGGCCTTGGCGATCTCGTCCAGGTTGCGGAAGAAGCCGAGGTGAGCCGCCGCGATCAGCGTGACGATGGCGACATGCGGCCGGACCATCTTGACCAGAGGCCGGATCTCGTCGGGATGGTTCATGCCGATCTCGAAGACGGCATAGTCGCAATCCTGCGGCATGCGCGCCAGCGTCAGCGGCACGCCCCAGTGATTGTTGAACGACTGGGCCGATGCATGCACCGTACCGACCGCGGAGAGAGCGTGGCGTAGCGCTTCCTTGGTGGTGGTCTTGCCCGCCGACCCGGTCACGGCAATCACCCTGGCCTTTGAGCGTGCGCGCGCGGCAACGCCGAGCTTTTCCAGAGCGACAAGCACGTCCTCCACGACGATCATCGGTGCCGTCAGCCGCCCCAGCGACGGCAGCTTGCCCTCGGCGACGACCAGCACGCCGGCGCCCGCCTTGATGGCGGCGGTGACGAAATCATGGCCGTCCATAGCCTCGCCCTTGATGGCGAAGAAAGCGTCTCCCGGCTGCAGGCTGCGGCTATCGATGGAAATGCCGGCGATGCCTTCAGGCATCGGACCGAGCGGCCGGCCATCCATGGCGGCAACCAGCGCCTCGGAGGTCCACAGATAACTCACGCTGCTTGCTCCCGCAGCGCCGAGCGAACTTCTTCATGATCGGAAAAATGCAGCGTCTCGGTGCCGATGGTCTGGCCTTCCTCATGGCCCTTGCCGGCCACGATCAGCGTGTCGCCAGCGTGAAGCATCCCGACCGCCTCGTGGATGGCCTTGCGCCGGTCGCCGATCTCGATGGCGCCAGGTGCGGCCTCCAGGATCGCGGCGCGGATCGTCTCGGGTACTTCCGAGCGGGGATTGTCGTCGGTGACGATGACGACGTCGGCCAGCCTTGTGGCGATCTCGCCCATGATCGGCCGCTTGCCCCGATCGCGGTCGCCGCCGCAACCGAATACGACGATGACGCGGCCGGTGGTAAAGGGGCGCACCGAAGCCAGCACGTTTTCCAGCGCATCCGGCTTATGAGCGTAGTCGACATAGACGGGCGCGCCGTTGGCGGCCGTCCCGACAAGGTCGAGCCGTCCCGGCGCGCCCTTCAATTTCTCCAGCGCCATTAACGCCTTGGCAACAGATGTTCCAGTCGAAATGGCGAGGCCGGCCGACACCAGCGCATTTGCAATCTGGAAGTCGCCGGCCAGCGGCAAGTCGACTTCATGGAGAACGCCGTCCGCTTCGACCTCGGCGCGCTGGCGGTGGCGCTCGTGCTCGACCCGCTTCAGCCGCAGGAAATCGCCGTGGCGGCCGACCGTCAGCACATTCAGTCCCTCTGCCCGCGCCGCCTTGATCGTCGGCTCCGACCACGGGTCGTCGGCAAAGATGACCGCCGGCGCGCCCTTCGGCAGCAGCGCGTCGAACAGACGCAATTTGGCGCGATGATAGTCCTCGACCGTCGGATGATAGTCCATATGGTCGCGGCCGAGATTGGTGAAGCCGCCGGCCGCAAGCTTGACGCCGTCGAGCCGGCGCTGGTCGAGGCCATGGCTGGACGCTTCCATCGAGGCGTGGGTGACGCCGGCCTCCGCCAGCTCCTTGAGCAGCCTGTGCAGTGCCACCGGATCCGGCGTGGTCAGCGAGCCATATTCGTTGCGGCCCGGCGCCACCACGCCGGTCGTGCCGATCGAGGCGGCGGCAAAACCCGCCTGCTCCCATATCTGCCGGGTGAATGCGGCGACCGAGGTCTTGCCGCTGGTTCCGGTCACCGCGACCATGGTTTGCGGTTGCATGCCGAAAAAACGTGCAGCACTCAGCGCCAGTGCAAGGCGCGGATCGTCTACGACAAGAACCGGGACTGGCAGCCCGGCGACGGCACTGCCCTTGCCGACCACGATCGCTGCAGCGCCTCGGCTCGCGGCATCGGCGGCGTAGGCTGCGCCATCCGCCTTGGAGCCGGTGAGCGCGAAAAAGACGACGCCCCGTGTTACCTGGCGGGAATCCGACGAAATCCCTGTAACCTCCATGTCGAAGGAAGCTGTCCCCTCGACAGGCAGGATACCGGCTAGATTTTTCAGCTTCATCGAACCCCGTTCATCGCAACAAAATAGCGCGCAGTTGCCGGCGCGCCCCAAGAATCACTGATAGGAAACCAGCGTTGCACCATTTTCATGGCTGAAATCTGGCTTCACGCCAAGCATGGAAGCCGCACGTCGGATGATGTTTGCAGCCATGATGCCCGCGTTCGAGGCGGCCGTAGCACCCATGCCGGGCTTTTCCGGCTTCGGTTCGTCGGCGATCGTAAGCACTATGTATTGCGGATCGTCCATCGGGAAAGCCGCAACGAAGGCGTTGAAATTCTTTTCCTTCGAGTAACGGCCGTTGACGACCTTCTCCGCCGTTCCCGTCTTGCCGCCCACCCGGTATCCTGGCACCCGTGCATTGCGGCCGGATCCCTTTTCGGCATTGAGTGCATAGAGATAGCGCATGCCCTCGACCGTCTTGTCGCTGACCACTTTCTTGGCCACCGCCATCGCCTGCTCCTGCGTGCGCGGCAGGAAGGTCGGGTCCATCAGATAGCCGCCATTCATCAGCGCGGCGCAGCCGACCGCTGTCTGCAGCGGCGTCGTCGACACACCGTGGCCGAAGGCGATGGTGATCGAATTGACCTGCTTCCAGACCTTGGGCTCGGTCGGCCGAGCGACTTCCGGCAGTTCGGTCTGCATCTTCTCGAGGATTCCCAGGCGATGCAGGAATTCGCGGTGTCCGTCGATGCCAACCGCTTCGGCTTCCTTGGCAGAGCCGATATTGGAGGAGTAGATGAACACTTCCGGCACCGACAGTACCCGGCCCTTGCCATGGAAATCATGGATGGTTTGATGGCCGATCCTGATCGGGCGCGACGCGTCGAAACGGCTTTGCAGCGTTATCTTGCCGGAATCGAGCGCCATAGCGGTGGTGAAGCTCTTGAAGGTCGACCCCATTTCATAGAGGCCGGCCGACATACGGTTGAGCCTGTCCTTGTCCTGCGCGTTATAGGGGTTGTTCGGATCGAAATCCGGAACCGACGCCATCGCCAGCACCTCGCCGGTCTTGACGTTGAGCACAACGGCGCCCGCCGCGATCGCGTGGTACTTTTCCATGCCGGTGGCGACCTCGTCGCGCACGATATGCTGGACGCGCAGGTCGATCGAGAGCTGCACCGGCTTCAAATCCTTGGCCACCGCCAGACCCGACGCCTGAAGGTCGCTCAAGCCTTGTTCGTCGATGTATTTCTCCATGCCGGAGATGCCCTGATTGTCGATGTTGGTGAGGCCGACAATGTAGGACGAGGTTTCGCCGGCCGGATAGAACCGGCGCTTTTCGGTGCGAAAGCCGAATCCGGGGATGCCGAGTTGCATGATGTCGGCCTGCTGCTTCGGCGTCAGTTGCCGCTGCAGCCAGACGAACCCGGCGCCGCTCTTCAGCTTGTTATATGTCTGCTCGTAGTCGATCTCGGGAAGCACCGTCGACAGCTTTTCGATCGCCTCGTCGGCATCGACGATGCGGCGCGGTTCGGCAAACAGCGACGCGGTCTTGATGTCGGTCGCCAGCACTTCGCCGTTACGGTCGACGATGTCGGGTCGCGATGCCGTCACCCGGCTCTGCGGCCCGCCCGACAGGTCGGGATTCTGGAAACCCAGATAGACCAGCCGCCCGGCAATGGTCGAATAGATGCCGAAGAACACCGCCATCGTCATGATGATGCGGGTCCTGCCCTTGCCACCGGTCGCCTTACGGGCACCTTCGACCACGATCGATCCGCCCGCGCTGGGCTTCGAACCGCGCTTCAGCAGCCTGCCAACCTTTGGAAATCTGGCGGCGATTGGAAATCCGGTGATCATTGGACGATGCCTCCGGTCACCACGGGATCTTTGCCGCCGATATCGGCCATGCCGCCCAGCCGCTGCGATGAAAGGTCCTCGATGTTGACGGGTTTCGCCGGCAGATCGTCCAGCCCGACGATCTGCCGCGCATTGACCGGCTCGAGTCCGAGTTGCGATTTGTAGATTTCGGTGAGCTTCTGCAGGCGCGACGGCTGGGTAAGCAGGCTCCAGTCCGCCTTGAGCAGGTCGATCGTGTCCTCCTCATAACGGATCTGCGCCTGGATCTTGTGCACTGCCGCCAGTTGCTCCTCGGCCTCGCGCTTGGTCTTGTAGGTCAGGGCAGCCGCCGAAACCATGACGGCGATCAGGACTATGTCGCTGGTACGAAACACGTGCTCACCTCTCTCCCGGTCGATCGGCGCCGGGAAGCTTTGGGCCAGGCAGTTTTGGCAGGCCGAAAATCGAAAAATCGCCGGCACGCGCCGGCGCCTCTGTACGGATCGCAGCGCGCAGCCTTGCCGAGCGCGCCCGCGGATTTGCCGTTATCTCGGCATCGCCAGGTGTCACGCCGCCGCCCTTCTTGGTGAAGGTGGCGGTGCGCGCCCGCGCCTCGGGCAGGTGCCGCGATCCGGTCGCTGAATCGGCTCTGTCGGCGATGAAGCGCTTGACGATGCGGTCCTCGAGGGAATGGAAGGTCACCACGACAAGCCGCCCGCCCGGTTTCAGCACGCGCTCTGCGGCAAACAGTGCCTTGGCCAGTTCGCCGAGTTCGTCATTGACGAAGATGCGCAGCGCCTGGAAAACGCGGGTGGCCGGATGTATCTTGTCTTTCGGCGCGCGACCGATATGCGTCTCGATGGCATCGGCAAGGTCGAGCGTGCGCTCGAAGGGGCGTTTTTCGCGACGGCTCTCGATCATGCGGGCGATGCGCCCGGCATGGCGTTCCTCGCCGAGAAAACCGAAGATGCGGGCAAGATCGCCCACCTTGAAGGTGTTGACGACGGCGGCGGCGCTCAGGCCCGCCTGCGCCATGCGCATGTCGAGCGGTCCATCGGCCCGGAATGAAAAGCCGCGCTCCGGCTGGTCGATCTGCATGGAGGAGATGCCGATGTCGAGCACGACGCCATCGGCACTTTCAACCTGCTCGTCGAGCGTCGAGAACGGTGCCTGGACAAGCCTGAGCTTGCCGCCGGACTGCTGTTCAAGGGCCCGCCCCGCCGCGATCGCATCCGGATCGCGGTCGATGGCGACGACCGAGGCTCCGCTTGCCAGAATGGCCTTGGTGTAGCCGCCGGCACCGAACGTGCCGTCGACGATCACCTCGCCTTTTGTCGGCGCCAGCGCCTCCAGAACTTCGGCAAGGAGGACCGGAATGTGACGGGCTGGTCCGCCAGCGGCATGAACTTCATCGCCGTCGCCCGCCATCATTCCAGCCGCTCCCCGGGCTTCGTCCCCTGCCGAAGCTGCAAAAGCCGGGCACGTGCTTCCGTCCCATAGGCGCTGAGCCGTCCCGGCTCCCAGATCTGAAAGAAATTGCCGCGGCCAACGAAGGCCACTTCCGCTGAAATGCCGGTATGCTCGCGAATGAAATCGCTCATCGTGATACGGCCGTCCTGGTCGAGCTTCAGAAACGTTCCATCGCCATGGCAGAAGAACGACATGTCGTCCGCCGTCTGCAGGAACGGGTCTTCCTGGGCGATACGCTGCTCGTAGCGATCGAGCAGGTCGAGCCCACCGACATCCATCGCCGGGCGATCCAGGCAGCGTAGCGCATAAAGTTCCGAATAGCCGCGTTTCTGCACAACGGCACGGAAATGCGCAGGCACGGACACCCGTCCCTTCGCATCGATCCTGTTCACCGCGTTCGACAGAAACCGGTCCATTACGCGTTACGGCCGCTTGCGCCGCCGCACCCCTCTGCATCTTCCTGTCCGCGCCGCCCCAGCCCGGTCGGCGTCCAAAACCCACTTCGTTATAACGGGCGAACGCAGGCAAACGCGCAGCCGCCGCGGCTGCCCGGTTGGCGTACGCTTCACCCTGACACGGAACGAAGGCTTGAGTATCGGAATGGGATATCATGGGGTGTTATGGGCGTCAACGGGAACAGTCTTCAAAACGCGCCTGCCACGACTGGGGAGAGCAGCTTTGACGGCACTCCCGTCTTTATCGTCTATTAAGCCTAACGAAGCGTTTAGAGCCGTGT
Source organism: Mesorhizobium sp. M0074 (assembly GCF_040322975.1). NCBI lineage: Bacteria > Pseudomonadati > Pseudomonadota > Alphaproteobacteria > Hyphomicrobiales > Phyllobacteriaceae > Mesorhizobium > Mesorhizobium sp. M0074. The sequence continues at coordinate 179,651 of NZ_JAMYUM010000012.1, forward strand.
GGCCCAACCGGAGCCGACTTGCTGCGGATCGCTGCCGCGCATAGCCTCGGCATCTCCTTTTCCGGTCAGTAACGAGGTTTGAAATCATGTTCGAAACAGCCAAGTCACGCGCCGCGGCACTTCCCCATCTGCGCCGCGGCGGGCTGGCCAAGGGCGACCCGATCCCCTTGCCCCTGACCATGGCCGCCATCTTTCATGCGCCCGGCGACGCCACCGGCTTCGATCAATATGGCCGCTTCAGCAATCCGACCTGGGATGCGGTCGAGCACATGCTGGCGCATTTGGAAGACGCCCCATGCGTCGCCTTCCCCTCGGGGATGGCTGCCATCTCGGCGGTATTTTTCGGCCTGCTCAAAGCCGGCGACCGTATCCTGCTGCCGTCCGACGGCTATCACACGACGAGAGCGCTGGCAGAGCGTTTCCTGAAATCCTTCGGCGTTGCCTATGATGTCCGGCCAACATCGAGCTTCCTCGACGGCGGCTTCGATGGGTATCGGCTTGCCTTCGTCGAAACGCCCGCCAACCCAGGACTGGACATATGCGACATCGCAGCCGTCGCCGAGGCCGTGCATAGAGCGGGTGCGGTGCTTGTGGTCGACAACACGACGATGACGCCTTTCGGCCAGCGCCCGCTCGATCTCGGCGCAGATATCGTCATTGCTGCCGATACCAAGGCACCAAACGGCCATTCCGATGCGCTGTTCGGCCATGTCGCCAGCCGCGACGCGGACATTATCTCGAGGGTGACCGACTGGCGCGAGACGTCGGGCGCTATCCCCGGGCCGTTCGAGGCATGGCTGGTGCGTCGCGGCCTCGAAACGCTGGACGTGCGCTTCGACCGCATGTGCGCTTCCGCCGAAATGATAGCGCGACGGCTGAAAAACCATCGCGCGATCAGCGGCTTGCGCTTTCCGGGACTGGAGAGTGACCCATCGCACAATCTTGCCCGCGCCCAGATGGAGCGCTTTGGCTTTCTCATCTCCTTCGTGCTCGCCTCGGAGGACAAGGCCGAGGATTTCATCAACAACTGCGCCTTGATGCAGGCAGCGACGTCGTTCGGCGGCGTACACACCTCGGCCGAACGGCGATCAAAAAGGGGAGACGCCGTTCCGCCCGGCTTCGTTCGCCTGTCGGTCGGCTGCGAACCGGTGGAAGAACTTTGGCAGGCGATCGAGGCATCGCTAGACGCTATCGGTGGCTGAACAATCACGAACTCAGATCGTCGGCCGCGATCTTGCGCCGGCCGTGCAGCACGCGAACGATTTCGATCGCCTCTTCACTGACGCGGTACAGGGTGAGGTATTCGCCGACGATCAGGTGACGGATGCCGGGCGCGATGTCTTCGCGCGGGGCACCTGAGAAGGATAAGTGGCCACTTGTTGCCAGCGGGCTTCGATCCGATCGAGCAATCGATCGGCTGCAGCCTCGTTGTCTTGCGCAACATGAATCCAGATCGCGATCAAATCCTCTTCCGCATTTGCGGTTCGGATGATGGGCAGCAAATTCATGCCGCGCTGTCGGGTTTCAATCGTCTCCGCGCTTCGGCCTTTATTTCGTCGATCGACGCAAACCGTCCCGGTCCGCTGTCGATCCCCTCCTGCACCAGCTTGCGCAATTCCTCGACCGTGTAGCCGAGCAGGTCGCGCCGGTCCTTCCATTGCCGCAGCGCGTCGCGGATCACCTCGCTCGCCGAGGCATATTCGCCGGCGGCGACCACGTCGTCGACCGCCGCCGCCAGTTCCGGCGACAGCGTGATGCTGCGTTTGTCAACGTGGCCCATGGCGCACTCCTGATCAATCTCTCAATGGTACGATTAAATCGTACCAATTTCAAGGATTGTCGCGCTCGGCTGCAGGGGTCGAAAGTGAATCAACGGCTGCGCCCGAAGACGCAACCTGCTGATATCAGGAGATTTCCTTTTATCGGGGAAAACTGCCAGCTGGCCTGTAAGCCGGGTTCTGTATGGCCCTCGCCCCTTACGGGGCGAGAACGTGGCGGCCATTCATCTTGGGCGCATGTTGCCATGCGCCTCACGCAACCTACCCGGACGGTGAGCCGGAAACAGCCCTCGAGGGTTTCCCCTCGCACCGCCCCTATTCGGTCTTGCTCCCGGTGGGGTTTACCGTGCCGCTCCTGTTGCCAGTCGCGCGGTGGGCTCTTACCCCACCCTTTCACCCTTGCCACGATTGGATCGTGGCGGTTTGCTTTCTGTGGCACTTTCCCTGGGGTCGCCCCCGCCGGCCATTAACCGGCACCGTGTCTCCATGGAGCCCGGACTTTCCTCACCCGCAGCCTTTCGGCTTCGCGGGTGCGGCCGCCCGGCCAGCTGGCAAGGCGTATAAAGGGGTTCAGGCCCGAAAACGCAAACGAAAAAGCAAGTTGTCGCTTGTCAGGCGGGCGCTCCAAGTGCTGCCAGCTGCACCTTGACCTTGCCGCAATAGGCTGCGGACACCGGGTTCATCCGTGTGGCGGCGTGGCCGGCATTGTATTTCAGGATCGTGCCGCAGGTCGTGCCGCCGCCGAGATCCCGCGCCATGGCAAGGTACTTCATGCCGTATTTGATGTTGGTATCGGGATCGTAGAGACCCTGAACCGAACCGCTATAGCCCATCATCCTTGCCGTCGCCGGCTTGATCTGCATCAGGCCGATCTCGCCGGCGCTGCCGACCTGGTTCGGTTGGTAGTTGCTTTCGATCTTGATGACGGCGTTGGCGAGCGACACCGGGACGCCATAGCTGGCGGCATAACGCGCAATGATCGCCGAATACTGTCCGCTGCCGCCGACAACCACCGCCTGAGGCGCTGGCCTGCTCTTCGGAGCGACTGACGCCGTTGCCATGCGGTCGATGCGTTTGCGGTTACGCTTCACATGCTGTTTGGCGATTGTCTTTCTCGCAGCGGTTGGCCTTTTCGCGGAGACTGGCTTTTTCGTCCTTACCGCGGCCGCTTTTTCCACTTTTGCGGTGGCGGTCTTCTCTACTTTTGCACCACCCTTCGGCATGGCGGTTTTGCCGGCTGCGGCACTGAAGCCCTGATCGGCCCGCTGGCTCAGCGGTGCGCTGTTCGCCGCACTGAAGGCAAAAGTCATTACGCCGGCAGCAATGGCTGCCGTTAAAACGGTCAATTTCTGCATGTGATCCTGTTCTGTTTGATCTGCACAAAGAACTTCGCGCAGATACCCTCAATCAACATCGGAACATCTTGGGGGATAGACGTCCGACAATCTGTACGGATCGCCTTTGACGACGGAATTGGCGCCAAAGAAGGCGACGCAAGTCACTTTGAGTAACAGATTGTAACTTTTAAGCTGGCAAAAGATTATTTGAGAGAGGCTATCCTTACGGAAGCGAGCAGCCTTTCCAGCGTGCGGATCGTCGATCCGTCAGCCATGCCATCGACCAGGCGCAGCCGGAAATGCCGCTGAAATGCCTCGACCACGATTTCGGTCTGCCGGTCGAAAGTGCCGGTGATCTCGACGCCATAACCATAGAGCGCCAGCATCGACTGCAGCGCCTCTACCTCGGCGCCGGTATCGCCTGGCTTCAGCACGGCGCCGCGCCGGATCGGTGCTGCCGGCACAACATGGCCGATACCGGCAGCAAACAAGGCCTTCCATGGAAATTTCTCGCCTGGATCGACCTTTCGCCCCGGTGCCACGTCGGAATGGGCAAGCACCCGCTGCGCCGGAATGGAATGGCGCTCGATGATCCCAGCGCACAGGCCGATCACCGCGTCGATCTGCGGTTTTGGAAAGTTGCGATAGCCGAGCGTATGCCCCGGATTGACGATCTCGATGCCGATCGAACAGGAGTTGATGTCGCTCTGTCCGAACCACGAGCTCTTGCCGGCATGCCAGGCGCGGTCGCTTTCCCTTACCATCTGAACAATTCGGCCGTCCTCATGGACCAGGTAGTGCGACGAGACCTCGCTTGCCGGATCGCACAACCATGCCTCGGCACCGGCGCCGGTAGCCATGCCGGTGTAGTGCAGCACGATCATATCGGGTCCGAGCGTCCCGCGCCGTGGTCCGAAATTCGGCGATACCCTGACCTCGGCGCTCGGCTCATCGGGCGGAAAGCCGCTCATGCGTGCCGCAGGCCTCGCTCGATCATTTCATAGGCCGCGTTGATCGCCGCCAGCCTGGTCGTCGCGATCTTGATGAATTCCTGCGGCAGGCCGCGTGCGATCAGCCGGTCCGGATGATTGTCGGAGACCAGCTTGCGGTAACGCCTGCGGACCTCCTCGAACGGCTTCCCACGCTCGATGCCGAGCACAACATAGGGATCGGCGGCACCCAGATCGACATGCCGGGCCAGGATGCTCTGGTAATGCGCCTCATTGATGCGGAATATCTCGGCGATGCGATGCAGGAATTGGCCCTCGCGCTCATGCACCAGCCCGTCGGCCTTGGCGATGTGGAACAGCCCGTCGAGTATGTCCTCGAGCATCAGGCAGTTCGAATGGCCCGAACCGCAAAGCTGCGCCATCCGCTCGGCATAGGTCTCGAAACCGGCAATGTCGCGTTTGGCCAAATCGTAGAGCCGCGCCACATTGCGCCTCTGTTCCTTCGGCACCTCGAATATTTCCTGGAAGGCGCGCACCTCGTCTTGCGTGACGATGCCGTCTGCCTTGGCCATCTTGGCCGACAGGGCGATCATCGCCACCGAGAAGGCGACGCGCCGGCGCAGATCGGCATCGCCGGAGAAAACCGTGCGCACGGCCTCGACCACTTCGGCGACGCCTGACGACGCTGAAGATGAAACGCGTGTGACGAAGTCGCCAAGGCGGTCCCAAATCGACATGGGGGCTTCATAGGGCCAACCACCCATCGCTATCAAGCCAAGACAGTGCCGCAGGGGCTGGCCCAATCGATTTGGCGCAATGCCTGAGGCGGCTGGCGCCAGCGCTCACGTCGTCGCACTCGGCCGCCAGGCGCTGGTATCGTAAGCAGCAGAAAGGCCGGCCTGTGAGGCCAGCCTTTCCTTGGTTGCCACATTGACTACTGAGCCGGAGCAGCCGGCGCAGGCGCCGGAGCCGGAGCCGGCTCGGCAGGCTTGTTGGCGTCAGGAGCAGCCGGCTTCATCGTCTGGTCGGATGCCGGCGGGTTGGTGCTCTGCGTCGTGGTGTTGTCGGTGCCGCTGTTGCTGCAGGCGGCAAGGCCAAGCAACGCAAGCGCCGACACCGACGCAAGAATGAGTTTCTTCATGATATCTCTCCTCTAATCACGCCTCCGTTACCGGCGGCGGTCGAGGACACAATGCGTAAGCTGCGCATGAGTTTCGTAACGTTGCATTTCTGCCTGTAACATATTCCAATCATTTGACGATTGCCGGTCAGGGCCTCGCGAGCTAACAGATCGAACAGGGAAAAATCCCGGGAGCCGCCGCAGTGACTGCAAAATGGGATTTCTGGATCGACCGTGGCGGCACCTTCACCGATGTCATCGGCCGTGACCCGCAAGGCGGGCTGCATCCAAGGAAACTCCTTTCGGAAAATCCCGAAGCCTATGCCGACGCTGCCATCCAGGGCATTCGCGATTTGCTCGGCGTCCAACCCGGCGCTCCAATCCCCTCCGCTCTGATCGGCGATGTCAAGATGGGCACCACGGTTGCCACCAATGCCCTTCTCGAGCGCAAGGGCGACCGTGTGCTGCTGCTCATCACCAAAGGCTTCCGCGATGCGCTGAGGATTGCCTATCAGGCCAGGCCCGATATCTTTGCCAAGCAGATCATCCTTCCCGAACAGCTCTATGAGCGTGTCGTCGAGATCGACGAAAGGATTCGCGCCGACGGCAGTGTCGAGCGCCTGCTCGACATTGCTTCGGTACGCCCGGCTATTGAGCAAGCCAAGGCGGATGGCATCGATGCGGTCGCGATCGTCTTCATGCATGCCTGGAAACATCCCGATCACGAAAAGGCAGTTGCGAAGGTCTGCAGAAAACTCGGATTTTCGCAGGTCTCGGTCAGTCACGAGGTCTCGCCGCTGATCAAGCTGGTCGGCCGCGGCGACACCACCGTGGTCGACGCCTATCTGTCGCCGATCCTGGCAAGGTATGTGCAAAGGGTTGCCGGTGAGCTGGGCGTGGCTCCAATCTTCCCCCTCGTGGGGGAGATGTCGGCGAAGCCGACAGAGGGGGGCGCTGTCCCGCCAGCATCTCAGCATCTTAGTGACGCCAATCATGACACAAAGCACCCTACGGCGCCCCCCTCTGCCCTGCCGGGCATCTCCCCCACAAGGGGGGAGATCGGCCAATCTCCTCGCCTCATGTTCATGATGTCGTCGGGCGGCCTTACCGCCGCCGACATGTTCCAGGGCAAGGATGCGCTGTTGTCCGGCCCGGCCGGCGGTGTCGTCGGCATGGTCGAGACGGCAAAACTCGCCGGTTTCGGCAAAGTCATAGGCTTCGACATGGGCGGCACCTCCACCGATGTCGCCCATTACGATGGTGACTACGAGCGCGCCTTCGACACCGAGGTCGCCGGCGTGCGCATCCGCGCGCCGATGATGCGCATCCACACCGTTGCTGCAGGCGGCGGCTCGATCCTCCATTACGAGGCCGGCCGCTTTCGCGCCGGGCCGGATTCGGCCGGCGCCAATCCCGGCCCGGCCGCCTATAGGCGCGGCGGCCCGTTGGCCGTCACTGACGCCAATGTCATGCTGGGCAAGCTGCAGCCCGAGTTCTTCCCGGCTATTTTTGGACCGGGCCAGGACGAACCGCTCGACGTCCAGACGGTTCGCGAAAAATTCACCGCACTTGCCGCCGAGATCGGCGACGGCCGCTCGCCGGAAACCGTCGCCGAAGGGTTCATCACCATCGCCGTCGAAAACATGGCCAACGCCATCAAGAAGATTTCGGTGCAGCGCGGCTACGATGTCACCGAATACCTCCTGAACTGCTTCGGCGGCGCCGGCGGCCAGCACGCTTGCCTGGTCGCCGATGCGCTCGGCATGGAGGCGGTGCTGATCCATCCCTTCTCAGGCCTGCTCTCGGCATACGGCATCGGCCTATCCTCTGTATTTGCGTCACGCCAGCAGGCGCTGCTGAAGCCGCTGGCGGACAATTCCGGGCCAGCGATCGATGAACTCATCGCAACGCTGCGCAAAGCCGTCATCGACGAACTCGCCGCGCAAGGCATCAGCGAAGACGCGGTCGCCTCGAGACCGGTGCTGCAGATCCGCTACGACGGCACCGATACCGCGCTGCCTGTGAACTTCGGGCACGGCTCGATTGCGCAGGCCAAGGCGGACTTCGAACTGGCGCACAAGGCGCAGTTCGGTTTCGTCTACGACGACAAGCCGATGATCGTCGAATCGGTCGGCGTCGAGGGTACCGATACCGGCGGCACCGGCCGCGACGAAAGCGATTCAGTTGTTGAAGACATGGCCGCAAGTCCTTCCGGGAACCGGAAAATCTTTGTCGACGGCGTCTGGCGCGACGCCGGCATCTTCCCTCGCGAAACGCTGAAGCCTGGTAACAAGATCGCCGGCCCTGCTTTGATCATCGAGCCGAACCAGACCATTGTCGTCGAGCCGGGCTGGCAGGCCGAGATCACCGCCAAGGACCACGTATTGATGCGGCGCGTCGAGAAGAAGCGCCGACAGGCCGCACTCGGCACCGAAGCCGATCCGGTGATGCTGGAGGTCTTCAACAACCTGTTCATGTCGATCGCCGAACAGATGGGCGTAACGCTGCAAAACACTGCCTATTCCGTCAACATCAAGGAGCGGCTCGATTTCTCCTGCGCCGTCTTCGACCGGAATGGCGCGCTGGTCGCCAACGCACCGCATATGCCGGTGCATCTCGGCTCGATGGACCGCTCGGTGGAGACCATCATCCGGCTCAATTCCGGCGACATTCACCCCGGCGACGTCTTTGCGCTGAACGCACCTTACAATGGCGGCACCCATCTGCCTGATATCACAGTGGTGACGCCGGTGTTTTCCCTCCCCCTTGAGGGGAGGGTGGCCGCGAAGCGGCCGGGTGGGGTCCTCGCAGAAGGCACCACAAATGCGTCGAGCACTGCCGCAACGACCCCCTCCGGCGGCTTCGCCGCCACCTCCCCCTCGAGGGGGGAGGAGATCCTCTTCTACGTCGCCTCGCGTGGCCATCATGCCGACATCGGCGGCACCGCGCCCGGCTCGATGACGCCGCTTGCCACAACCGTCGACGAGGAAGGCGTGCTGTTCGATAATTTCCGCATCGTCGATCGCGGCCGGTTCCGCGAGAAGGACCTGGAGACGCTACTCACCAACCACCCCTACCCGGCGCGCAATCCGCACCAGAACATCTCCGACCTCAAGGCGCAGATCGCCGCGAACGAAAAGGGCGTCGCCGAGCTGCGCAAGATGGTCGCGCATTTCGGCCTCGATGTCGTCGAAGCCTATATGGGCCATGTCCAGGACAATGCCGCCGAAAGCGTGCGCCGCGTTCTGGAGCGGCTGCCCGACAGTTCCGAATACGAATATCCGACCGACACCGGCCAAATGATCAAGGTGAAGATATCGGTCGACCGGCGGAAGCGCGAAGCGACCGTCGACTTCACCGGAACGTCGCCGGTGATGAAGAACAATTTCAATGCGCCAGAGCCAGTCGCCCGAGCCGCTGTGCTTTATGCCTTCCGCGTCATGGTCGAAGACAACATCCCGATGAATGCCGGATGTCTGCGGCCGATCAACATCGTCATTCCCGACGGCTCGATGCTGAAACCCGCCTATCCCGCGGCGGTCGTCGCCGGTAATGTCGAGACCTCGCAACACGTCACCAACGCGCTGTTCGGCGCCATGGGCGCGATGGCCAATGCGCAAGGCACGATGAACAATCTCACCTTCGGCAACAAGCAGTATCAGTATTACGAGACGATCTGCTCGGGCTCGCCGGCCGGCCGGATGAACGACGGCCGCGGTTTTGCCGGCACCTCCGGCGTCCACACCCATATGACCAATTCGCGCCTGACCGATCCGGAAGTGCTGGAACTGCGTTTCCCGGTATTGCTCGAGGATTTTCATATCCGCGAAGGCTCCGGCGGCGAAGGCAAATGGAATGCCGGCGACGGCACCAGGCGCACCATCCGCTTCCTCGAAAAAATGGAATGCGCGATCCTGTCCTCGCATCGCAACCGCCCGCCGCGGGGACTGGACGGAGGCGGGGATGGCGAGGCCGGTTCGACCAAGGTCCGCCGCAAGACCGGCGCGATCGAGACGCTGAAAGCCTGCGATCAGACCATCCTCGACGCTGGCGAGGCGGTCATCGTGACGACGCCGACCCCAGGTGGATTTGGCAAGGCCTGAACTCGCGTCAACAGGCTGTCACTGGCCTGTCATCACCCTGCGCTACCCGCTTGCGGCAAAGCAAACGGGGAATCGCCTTGCCATGACGGACATTTCTGGGGACCTGGTTTTTCGCCGCGGCAAGGAAGTCGGCAAGGCCGTCTACCAGAACCGCCCGCTGTCGAAAGCCGGCATCTCCGAGCGCCTGTTCGCCTTCCTGTTCTCCGGCCTCGTCTATCCGCAGATCTGGGAAGACCCCGAAATCGACATGGACGCGATGCAGCTCGGGACGGGCCACCGCATCGTCACCATTGCCTCCGGCGGCTGTAACATCCTTGCCTATCTCACCCGCTCGCCGGAAAGGATCGATGCCGTCGACCTCAACGCTGCCCATATCGCGCTGAACCGCATGAAGCTCGAAGCCGTCCGTCACCTGCCGTCGCAGGGCGACCTGTTCCGTTTCTTCGGCGCGGCTGAGACCGGGCACAATTCACAGGCCTACGATCGCTTCATCGCACCGCATCTCGACCCGGTCAGCCGCCATTATTGGGAGCGCCGCAACTGGCGCGGCCGTCGCCGCATCGCTGTCTTCGACCGCAATTTCTACCAGACCGGCCTGCTTGGCCTGTTCATCGCCATGGGCCATCGCACCGCAAAATTTTTCGGCGTCGACCCGGCCGGCATCATGGACGCCAAGAGCATCGCCGATCAGCGCCGCTTCTTCGATGAAGAGCTGGCGCCGGTCTTCGAAAAACCGCTGCTGAAATGGGCGACCTCGCGAAAGGCTTCGCTGTTCGGCCTCGGCATTCCGCCGGCCCAGTACGATTCGCTGATCACCTCCGGTGACGGCACCATGGCCAGCGTGCTGAAGGCACGACTGGAAAAGCTCGCCTGCGACTTTCCGCTGAAGACCAATTATTTCGCCTGGCAGGCTTTCGCCCGCCGCTACCCTAATCCGGGCGAGGCCGCCCTGCCCGCCTATCTCGAAAAGCGCAACTACAAGACGATCCGCAACAATCTCGATCGCGTTGCCATCCACCACGCCAATCTGATCGAGTTCCTTGCCCGCAAGGATGCCGGCTCGGTGGATCGCTTCGTGCTGCTCGATGCACAGGACTGGATGACCGACCACCAGCTCAACGGGTTGTGGGCCGAGATCACCCGAACCGCCTCCACCGGCGCCCGCGTCATCTTCCGCACCGCCGCTGAACCCAGCCTGCTGCCCGGCCGCGTCTCGAATTCGCTGCTCGACCAGTGGCGCTACGAGAACGACGCCTCGCGCGAGTTTTCGGCGCGCGACCGCTCGGCCATCTATGGCGGCTTCCATCTCTATGTGAAGCGGTCCGCATGAGCACGACCGACTTGCCGGCCAGCCATGCCGAGCTGATGGACGGCGTCTACCGCTGGCAGCGTCATATCTACGACCTGACCCGCAAATATTATTTGCTGGGCCGCGACCGGCTTATCGCCGGACTGGATGTGCCGGCCGGCGGCACCGTGCTCGAGCTCGGCTGCGGCACCGGCCGCAACATCATCCTCGCCGCCCGCCGCTATCCCGGCGCGCGCTTCTTCGGCCTCGATATTTCGGCCGAGATGCTGGAGACGGCCACTGCCGCCCTCGCGCGCGAAGGCCTCTCCGGCCGCGTCACGCTGGCGCGCGGCGATGCCACGAATTTCGACGCGAAAGCGCTGTTCGGCGTCGAAAGTTTCGACCGCGTCTTTGTCTCATATTCGCTGTCGATGATCCCCGGCTGGGAAAAGACGGTATCCGCGGCTCTTGCTGCTCTGTCACCGGGTGGCTCGCTGCATGTCGTCGATTTTGGCCAGCAGGAAGCCTTGCCCAGCTGGTTCCGCAAGCTGTTGCGCGGCTGGCTGAAAAAATTCCACGTCGAGCCGCGTCAATCGTTGCGCGCGATTCTGGATTCGGAATCTGCAAGAGTTGGCGCAAGCGTTCGATTCAAAACACTTTATCGCGGCTACAGCTGGCTCGCCGTGAGCAAGATCGCCATCTAATATCAATTTTGCCGTGGAAGGTTTTGGGGCTCCAATCCTAAATGAGGGCCGTGGCTGAAATCAGTTAATTGGCTAAATCACACATTGCCATATGACCCAAGGAGTGGTACATTATCTCCTCGCCGGAAGCATGGGATGATCATCGGCTTTAGAGATGGATGGCTGCGGGCTTTCTTCGTGGACGACACCCACTCCCGCAATATTCCGTCCGATCTCGAAAGCCGCTTGTTCCGCAAGCTCCAGATGATTGACGACGCGGTGATCGATCAGGATTTGCGTGTGCCGCCCAGCAACCATTTCGAGAAGTTGCGCGGCAATCTCGAAGGCTTCCATTCGATCCGTGTCAACAAACAATGGCGGCTGGTCTTCCGCTGGGACTGGGGCCGGGGCGAGGCGTCGGACATCTATCTCGACGACCACAGTTATATATATAAGTGAGGTGAGACATGTTGATGACCGCACGCAAGCCAGCAACGGTTGGCGAAATTCTTACGGAAGAATTCATGCAACCACTCGGCCTGACACAGGCGGCTTTGGCCGAAGCTATGAGCGTCCAGCGCAAGCATGTGAACGAATTGTGCAACGGCCGCCGCAACGTGACGGCGGCTACCGCGCTCATTCTTGCGCGGGTGTTTGGCAACAGCCCGGATTTCTGGTTGAACGTCCAGCGCCGTAATGATCTTTGGACGGTTATGAACTCACCCGACGAGCGGGCGCGTGTTGATCGCGCCAAACCTTTGGCGACAGCCACATAGACAAGACTGCGACCGCCGCATTCCTCAGTGCAGCGCCTTGATCAGCGCCGCCACCATCGCCTGCGGCCGATAGCCGAGCCTGGCCGGCGTCAGCCCGAGCCGCACCACAACCAGCTGCTCCGAGGGGATGATGGCAACCGTTTGCCCATCATGCCCCTCCATCCAATAGGTGTCCTTGGGCAGGCCGGCGGCAGTGCCGGCGCCGGGGTTTTCTTCGTCGCCCGGTCCTTCTATCCATAATTGCCCCTTGCCGTAGACTTTCGAGGCAGTTGCCGGTTCCCGCATCCAGTCGACGAAGCCGGCGGGCAGGATCTCCTGGCCGTTCCAGACGCCGCCCTGCAGCAGGAACTGGCCGAAGCGCGCCCAGTCGCATGCCGTGGCATAGAGATAGGACGAGCCGACGAAGGTGCCGTGCTCGTCGGCCTCAAGCACAGCGCTCTGCATGCCGAGCGGATCGAACAGCGCGGTCCTCGGCCACGCCAGTGCCTTGTCCTTGTCGCCGATTGCGTCCTGCCACAGCCTGGACAGCATCACCGCCGTGCCGCTCGAATAGGAAAACACCTTGCCGATCTCGCCGGTCAGCGGCTTGGATCCGGCAAAGCCCGCCATGTCCGGTTCGAGATAGAGCATGCGCGTTACGTCGGCGACGTCGCCATAATCCTCGTTGAATTCCAGCCCGCTCGACATCGCCATCATGTCGGCGAGGCTGATCACGGCGCGACCATCTCCCTTCCAGGGACCGAACAGACCCTGGTTGGTCATCGCCAGCTTGCCCTCCTTCACCAGCGTGCCGACGATCGCCGCATTTACGGTCTTGGTCATTGACCAGCCCAATAGCGGCGTCTTTTCGGAAAAGCCGTCGCCATAACGCTCAGCGACGATGCGGCCTTTCTTGACCACCACGACGGCCCGCATGCCGGCGCCGGTCATTGCTGGATCGTCGAGGACTTTCGCGACCTCGGGATCCTGCGAGGCATCGGCCTTGTCGCCCTCCGGCCAGATCAGATCGGGCAGCGGCGCCGCCGCTGGCGCGGCTCCCGCGATAGCCTTGGCGGCGGCAATATCGCCGTCGGGAACCGAGGCGCAGCCGAGCCCGTCGCGCGCAACCGCGACACTTTTGCCGAGCACACCGAACAGGCCGGCCGAAACCGTTCCCTTCTTGTCGACCGACACTCTCATCAGCTTCAGCAGCGGGTGACCCGGCGCCTGCACATCGACGGCAAGCACATCGTCGGCATCTCGCCCGGCGATGAAGACGTTCGAACAGACGATCTTGGCCGCATAGCCGGAACCGACGCGGATCAGTTCTGGCGGCGCAAAATACAGCCAGCCGGCGAGTACCGCGGCGGCCAGCACAGCCAAGCCGAGCAGCCATTTGACGAACTTCAAAAGGATCTGCATTTTGAGTTCCCCCGGGCGCGCTCGATCTATGTCATCGATTTGCCGCCATTGTTTCGGCAAAATCGCGGCTCTTGTCGAGCGCCGTCAACCGAATATCAACCATGATCGGCGATCACAGGTGCATGTCGCCCAGAAGTGCGCAGCGGTTTTGGGACAACGACATGCATAGACAAAAGAGCTAAGCGCGTCGAAGCGACGCGCTTAGGACAGACCGGGCGATCCTGTGGGGTGACCGTCCGGCGGGGCTTGAATGCATGCGTCCCAAAACTGCGTAACGGTTTGGGAATGCATGAAACGAAGATCCAGGCGCGTCGCGTAAGTCGGTTTCAGACACGCTGCGCCCGGTCGAGGGGCCACCCGCGGAAAGACCCATCAGCGGCCGGCTGAAACCGGCTCGGGAAGTAGCGATGCGCCGTTTCGCGGTCCTCATCACGCTGATGCTGCTTGGCGCCTGCTCGACGGTCGAGGATCTGACGCCATCGCTGTCGTCGTCCAGCGCCTCGATGGTTGCGGTACGCGCGCCGCGTTTTGCCGATTCCGACCCGCATGAATGGGACAGCGGCGCACCGTGGAGCTACGCCGTCCACGGCACCGACGTCTCCAAATACCAGACCTCGATCGACTGGCCGGCGGCCAGGGCCAGCGGCATCTCCTTCGCCTTTATCAAGGCAACCGAAGGCGGAGACCGTTTCGATGAAGCTTTCAGCGAGCATTGGAGCCGCACGAAGGCCTCGGGCGTCCCCCGTGCCGCCTATCATTTCTTCTACTTTTGCACGCCGGCCGCTACCCAGGCGCGCTGGTTCATCCAGAACGTGCCCAAAGACGGTTCGGCGATGCCGCCGGTTCTCGACATGGAATGGAACCCGAAATCGCCGACCTGCAGGCTGCGGCCCGATCCCGCCACGGTACGCAGCGAGATGAGCACGTTCCTCGAAATCGTCGAAAAATACTACGGCAAGAAGCCGATCATCTACACGTCTGTCGATTTCTTCGAAGATAACGGTTTATCGGGCTTCCGCAATTACCCCTACTGGCTGCGCTCCGTCGCCGGGCACCCGCGCCAGAAATACGGCAGCCATCCCTTCACCTTCTGGCAGTATACCGGAACGGGCGTCGTGCCGGGCATGACCGGAAACGCCGACATCAGCGTCTTCAACGGCTCCGAAGCCGCGTGGAAGAAGTGGTTGCGGCAGAACACCCGTTGACACCAGGCCTGCCGCCTGCTTTTCGACACAGCCAATGACGGATGCCCGCAACCGCTGGTAATCTTCTCGGAAGGATGGCGATGCGATCGCGCTTTGGACTTCTCGCGGCGCTGCTCCTGAGCGCCGTGCCGGCCGCGGCACAGCAATGCGGCGGCGATTTCGAGGCATGGAAGCAGGGCGTGGCGGCGGAGGCCAGGGCGGCCGGCGTCGGCGCTGCCGGCCTTTCTGCGCTGGAAAACGCCACCCTCGATGAAAAGGCGCTGGCACGCGACCGTGCCCAGGGGGTCTTCACCCAGACCTTCATCGAATTCTCGAACCGCATGATCTCGTCCCATCGGCTGAAGCAAGGTGCGGCCAATCTGCAAAAATATGCCGAGGTCTTTGTCCGCGCCGATCGCGAATACGGCGTGCAGGCGCCGGTCATCGCCGCTTTCTGGGCCCTGGAGACCGATTTTGGCGCCGTGCAGGGCGATTTTCATACGCTGAACGCGCTGGTGAGCCTCTCGCATGACTGCCGCCGTCCGCAGTTGTTCCGGCCGCAGATCGTGCCGCTGCTGATGTTGATCGATCGCGGCGTGGTGCCGGCCGACGTGACCGGTGCCTGGGCCGGCGAGATCGGCCAGACGCAGATGTTGCCTTCCGACTATCTCGGCCACGGCGTCGACGGCGACGGCGATGGCCTGGTCGACCTGCGCGGCAGCGCGCCGGACGTGATCATGAGCACGGCTAGCAAGATCCGGTCGCGCGGCTGGAAGCGCGACCAGCCCTGGATCGAGGAAGTCCGTGTGCCCGACGATTTGCCGTGGGAGCAGACGGGACGCACCAACAAGCTGCCGTTGACGCAATGGAGCCAGTGGGGCGTTACCAGGCCCGACGGTACGCCGCTTCTCGACAACGGCCTGAAGGCCGGCCTGGCGCTGCCCATGGGTCGCAAGGGGCCAGCCTTCCTGACCTACGACAATTTCGACGTCTATCTCGAGTGGAACCAGTCCTTCACCTATGCCCTGACCGCGGCAAATCTTGCCGCCCGGCTGGGGGGTGCGCCGCGATTCGATCCGCGCAACCCCGAACCCGGCCTCAACGGCGACCAGATGAAGGCGCTGCAGACCAAGCTCGAGGCGAAAGGCTATGACGTCGGCACCGTCGACGGCATACTGGGCACCAACACCCGCGAAGCGATCCGCAAGGAGCAGAAGCGGCTGGGCCTGCCGGTCGACGGCTGGCCGACGCCGGAGCTGCTGGCCAGGCTGTGAAGGTGGTGAATGGTGAATGGTGAATGGTGAAAAGAATAGCACCGGAGCCGCATTGAGCACCAGAGCTACCACTATTCACTATTCACTATTCACTATTCACTATTCACTATTCAAATCACCGCCTGGCAAGCAGGAAATCGATAAAGGCTCGCAGCGGCGCCGGAACCTGGCGGGAACTCGCGTGATATAGATAAAAACCCGGAAATCTCGGCGACCAGGCGTCGAGAAAGCGGACGAGCTTTCCCGCTTCGATCCATGGCCGGACCTGATATTCCAGCATGTACGCCACGCCGACCCCATCCAGAACCGCCCCGATCATCAGTTCCGTATCGTTGATCGTCAGGCCGCCGCTGACGGCCACTTCCAAAGCACGTTGGCCTCGGGCGAACTCCCACCGGTAGATGTTGCCGCCGCTGGGCCACTGGAAATTGATGCACTGGTGGTGATGCAGGTCCGCGGGGTGACGCGGTATCGGGTGATGCTCCAGATAGCTCGGCGCCGCCACTGCGGCCATCTCGAGTTCCTCGCTGAGTTTCACCGCCACCATGTCCTTGTGCAGCCGCTCACCCAATCTGATTCCGGCATCGAAGCGGCCCTCGACGATGTCGGTGAGCATGTCGTCGACAATGATTGTGAGGGCGATATCGGGATAGTCGCGGCGGAAATCGCCGAGGATCGGCGCGATGAAACGCGTGGCGGCAATGCGCGGAACATTGATGCGCAGCGAGCCTGCCGGCCGGCCGCGTGATGCATGCGCGTCGGCGACGGCCCCTTCCAGTTCGCTGAACGCCGGTGCGATGCGGGCAAACAGCTTCTCGCCCTCAGCCGTCGGCGACATGCTGCGCGTGGTGCGGTTGAGCAGGCGGACACCGAGACGCTCTTCCAGCCCGCGTATCGTCTGGCTGAGTGCTGGAGGCGAAATCCTGAGCTTGGCCGCGGCGCGGACGAAGCTGCCCTCTTCGATGATTGCTGCAAATGCCGTGAGTTCGGAAAACTCGGTTCCGCGCATTATGTACCCCAGGCTTAACAAGTCAGTAAGATAATAGGCTATTCTCTGAGCAATACCATGCCCATAGCTTTCCCTGGAACGCCGCTCGATCGAGGCGGCCGTAATCAGACGGAAGGAACAGCCATGCATCGTCCACTCGAAGGCAAAACCGCACTTGTGACCGGCAGCTCGCGCGGCATCGGGCGCGCCATCGCCGAGGGGCTCGCGGCCAAGGGTGCTGCCGTGGTCGTCAACTATGTCGGCAACGAGAAGGCCGCCAGGGAAGTGGTTGCCTCTATTGAAGGGAATGGCGGAAAAGCCGTTGCCATCCAGGCGGATGTCTCCAGCATTCCCGACATTCGCAAGTTGTTCGACGAAACCGAAAGGCAGATGGGGCCGATTGACATCGTCGTCGCCAATGTCGGCGTCGCCGTCATAAAGCCGCTCGTCGAGGCCACCGAAGCGGATTTCGATCATGTCTTCGGCGCCAATGCCAAGGGCACCTTCTTCACGCTTCAGGAAGCGGCGCGCCGCGTTCGCGACGGTGGTCGCATCGTTGCCGTTTCCACCGGTGGAACTAGGATGTTCTTCACGCAGACGGCGCTTTATCTCGGCAGCAAGGGAGCCGTCGAGCAGTTCGTTCGCGTCCTCTCGCGCGAACTCGGCCCGCGCGCCGTTACCGTGAATGCGCTTTCACCAGGCTTCACCGACACCGACCTGCTTCCCGAACGGGACCGCGCCGTGGCCGCCGGCATGTCGCCCTTCGGCCGGATCGGAGCGCCGCGCGACGTCGCCGATGTCGCGGTTTTCCTGGCTTCCGACGAAGCTCGCTGGCTAACCGGCGAGAACATCCAGGCTGGCGGTGGCGTGGCCTGACTGAATGGTGAATGGTGAATGGTGAATGGTGAATGGTGAATGGTGAATGGTGAATGGTGAATGGTGAATGGTGAATGGTGAATGGTGACGATTCACGGGAGCGGGACGGAACGCAAGAACTACTTCTATTCACTATTCACTATTTCACTTATTCACCATTCACTAATCCGCCATCGTCTCCAGGCTGGCAAACCCCTGCGGCGCATCGCCTTCGTCGAATGGCGTTGCCACCTCGACGAAAGTATCGGGATAGAAGCCGTTGAACCGTGTTCGGAGCGACAGCGAATAGGCGCCGATATGGCCGATCTCGATCCAGTCACCGGTATCGACGGTTTCGGGCAGCCAGAACGGCCGCGACAATATATCGACGGAATCGCAGGTCGCGCCGCAGACCTTGAACGGCACGATGGTCTTGTCCTCGCCATTGCGCGAGCGGATCGCCGGATCGGGGATGAAGCGTGCCGGCAGCGTGATCTTGCCGGTCCATGAATCCGACAGCGACGCCCAGATGCCGTCATTGATGTAGAGCCTTTTGCCCTTGCGCAGCAGCACGCGCACGATCAGCGACAGGCAGCGCGCCACGATCACCCGGCCCGGCTCGGCCACCAGCGGCATCTGGTCGAACTGGTACTCCTGGAGGTCGCCCGACAGCCGCGACATGATCTGGCCGAGCGACGGCATTTCCGGCTTGCGGCTGTTCGGATCATGACCGTATTCGGCCGGAAAGCCGCCGCCGACATCGAGCCCGGCAATGTCGAAACCGACGCGGTTGCGCACCCAGTCGGCGGAGGCCAGCGCCCGCTCGTAGGTGTCGGGATCCTCGATCTGGCTGCCGACGTGAAAGCACAGCCCGACCTTGTAGCCCGTCCGGTTCAGCCGTTCGGCGAGTTCGACCGCATTGGCCGGTCCGGCACCGAACTTCTTCGACAGTTCGTAAGCTGCCGAGCCTTTCGTCTGGATGCGCACGAACACGGTAATCGCGCCCGGATCGATGTCGAGCGCCCGCACCACCCTGGTCAGCTTGGTGATCTCGTCCTCATGGTCGAGCGAAATGACGCGGACGGCGTATTTTTCCAGCGCCAGCCTGATGTCCGACTGCGCCTTCACCGGGTGCATGTAGAGCATCTCGGCGTCCGGCGAGACGGCGCGCACGGCGGCGAATTCGCCGGGCGAGGCCACATCGAAGGCACTGACGCCGGCCTCGACCAGCGCGTTGAGCACGATCCGCTCGCCATTGGTCTTGACCGCATAGGCGGTCTTGCCGGGAAACATGCCCATGAACTGTTTGGCATCCGCCTTCAGCACCTGCGGGCGGAAGCAATAGATCGGATCGTCCGGGCGAAGCGCCAGCGCTGCCTCGCGGGCATTTTCGAATCGCTGCATGGACGAATCCCTTGACTGAGGCTGCGCACAATTAATCCAAGCTAGCGGCTAATGAAAACAATTCTATGTCTCGCCGCCCTGGCTTCGCGGCGCTACGCCGTTCTGTACGCCGGTTATGAGCGAGCTAGGCCATCGCTCAGGTTTCGGGTGGCCCTTGCCGCCGGACCGGGTAGAGCGTGAACAGATGCCTGAAGAGAGCAAGGCATCTCGTCTGGGAGGACGACCAATGGCGATAGCTGCCACCACCACGATGCGCGGGCCGATGGTGCTCAAGGACTGGGCGCAGCTTCTGCTGCTCGGCGCCATCTGGGGCGGCTCGTTCTTCTTTGCCCGTATTGCGGTAGCGGAACTTCCGCCGCTGGTGCTGGTGCTGTTCCGCGTCACCATAGCTGCGATCGCGTTGCAGCTCTATCTTGCGGTCCGTGGCCCGTCGTTTCGCCTCGCCTTGCCGCATGCCGGCCTGTTCTTCCTGCTGGCGCTCGCCAACAATGTCATTCCTTTCTCGCTGATCTTTGCCGGCCAGACCGAGCTTGGCGCCGGTGTCGCCTCGGTGCTCAATTCGACGACGCCGTTCTGGACGCTGATCCTCGCCAACGCCCTGACCAGCGACGAAAAGCTGTCGTGGAACAAGCTTGCCGGCATCGCCCTTGGTATCGCGGGAACGGCGGTGATGATCGGCCCCGGCCTCGTCGCCGGGCTCGGCGGTCCGGTCTGGGCGAAATTCGCGCTCATCGGAGCGTCGCTATCCTATGCGGCTGCACTGATGATTGCCCGCCGCCTCAAGGGCGTGCCGTCACCGGTCATTGCCGCCGGACAATTGACCTGCTCGACCATCATCATGATCCCGGTCGTTCTGTTCACCTATGATGCCGCCAATCTGTTTTCGGCCTCGCCGCCGGTCTGGGCGGCGGTGCTGGCACTGGCGCTGCTGTCGACGGCCTTCGCCTACATCCTCTATTTCAATCTCGTCGCCTCGGCCGGCGCCACCAACGCCTCGCTGGTCACGCTCATCGTGCCGGCCAGTGCCATCCTGCTCGGCTTCCTGTTCCTGGGCGAGCGGCTCGAACTGTTCGAACTCGGCGGCATGGCGCTGATCGCCCTCGGCCTCGTCACCATCGACGGTCGCCTGTTCGGGCGGCGTTAGAGATGGCGCAGCGAAGTTGTCGCTCCGATCGTGCGCTATATGGGCGTGATCGCGGGAACAGATGAACCCTGCCATTCCAGACGCCAGATACCGCCTTGCCGGAGATTCTGAACGAGATCGGGAAGGAAGGCGGCAAGGCAGGTCCCGCCGACATGTCTCACGGAAGGATACACAAAACCGGTCGCGGCGTCTTGCTTGCGAAGTTGCTTCGCCAGCGCCTGACCGGCAGGATAGGCTAAGGCGGTATCCGGATCGAGCACCGGGTCCTTGCTGAACTCAGCACCGCGCAGATCGTGAAACGAGCCTATGAAGTCGGCAACGAGCTCCGCGTAGTCGGTGACGTTTTCGAACCGTTCGATCGCGGCAAGCTCGCGCGTCAGATGAAACGAGACCTCGCCGAGCGCGGTTTCCGCATCGAACCCACAGTACCAGACGCCCCTGGCATCATCGTTGAAACGATTGCCGCCCGGACGGGTGTAAGCGAACGCCGCATTGATGAAGGTGTAGCCCGGCCTCCCGAAAACCAGTTCGCGCGGATCGAGGTCGGGCAATCCCCCTTGCTGCGCCTGAAGGCGGCCGCTGGTGGCTCCTTCGAGCTCCGCAAGGTCCTCCAAATCTCCATGATTCCTGGCCAATGGCATCAGGACCGGTTCCTTGAGCCTGCCTGTCGAAATCAGCCGGATCGTGTCGCGCTGGGAAATGTCAGCGCGCGGCGGGATCTGCATTCAAAGTCCACCGCGCAAAGCGTCGATATGTTGGCGAACCTGCAGCAGCTTCGGAATGCCGCCCTCGATCATAACGTCCAGGGGGCGCCGGCCACCATAAAGAGCCCCTTTGTTCGGCAACCGCACCCATTCATCGGCAAGCGCTTCGGAGAACAGAAGCCGCAGTCCCTTGAAGATGCCGATCAGGGCGCTGATGCGTGTCAGCGAATCCTGGGAGAGAACGCCCTCCCACTCGCCTTTCTTCATGCGGAACCAGGTTCTCTCCGACACGTCGCCGATCAAGGTACAGATCTCGGTGCTGGTCAGATGCCAGATGTCTGCGAGCCTGACGATGCCGGCAACAGCCGCTGGCGTGAGCCGCGCCCGCGCCGAGGCATCCGCCAGATTTGCCGGCAAAGCCTGATTTGCAGGATCGCGAACCGCATAAGCGACACTCATTCCGACCTCCATCACTTGGCAGTCAATATACTGCCAATTGGCAGAAAATTCAAGTCCTGGCTATCTCACAACGCTGCCGATTGCCCACCGCATTCGTATAGGGTGCGTATAGCGTGCAGCATCCGGTTGGATGCGCAAAGGACGCGTCGAATCTTCAGTCGTTCCGAAAATCGATTCCGATTTCTGCCGCGGTAGCGCTGCCATTCTCGTTGCTGCCACGGCTTTGCCACAAATTATTCACAGGTCCCGAGCCGGCTTTTGACAAAGAGTTTCAATGCCTAACGGCAAACGGCAGGTCGCAAATTCCACAATCTCGTCGCATTGCAGCAAAGTTTCTGCTTGCCTGTGGCACAAATGACCCTAGACTCTCGCCATAGCTCTTAAGAGGAGGCTATGACATGGGACTGACGAGGCCGATCAACGCATTGATGATTTGTGCTGCGTTTGCATTCATCGGCGCCCTCATTATGGGCGTCCTTCCATAAAGCCGCTGAGCGGGGGAAGACCAGCACCGAATAGTCCAAACCATTTGAAAGGCCGGGCGTTTTGCCCGGCCTTTTGCATTCCCCCGATCTTTGACATTTCAAAAAGGTGCCTGCCGCCTTACGCCGCGGCTGATCCCGCCGCCTCGACTTCATGCGACCTGATGCCTATCATGTGGCAGATGGCGAAGACCAGATCGGCCCGGTTCATCGTATAGAAGTGGAAATCGCCGACGCCGCGCTCGACAAGGTCCAGCACCTGCTCGGCGGCCACGGCAGATGCCACCAGCGCATGCGTTTGCGGATCGTTCTGCAGCCCATCGAAACGCTCGGCCAGCCATGCCGGCACCAAGGCGCCGCACCGCGCCGAGAAGTTGGCGACCTGGGTGAAATTGTGCACCGGCAATATGCCCGGCACGATCGGTATGTAGATGCCGGCCCGCCGTGCCCGCTCGACATAGCGCTCATAGAGATCGTTGTCGAAGAAGAACTGGGTGATCGCCCGCGTCGCTCCGTTGTCGGCCTTGCGCTTCAGCATGTCGAAATCGGTGGCGAAATCCGGGCTTTCCGGATGTTTTTCCGGATAGGCCGAGACCGATATGTCGAAATCGCCGGCGCCCTTCAGCGCATCAACCAGTTCGGCGCCATTGGCATAGCCTTCCGGATGCGGCCGGTAGGCCGCGCCGACGCCCTCGGCCGGATCGCCGCGCAGGGCGACGAAACGCTTGACGCCCATATCGGCGAACTCCCGGATCACCGCATCGACCTCGTGACGCGCCGCATCGACACAGGTCATGTGCGCCGCCGGCGTCAGCGTCGTTTCGTTGAGGATGCGCTTGACGGTGCGGGCCGTCCGCTCGCGGGTCGAACCACCGGCGCCATAGGTGACCGAGACGAATTTCGGCTTGAGCGGCTCAAGCCGGGTGACCGTGTCCCACAGCCTAGCTTCCATCTCATCGTTTTTCGGCGGAAAGAACTCGAACGAAACCCTGACCTTGTCGCCGATGTCGGGGCGGCGGGAGAAGCGGAACTGGTTCATCAGGCGGTTTCCCCTATCGGATACGCATTGGCCGGTTGTCTGTCGTTGGAAGGCTCGGCAATCAGCATGCGCCGATCGCGGCCGAGCCAGAGTTTGACGGTGAGCTTGGCCTCGTTGCCGCCGCGTGGCTCGAATTCCTGGCTGTCCTCAAGGTCGAGCCCGGCCTCGGAAAACCAGTCGCCAATCTGCCGGTCGGAAAAGCCGAGACGCATATGCGCGTGCTCCTCGCGCAAGAACTCCAGCGCGTGCGGCGCGAAATCGACGATCACCAGCCGGCCGGCCGGGCGCAACAGACGTGCCGCCTCGCGGATGGCGCGGGCGGGATCGTCGAGATAATGCAGCACCTGATGGATGGTAACGAGATCAAAGGCGTCGCGTTCGACCGGTGGCGCAAAAATGTCGCCCTGGCGCACTTGCGCATTCGAAACGCCGGCCTTGTCGAGATTGGCCCGCGCCACCGTCAGCATCTCGCGCGACATGTCGATGCCGACACCGCGCCGATAGAGCGGCGAAAAGATCTCGAGCAGCCGTCCGGTGCCGGTGCCGAGATCGAGCATCGACTGGAACGGCCGCTTGCCGACGAGCTTGATGAGAGCTGCTTCGACCGCGCGATCCGGCACATGCAGCGAGCGGATATGGTCCCAGCTTGCGGCGTTTACCGAGAAATATTCGGCAGCCCGGTCCTGCCGCTTGCGCTTGACCGCGGCCAGCCGTTCGAGATCACGCTCGACCTGCGGATCGGCGCCGCGGATGCCGGAGACCAGCCTGAGCACAAAATCGCGCGACGTGTCGGAATCCGAAAGCCGGAAGAAAGCCCACGAGCCCTCCTGGTAGCGGCCGATCAGCCCTGCCTCCAGCAGCAATTTCAAATGGCGCGAGACGCGCGGCTGCGACTGGCCGAGGATTTCGGTGAGATCTGAAACGGTCAGATCGCCGCGCGACAGCAGCGCCAATATGCGCAGCCGGCTGGATTCGGCAGCCGCCTTCAATGTATCTACCATCGTGTCGAGAGCGACATGCATGCGAGCATTCTCTTTGAAAAAGATATAAACATATGTTTATGTCGATTTTGATGGGCTTGCAAGCGCTATGTCGCTTCCGGACAAGAAAATGACGCATGCGTGGCGGATTGCGCAAAGTCGGAAGCATGATCGAGGCGAGACCCATGTTCGAAACGCGCAGCGGCGAAAAGCTTCTGGAAACCGACCCGGCAACGATGCCGCCGGATGGCCATGTCGTCTTCATCGGCCGCATCGCTTCGCCTTGGGTCACGCGGGAGACCTGCCCCAAGAACATGAAGGCAGCGCGGGAGATGGGACAGCCGGCGGTTCTCACGATCGATCCGCTCTATCGGGACGGCCTGCTTGGGCTGGAACGCGCTAGCCACGTCATCATCCTGTCCTGGCTGCACCATGCGCCGCGGCAACTGATTGTCCAGAAACCCCGCCATGCCACAGAGCCGAAAGGCGTCTTTTCACTGCGCTCCCCTGCCCGGCCGAACCCAATTGGGCTGCATGTCGCCAGGCTGGTTGCCGTCGAGATCGACACCGGCCGCGTCGATCTCGATGCCATCGACGCGCTCGACGGCACGCCGGTCATCGACATCAAGCCCTATTTCGCCTCGACCGATGCCTTTGCCGATGCGACCATGGCCGGGCGGGACGAGCCAGGGCCGGTGGAGTGATGAGCGCGCCGACCGGCCGCCGCCGCGCTATCGCCAAGGCGCTGACAGCGCTGCTGCCGCTGGCGCCCTATGCCGACATGGAAAAGATCCGTGCCGATGCCGGCGCCGTGCACATGAAGACCTTGCCGCCGAGCATTGCCGTGTGGCTGGCGACGATAGCGCATATTCGCCACGCCCACACCGACTACGAAAAGCTGCTGGCCGAAGGCTATGACCGCGATTCCGCGCGCTTCTTCGTCATCGATCAGACCAACAATGTGCTCACCCGCTGGCGCGCCACCCGTCTGCTCGACGATGAGGATGAGGCGTAGAGCGATGGCAGGCACACGCGTCGAGTTCTGCGCTCTTCACCGTTGTGACTGGCGAAATCGAGAGGTGACGGCCAATCTCCCCCCAAGTGGGGGAGATGTCCGGCAGGACAGAGAGGGGCGCTGTCCCGCCGACCTCAGGTCGGCAACATCGGAACTTTCAAAGCCTGAAATAAAAAACCCGCCTCGGAGGGCGGATCGTTGGAGCCAATTGGTACCATACCCAGATTAGTAGCATAGCTGCCGGCACAAAGCAAGAACAAAATACGCCGTGACTAGAGGTCGCGTTCCTTCGCGCCCCCCTCTGTCCTGCCGGACATCTCCCCCACGAGGGGGGAGATTGGCAGCTTCGGCGCCTCGCTCGGTCAGCAACGTTGGAGATTGGCGAAAGCCGAGATGACGG
>NZ_JAMYUM010000013.1:0-178654 GCF_040322975.1 Mesorhizobium sp. M0074
CATAGCCCGTCTACTGGGGGGCTGCTGGCGGGTGGCGGTGCGTATGAAACTCGATCGACCCCCGCACCTGTAGTTCCCGCCCCGGCCTGCCGCCCTGCGCGCCCGTCGACAGCGGCGATACCACCAGCGCCATGCCGAACCCCATCAGAGCCATCAGCGGGAATACCCCGATCCAGAAATTGTGGATGCCCCAATAGGCCAGCAAGGCAAGTCCGGCAAAGGCAAGAGCCACAACCAGACTGCCGCTGGCGATCGGAAAGCGAGGCCCGATGCGGTCGGACCACTGGCCGACCGGTCCGGACAACACTGCGATCAATGCCGACAGCGGCAGGAAGATGAAACCGACCTCGGCCGCGCTCAGCCCCCATCCGGCGATCATGAGCATCGGCAGATAGAACAGATTGGCCGACAGCGCGAAATAAAGGAAGAAGGTCGCCACATTGGCGCCCGCGAACGCGCCGATCCGAAACAACGACAGATCGATCATCGGCTCGCGCCGCCGGCGCTCGAAGACGATGAACACGACGAGCAAAACCGCACCGGCGGCAATACTCGGGCCGGACATCAGCCCCTCCCCGTCGCCGCTCATCGAGGTCAGACCGTAAGCGAGAGCTCCGAACGCCAATATGGCGAGTGCAGCGCCGCCGAGATCGAGGCTGCGCTTTTCCGCCGGCGCGTCGGCAGGGACCTTGGCCAGCAGAAGATAGACCGAGATAAGGCCGAGCGGCAGATTGATGGCGAAGATCGCCCGCCAGATGCCGTCGCCGAACGCCGACAGCACGAAGCCGCCCAGCACCGGGCCGAGCGCGGTCGTCAGGGCCGATGCTGCGGCCCAGATGCCGATCGCCCGGCCGCGTTCCTTTTTCGGATAGGCTTTGGCGATAATGGCCAGGCTGCCCGGCACCATGATGGCCGCTCCGACACCCTGGATAGCCCGAAACGCAATAAGCACCGCCGGGTTAGGCGCCAGCGCGCAGGCAAGCGAGGCGGCAATGAACAGGACGATGCCGGCGACGAAGGAGTGGCGCAGGCCGAAGCGATCGCCGGCGGCGCCGCCGACGAGAATGAGGGCCGAGAGTGTCAATGCGTAGGCATTGGAAATCCATTGTGCCTCGGCGAGGCTGGCGCCGAGGTCGACGCGGATCGCCGGCGTTGCAATGGCCAGGACCGACCCGTCGATAAAGCCGAGGGCAGAAGCCAGGATCGCGGCGATCAGCACGAACCGCCGCTGCGCCTGCGGACAGAACGTATCGGCGGGAAGTGAGCCGGTCAGGGGAACGGCGCCGGTACCGACTTTGGTTGGCGTGTGCATGCCGCCTTACCTAGATCGCCGGCGCGCCGGCGACAACCGGCCAGCACGCTGTTCTCGTTGAAACCAGGCCCAACCTGGCCACACAGGCAGGATCACGCCGCTCAGGGTGCAAACGGCAAGTGCCGTGCTAAGCTTCTCGCAGCGCTACAGACAAGGGGGAAATACCGCATGAAACGACCGCTCGAACCCTCGGCGGAAGGACGCGGGCGCGTCGTCGGCATCACCGACGGCGTGTTCGCCATCGCGCTCACCCTGATCGTTCTCGAGATCAGGGTGCCGGCGCATGAAACGGTGCATTCCGAACGCGAGTTGATCACAGCGATCACAGCACTGGCGCCGCGCTTCCTGACCTATGCGCTCAGCTTCCTGACGCTGACCATCTTCTGGTTCGGCCAGCAGGCGCAACACGGGCTGATTGCAAAATCCGACCGGCGGCTTGCCACGCTGAACCTCTGTTTCCTCGGCTTCATCGCCTTGCTGCCGTTCTCGACCGACCTTCTCGCCGACTTCCTCGAATTCAGGACTGCGGTGCTCGTCTACTGGTTCAATCTTTTGATGCTCGGACTGACGCTGCTCGCCAGTTGGCGCTACGCGGACAAAAACGGATTTCTGGCCGAAGGTGTCGACGCGGAGACCACCCGAACGGTCTATCTGCGCATCGTCAAGGCACAGATCCTGTGGGCCGTCGGCGCTGCACTCTGCCTGATCAGCCCGTTGCTCAGCGTCGGCTTCATCCTGGTGGTGCAGCTGATCTATGCCGCAGCGCTGCGCGCGCCACTGCTGCGCAAGGTCATCGGGTGATTCGGGCGAAGGCGTTGCGCTTTAGTCGACGAACTCCACGATAACGCCGGGCGTCACGATCTTGGCAAGCTCGCGCGCGTCCCAATTGGTCAGCCGCACGCAGCCATGGCTTTCGGTCTTGCCGATCTTGGACGGATCCGGCGTGCCGTGAATGCCGTAGGTCGGCTTGTCCAGCGCAATCCAGACCGAGCCGACCGGGCCGTTCGGCCCCGGCGGGATGGTCAGGATCCTGTCGTTTTCGCCCTGCTTGAAATTGATGTTCGGGTTGTAGGTGTAGTTCGGGTCCAATGCGACACGCGACACCGCATGCGTGCCGGACGGCGACGGCGTGTCGGACGAGCCGATAGTCGCCGGATAGGCTGCGACCAGCTTGCCCGCCGCATCATAGGCGCGGACCTGCTTATTGGACTTGTCGGCGATGATGCGCGCCACCGGCGTCGCCACCAGCCTGCCGAAATTGGCGACCTTGATGATGGTGCCCGGACGATTGAAATTGGCGTCCGGATTGAGCTTGTTCAGATAGGTTTCATCCATATGGAAGCGCTCGGCCAGCGCTTCGGGTACCGACGTGTAGCCCATCCGATCGAGCTGGGCCTTTTGGCTGTAGTCCTCCGGTATCGAGGCGACATAGGGACCGGCCGCATCCTCGGGCGTGATCGTATAGGAGGCGAAGGCATCGCCGCCGGATTGCGCCAGGGCCGCCTGGATGCCGATTGCGTCGGTCGATTTCAGATTGCTGCCGGTGATCTCATTATAGGCGGCGAGCGCCTTGTCGACATTCGAGCCGAAGCGTCCGTCGATGACGCCGGGCGATGCACCGGCACGGTCGAGCAGCACCTGCAGTACCGCCACGTCCTCGCGGGCGCCGAGCGCAAGCGACGGGTCGACCGCCGTCTTGCCGCCAGTGCTTGGCGGCGGGGCTGTGTCTGGCGGTAAGGCCGCCTGCTCGTTCGGCACCGTCGGCTCGACCGGCTCGATCGAGGCCTCGTTGAGCGGCTGGCGCTCGATGGTGCGCGGCCTCACCGGCTGCGCTGCCTCCGGATAACCGTTGCCGTAGCCGTCATCCCGTGGCGCTTCGGGGAAGGCTTCCACCGAATTGTCGCCATTAAGATCGTAGTCGTCGGCCGGCGGCACGATGATCCTGCCCTCGTCTTCCAACTGCCTGCGGCGGTAGCGCGCCATGTCCTGCGGGTCGTCGAGATAATAGCGGCCGTCCTCGACCGGTCCGAGATTGCGCAAGCGCTCGCGGCGCAAGGCGCGGCGGTCGAGCCTGGTCTGCGGCGGCTGGATGGCGATGACCTTGCCGGTCTCCGCATCGACGATGACGCGGTTTCCCCTGGCATCGTAGTAGATATCGAGATTGCCGTTCTGGGCGACAAGAATGCCGCCGCCATTGGCGGCACGAACCACCCGTGGCGCGGTATCCACTATTGGCGAGGCCATCGCATTCGACGCCAGCAGCCCGGCAGCAAGCGCTGAAAGGGTGAAGATGGTGCGCAACATGATGGCCAAATTCTCCGGTCCGTAATTGCCGCCGCCGGCATTGTCTCTTCAAAGCGCCGCGCGTCTTTTTCGACGCGCAAAGGACGCTCTAACGCTTTAAATCTCCGCATCGTGCTTTGCGAAAATCAAAACTCGATTTCGGGCCGATGTGGTAGGCGAACCCCTTCGCCAGCAAATCAGTTGCCAACGATAAGGTTCCAATATGAACCGGGCATGAAGATGGCGGATTTCTGACCGATTAACCGGCAGCGAGTCCCAATTCCTTGCGCGCCTGCTTCGTCAGCTTCAGCACGACAAGACGGTGGCTTTCGCGCAGGTAATCCTTCAGCGCGCCATCATCCATGCTTTCGCCGGTCTGGCGCTGGATCCATTTCATGCCGCGTGAGGCAAGATAGGGCGCGGGCCGAAGGCCCGGCTGCTCCCTCAGCACGTCATAGGCGATGTCGGAGCATTTGAAGGTAACGAACGGCTCCTTGCCCTCACTCCAGCCGCCGATCGCGAAGACCTTGCCGCCGACCTTCCAGACATGGGCGCCGCCCCACTGCACGACATGGGTCGCCGAAGGCAGCGAGGCGCAGAAGCTGTTATAGTCGTCCAGCGTCATCTGCGCCCCGCCAGTGATGTTGGACCATGAACCGAAGGCCGGCGTAACAAAAGGGTATGCCGGTTTTTCGGAAAGGATCATGGTCGAGATTGAAGACAGGAATTCCATCCCGATTCGATCGGGATGGAACAGGCTCTTGGCTTGAGCTCAGGCGGCTGCCTCGGTTGCCACGACCGCGGGCTTCGAGCGGAAGTTCAAGCGGTCGGAGCCGGCGGTGACCTTGACGGTTGAGCCGTCGAGGATCTCGCCGAGCAGGATCTTTTCCGCCAGCGGGTCCTGCAATTCCTTCTGCATCACCCGCTTCAGCGGCCGCGCGCCATAGGCCGGGTCGTAACCCTTGGCCGCCAGCCAGTCGATCGCCTCCTGATCGAGCGAAAGCGCGATCTTGCGGTCGACAAGCAGGTTTTCCAGGCGCTTGAGCTGGATCTCGACGATACGACCCATATCCTGGCGGCGCAGCCGGTGGAACAGGATTACCTCGTCGATGCGGTTGAGGAATTCCGGCCGGAACGAAGCCCTGACGACATTCATCACCTCGTCGCGCACGACGTCGACATCCTGGTCCTCGCCGAGATTGACCAGATATTCGCCGCCGAGGTTCGATGTCATGATGATCAGCGTGTTGCGGAAATCGACCGTGCGGCCCTGCCCATCGGTCAGCCGGCCGTCGTCGAGCACCTGCAGCAGCACGTTGAAGACATCAGGATGCGCCTTCTCGATCTCGTCGAACAGCACGACCTGATAGGGCCGGCGCCGCACCGCTTCGGTCAGCGCGCCGCCTTCCTCATAGCCGACATAGCCGGGAGGCGCGCCGATCAGCCGGGCGACCGAGTGCTTCTCCATGAACTCCGACATGTCGATGCGCACCATGGCGCTCTCGTCGTCGAACAGGAAGCTGGCCAGCGCCTTGGTCAATTCGGTCTTGCCGACGCCCGTCGGTCCGAGGAACATGAACGAGCCGAGCGGCCGGTTCGGGTCCTGAAGGCCGGCGCGCGCACGGCGCACGGCTTTCGACACTGCCTGCACCGCCTCGCCCTGGCCGACGACGCGCTTGCCGACCTCGTCTTCCATGCGCAACAGCTTGTCGCGCTCGCCTTCCAGCATCTTGTCGACCGGGATCCCCGTCCAGCGCGAGACGATATGGGCGACGTGATCGGGACCGACCACTTCCTCGACCATGCCGGCCTTGCCATCCCTGGCTTCGGCCTGCTTCAGCTGCTTTTCGAGTTCCGGGATCTTGCCATAGGCAAGTTCGCCGGCGCGCTGGAATTCGCCCTTGCGCTGGGCAATGGCAAGTTCGTTGCGCGCCTCGTCGAGCTGCTTCTTGAGGTCGGCGGCAAGCCCGAGCTTCTGCTTCTCGGCCTGCCATTTCGAGGTCAGCTCGGTCGATTCCTCCTCGAGGTTCGAGAGTTCCTTCTCGAGCCGCGCGAGCCGGTCCTTCGAGGCATCGTCCTTCTCGACCTTCAGCGCCTCGCGCTCGATCTTGAGCTGCATGATGCGGCGATCGATCTCGTCCAGCGCCTCGGGCTTCGAATCGACCTGCATGCGGAGCCGCGACGCGGCCTCGTCGACGAGATCGATCGCCTTGTCCGGCAGGAAGCGGTCGGCGATGTAACGGTTTGACAGTGTAGCGGCCGCGACCAGCGCCGAATCCGAGATGCGCACCTTGTGGTGCTGCTCGTATTTCTCTTTCAGGCCGCGCAGGATCGAGACGGTGTCTTCGACCGTCGGCTCATTGACGAAGACCGGCTGGAAGCGGCGGGCAAGGGCCGCATCCTTCTCGACATGCTTGCGGTACTCGTCGAGCGTGGTGGCGCCGACGCAGTGCAGTTCGCCGCGGGCGAGCGCCGGCTTCAGCAGGTTCGACGCGTCCATGGCGCCATCCGCCTTGCCGGCACCGACAAGCGTGTGCATCTCGTCGATGAACAGAATGATGCCGCCGGCGGCAGACGTGACTTCGGAAAGCACCGCCTTCAGCCGCTCCTCGAACTCGCCGCGGTATTTGGCGCCGGCGATCAGCGACCCCATGTCGAGCGCCATCAGCTGCTTGTCCTTGAGCGATTCCGGCACATCGCCATTGACGATGCGCAGCGCCAGCCCTTCGGCGATCGCCGTCTTGCCGACGCCGGGTTCGCCGATCAGCACTGGGTTGTTCTTGGTGCGGCGCGACAGCACCTGGATGGTGCGGCGGATTTCGTCGTCGCGGCCGATGACCGGATCGAGCTTGCCCGCGCGGGCGTCCGCCGTCAGGTCGCGCGCGTATTTCTTCAGCGCGTCGTAGCCCTGCTCGGCGCTCGCCGAATCGGCAGTGCGACCTTTGCGTACGTCGTTGATGACCTGGTTCAGCGCCTGCGGCGTGACACCCGCCTTGGACAGGATGTCGGCGGTCTTGGCCGATTTTTCCATGGCCAGCGCCTGCAATAGCCGTTCGACGGTAACGAAGCTGTCACTGGCCTTCTTGGCCAGTTCCTCGGCGGTCGAAAACACCTTTGCCAGCGGCTGCGCCAGATAGAGCTGGCCATTGCCGCCCTCGACCTTGGGCATTGCCTCCAGTGCCGTTTCGACGCCGAGCTTGACGTCACGGACATTGCCGCCGGCGCGCTCGATCAGCGACGCAGCCAGGCCCTCGTCGTCATCGACAAGGACCTTGAGGATATGCTCGGGGGTGAATTGCTGGTGATTGCGGGAAAGCGCCATGGTTTGCGCGGACTGGATAAAGCCGCGCACGCGCTCGGAATATTTTTCAAGATTCATGCCTGTCTCCTTCCGTCACCGGCCCGCTTCGCGGCACCGGATCAGATTGCGGTGACGGACCCGCCCGTTCGAGCCGGGTCCTGTTCACGCAAGATATGGGACGC
Source organism: Mesorhizobium sp. M0074 (assembly GCF_040322975.1). Classification (NCBI taxonomy): domain Bacteria; kingdom Pseudomonadati; phylum Pseudomonadota; class Alphaproteobacteria; order Hyphomicrobiales; family Phyllobacteriaceae; genus Mesorhizobium; species Mesorhizobium sp. M0074. Next base: position 7,079 of record NZ_JAMYUM010000013.1, read on the forward strand.
AAACCACAGACCCTCAAGACGCCTCGACACTGGCGAATGCATAATATTCCGAGCGCGCAAAACAAAAACGGCGGAGATTTCTCTCCGCCGTCCAGGGTAAAGGATGCGCTAAGATCGGCTGAACGTTTTTCCGATCAATTCTCGACGTCTGCGATCACAGCTTGACCGCCGGGGCCTTCAGCCGGCGCTGCATCGACATTGCCAGCGTCGGTATTGCCAGTCTCGGCATTGCTTGTCTCGGCACTGCTTGTCTCGGCACTGTCACGGCCGGCGTTGTCGTTGCCGCCATTTGCCGGTTCGACATCGAGCCGCGGACGGCGCGGACGCCTGGGGCGGCGTGCCGGGCTGTTTTCGGCCGCGGCTTCGTTGAGCTCGGCCTGGGCGGCGAGACCCGCTGGCGAAAGGTTTTCGAATTGCGGTGCGGGCTCGCTCACAAAGACCGGCTCAGCGGCCGGCACGGGCTCCGCCTGCGCCGGCGTCTCGTCGCGCCGTGGCTGTTCGACGCGCTGTCCACCCTGCTGCTCGCCGCGCGCGCCATACTCGCCGCGCTGGCCGTTCTGGCCGTAACCGCCATTGGGGCGACGGTCGCGGTGGCGTCCGCCATTGTTGTCGCGTCCGTCACGGTTATCGCGGCCGCCCCGATTGTCGCGGCTGTTTTCCTGGTTCAGCGCCAGCTCGGCCGGCGTGCCATCGATGACCGGCTGCGGGCCGGCCCCGTGATTGACCGCCGAACCCGACGTCTCGTTGGCATTGTTGTTGCCGGCATTGTCGAACTCGTCGCGATCCTCGTCGCCGTCATCGTCGAAATCGTCGCGATTCTGCTGGGCGTTCTGGATCGGCATCTGCGCCTGAGCGGCTGCGATGATGCGGTTATAGTGCTCTGCATGCTGGAGATAGTTTTCCGCCATCACCCGGTCGCCGGAGCTTTGCGCGTCACGGGCAAGGGTTGCGTACTTCTCGGCAATCTGCTGAGCCGATCCGCGGATCTTCACGTCCGGGCCGTTGCTCTCATAGTTACGCGTCAGGGGATTCGGCCCCTTACGATTGTTGTTGTTATTGTTGTTGCCGCCGCCGCCACTGTTGTTGCGACCGCGCATGCGCCTGTTTTGCTGTTGTGGCCTCATTAGACTCTCTTCACTTTGAAATTTTCGAAAAACTCTTCACGAACGGAGGCGCTCATACGGCCAGCCGTTTCGTTCCTTCACCGGCGTTCGCCCGCATCAATTGCGTTGGCGCCACGTGCCATCCTGTTCCGGTTACTTCACTTGCCGGACGATTCCCGCACGAAGCTTGGGCGTCGTTTGCGCAAGAAGGCAGCTATTTCCAAGGAAAACCGAATCGCTAAGAGCACTGCCTGCTTCGTCTCATCCGGTTAACGCGACCCTAGCCGCATTCCCCGGTATTGCCAAGCGCTTTTTTCGCACTGCATCACGGCTTCCACCGTTCGAACACAAGAACTCTGTCGTTTCCGCCGAGATCACGAAACACCCCGACCGAACGGTACCCGGCCGCGGAGAATATCTCCGTAACCTGTTGGTGCTGCGTATGGCCGATCTCGACCGCAATCCTGCCTTGGAGTTCCAAATACGCTGCCGCTCCCGCGGCGATCTTCCTGTAGGGGCTCAGACCGTCCACGCCGCCATCGAGGGCCTGGCGTGGATCGAAACCGCGGACCTCGTCCTGCAGATTTCCAATGTCGTCTAAGGGTATATAGGGAGGGTTTGCGACAATTACATGGTACAGGCCAGAAACTTTTTCAAACCAGTCGGATTTGACCGGCGTGAACCGGCCGACGAGCCCCAATTCCCCGGCATTACGCATGGCTGTGGCCAGCGCCTCCTGCGAAATGTCAACGCCGGTGGCGGTCGCGGCCGGAACGGCGCTGAGCAGCGCCAGCGCGATGGCACCGGTACCGGTCCCTAGATCGAGGATGCGGCAGCCGCCCTCGCGTGCCGCCATTGCCTTGACGAAGGGCAGTATAGCCTCGACCAGCGTTTCGGTATCCGGCCGCGGCTCCAGCGTTTGCGGCGAAAGCGAAAGGCGCAAGCCGTAGAATTCGCGGTAGCCAAGGATCCGGTGTACCGGCTCGCCGGCGATGCGCCGCCGCAAGGCGGCTTCGATTACCGCCGTCACGTCCGTATCGACAGCGCGCCCGGGATCGGCGATGGCCTGCGTGCGACTGGTGCCGGAAAAATGCTCGACGATCAGCCTGGCATCGAGCGCCGGATCCGCGATCCCGGCTGCGGCGAGCCGGTTTTGCGCCTCCCGCAGCAGCGGCGCCAGCGTGGCGGGCAGGCTGTCAGCCATCGATGCCGATATCGGCGAGCAGCTTCGACTGGTGATCGGCTATCAGCGCGTCGATGATCTCGTCGAGTTCGCCCATCATCACCCGGTCGAGCTTATAGAGCGTCAGGTTGATACGATGATCGGTGACGCGACCCTGCGGAAAATTATAGGTGCGGATGCGTTCCGAGCGGTCGCCCGAGCCGACCTGCGACTTGCGCGATTCGGAACGTTCCTCGTCCGCCTTGCTGCGCTCGAGGTCGTAGAGCCTGGCGCGCAGGATCTGCATGGCCTTCGCCCGGTTCTGGTGCTGCGACTTTTCCGCCTGCACCACCATGATGCCGGTCGGAAGATGGGTGATGCGCACGGCCGAATCGGTGGTGTTGACGTGCTGGCCGCCGGAACCCGAGGCGCGCATCGTGTCGATGCGGATGTCATCGGCCCTGATGTCGATGTCGACTTCTTCGGCTTCCGGCAGCACCGCGACCGTCGCCGCCGAGGTATGAATGCGTCCGCCCGCCTCGGTCGTCGGCACGCGCTGCACCCGGTGCACGCCGGATTCGAACTTCAGATGGGCAAAGACGCCCTTGCCCGAAACGGTGGCGATGATTTCCTTGTAGCCGCCGACCTCACCCTCGCTGGCCGACACCGTCTCGAAACGCCAGCCATGCGCCGCGGCATAGCGCTCGTACATGCGAAACAGGTCGCCGGCGAAAAGCGCCGCCTCGTCGCCGCCGGTGCCGGCGCGGATCTCGAGGATGGCGTTCTTGTCGTCGGCGGCATCCTTGGGCAACAGCAGGATCTGGATGTCCTTCTGCAGCGCCTCGATGTGATGCTTGACCTCCGGCAGGTCGGCCTCGGCCAAGGCCCGCATCTCGGCGTCGGTGCCCTTGTCGGCGAGCATCGCCTCCAGATCGGCCTGTTCGCGCTCGGCGGCGCGCAGCGCCCTGATCTTTGCCACCATCTCCTGGATGTCGGCATATTCGGAGGCCATCCTGACATAGGCGTCCGCCGCCGGCCCGGCCGACATCTGCGCTTCGAGCATGTCGAAACGCTTGACGACTTGATCCATACGGTCGCGGGGCAGGTTGATCATGGCGAAGTCTATAGCGGTATAGAGCGGTCGTCGGCAAAGGCTTGCAGCAGCGCCCGCATCGGCAGGCCATGCGCCGGCGCCATCAGATTGTCGTCGAAGAACGCTTCCAACTCGCTGAGCGGCAGTTCCGTCAGCATCGCCTTGACCGGGCCGATCGATGCCGGCGACATCGAGATCGAGCGATAGCCAAGGCCGATCAGCGCCATCGCCGAAATCGGCTTGCCGGCCAGTTCGCCGCACAAGGTCACCGGCGTCTGGTTGCGCGCCCCGGCATCGGCAATTTGCTTCAAAACACGCAGGAACGGCGTCGACAGCGGGTCGAAGCGGTCGGACAATTGGGTGTTGCCGCGATCCACCGCCATGACGAACTGGAACAGGTCGTTCGAGCCGACCGAGACGAAATCGACCGCCTTCATCAGTTCGTCGAGCTGGAACAGCAGCGACGGCACCTCCAGCATCGCCCCGAGCTTCAGGCTGGTCGGCAAATGATGGGCAAAGCGCGACAGATGCCGCACCTCGCGATCGATGATCTCGCGCGCCTGCGCGATCTCGCCGAGTTCCGTCACCATTGGCAGCATCAGCTTCAGTTCGCGTCCGCCGCACGCCTTGAGCAGCGCGCGGATCTGGGTGCGCAGCAATCCAGGCCGGTCGAGCGTCAGGCGGATGGCCCGCCAGCCGAGCGCCGGATTTTCCTCCTGGATCGAGCCCTTGAAATAGGGCAGCACCTTGTCGCCGCCAATATCGATGGTGCGGAACGTCACCGGCTTGTCGCGCGCCGCTTCCAGCACGTCACGATAGAGCCGTTCCTGGGCTTCCGCGCGCGGAAAGGTCGAGGCGACCATGAATTGCAGCTCGGTGCGGAACAGGCCGATGCCGGCCGCGCCCGCTTCGGCCAGTTGCGGCAGGTCGACCGCCAGCCCGGCATTCATCAGAAGGTCGACCTGGACACCGTCCTTGGTCACCGACGGCTTCTTGCGCAGCTCGCGGTAGACCTCCTGCCGCCGCGCCCGGAAACGCACTTTCTCGGCATAGGCCGCCTCGAGGTCGGGCTGCGGGCGCAGATGGATTGCACCCTCCTCGCCGTCGACGATGATGGCATCGCCGTTTTCCGCCATGGAAACGGCGCCTTTCATTTGGCCGGCGACAGGTATGCCCATCGCCCGCGCCACGATGACGACATGGCTGGTCGCCGCGCCGTCCTCCAGCACCAGCCCGCGCAGCTTGTCTCTGGGATAGTCGAGCAGCTCGGCAGCCCCCATCGAGCGGGCGACGATGATGGCGTCCTTGGGCAGCGAGGCCGCGACGTCCTCCGGTCCGCGCCCCATCAGCTGCCGCAGCAGCCGATTGGCGAGATCGTCGAAATCGCTCATCCGTTCGCGCAGATACGGATCGGTCATGTGCAGCATGCGGGCACGCATGTCGCTCTGCACCTTTTCGACCGCCGCTTCGGCCGTCAGGCCGTTGCGGATCGCCTCCTCGAGCCGGCGCACCCAGCCGCGGTCGTTGGCGAACATGCGATAGGCTTCGAGCACCTGGCGATGCTCGCCCTCGAAGGCGACGTCGCGGCGCTCCAGCATGTCGTCGATGGAGAGCCTGAGCGAGCCGAGCGACGCGTCGAGCCGCCTGACCTCTTCCTCGCTGTCCTCGTTGAAAAGATTGGTGACGACAATGCGCGGCTCGTGCAGCACCACATGGCCGAGACCGACGCCTTCGTTGAAGGACAGGCCGGTAAAGCTTACCGGGCGGCGCAGATCGAGCTCGAGGCCGGGCCTTGTCAGCCGCTCCAGATCGCCGGTGGCGATCATCTCGGCGATCACCATCGCCGTTGTTTCCAGCGCCTCGACCTCGTCGTCGCGATAATGGCGCATGGTCTTGTTCTGCACGACCAGGACGCCGAGTGTCCGCCCTGCCCGCAGCACCGGCACGCCGAGGAAGGAATTATAGATTTCTTCCCCTGTCTCCGGCAGGTAGGCGAAGGCAGGATGCTCCTGTGCATTGGAGAGGTTGAGCGGCCGCGCCGAGGCCGCGATCGTGCCGACCAAGCCTTGGCCCAGCCTGAGCTGCGCCAGGTGGACGGCGTTCGGGTTCAGGCCTTCGGTGGCGTAGAGTTCGAGCACCGAATCGGCGCGCAGCACATAGAGCGAGCAGACCTCGGCAACCATGTTGGAGGCGATGTCGCGCACGATTCGGTCAAGCCGCTCCTGCGGCTCCAGCGGCTCTTGCATGAGCTCGCGGAGCCGTTTCAGCAAAACGCGCGGGCCACTGGCCGAATCACGCATCGCGGCTTCTTCTCCAATAGCGTTTCAACCGGTGCAGGTTGCCCTGCACAGCGGCACAAACGCAACAACTCAATTAGAGCGCCATCGTCCAATTGGACGCATAAAGACCGCTCCAAGATTTTCGATCCGCTGCATCCTGCCTTCCGAAAATCGATTCCGATTTTCGGGCCGATGCAGTCCGCTACTGCTTATCCAGACCGTACACGGAATGCAAAGTGCGAACTGCTAGTTCCGTATAGGGACCGTCGATCAGGATCGAAATCTTGATTTCGGACGTCGTGATGGCGCGGATGTTGATCGCGCGGTCGGCAAGCGCCTTGAAGGCGGTAGCGGCGACGCCGGCATGGCTGCGCATGCCGATGCCGATGACCGAGACCTTCGACATGCCGGCTTCCGACTGCACCACGTCGTAGCCGATCGTCGCCTTCAGCCGCTCGAGCACGGCGAGCGCCTTGTCGACGTCGCCGGATGGCACGGTGAAGGTCATGTCAGTGAACTTGCCGTCCTCGGAGATATTCTGGACGATCATGTCGACATTGATGTTGGCCTCGGCCAGCGGCCCGAAAATGCCGGCGGCGACGCCCGGCCGATCGCCGACGCGGCGCAACGAAATCTGCGCCTCGTCCTTGGCGTAGGCAATTCCGGTGACGACCTGCTGTTCCACGATCTCTTCCTCATCGCAAATAAGCGTTCCCGGCGGATTAAGCAAATCCCCCATTCCGGGTGCATCGGGATCGTCGAAGGACGACCGCACGAAAGTACGCACCCTGTGCACCATGGCAAGCTCGACCGAGCGCACCTGCAGGACCTTGGCGCCTAGCGAGGCCATTTCGAGCATTTCCTCGAACGAAATCTTGGCCAGCCGCCGCGCCTTCGGCTCGATGCGCGGATCGGTCGTATAGACCCCGTCGACATCGGTGTAGATATCGCAGCGGTCGGCCTTGACCGCTGCCGCGACGGCGACAGCGCTGGTATCGGAACCGCCGCGGCCGAGCGTTGCGATCCGGTTGTCCGGCCCGATGCCTTGGAAACCGGCGACCACCGCCACCTGGCCTTCGCCGAAGCGCTTGATCAGGAATCCGCCGTCGATATCGAGAATGCGCGCCGCGCCATGCGCGTTGTCGGTCTTGATCGGGATCTGCCAGCCTTGCCAGGAGCGGGCATGCACGCCGATATTCTGCAGCGCGATCGCCAGCAAGCCGGCAGTGACCTGCTCGCCCGACGCGACCACGGCGTCATATTCACGCGCATCGTGCATCGGCGAGGCCTCTCGCGTCCATTGCACGAGCTCGTTGGTCTTGCCGGCCATCGCCGAGACCACGACGGCGACCTCATGGCCGGCGCCGACCTCGCGTTTGACATGACGCGCCACATTGCGGATGCGGGCGATGTCGGCGACGGAGGTTCCGCCGAATTTCATCACGATGCGCGCCATAGAAGCGAAATGCCTTTGACTGGATGCCGGACCGGAGGGCGAAAAGCGGAAAATGCGCCAAGCTGTGGCCGGGCGCTCAATGCGCGGCCTCCTTAGCCAAATGATAGCGGTTTCGCAAGGCGTGCCGCCGCTGCCGGCCGGGCGACACACCAGCGCAGCATCGCGCCTGCACTGCTTCTTGCCAAAATGGTGCTCGCTTCAGCCCAGCTGTGCCGTGGCTCTCCACAGGCGCGGATAGTCGAGGACGAAACCGAGCGGCGAGACCTCCAGTGTCTCGTGGTAGCCGAACATCGGGGCGGCATAGGCGTAATGTGCAGCATCGACGCGCTGATAGGTTTGCTCGAGGCGAACGAGCCTGAGTTCGGGAAATGTCAGATAGGCTGCCGGCGCGGGCGTCGCCATACCGACATCGAGGGCAAAACGACGAAGCGCCAAAAGGTTTGTGGCGGGCGTGAAGCCGAGATCGACATCGATGAGACCGTCGACTTCCGCTTGATGCTCGCCGTTCAGCGTCCATTGGCGCTCGGTCAGCCGGTCGATCCTGTAATGCAGCTCTTGCGTGCCGAGAAAGCCGTCGGCGCGCGCCGATCGTGTATGCCAATCGGCGTCGCAGTCCGCCTCGTAGGCGATGCTGCACGGCTCGCCGTCCTGGACGAAAAGCGCCTGTCCCCTGAGGTTCCACCGAGAGCCCGATTCCGACAGAAGGCAAGCGTCGTGGCCTTCCTGGTCAAGCCGGCGCCAAAGAATGGAAGCAACCGCTCGCATCATTGCGCACTCCTCCGAACCCGATGTCTCTGCTTCGTCCGCCAAAGCCTAGGCGTTTCCTTCCGGCACACCATCAACTGACACGTGCTGACACAAATGCAGCCGGCAAAAGGCGGCGCCGGAAGGCATCGCGCGCATCGCACCGCCGGCGGTGAATTTCGCGCCTTGACATTCGCAGCCTCGCGCCCGACTTCCTAGCGTCCGAGGAGACCACGCCATGCCAGAGCCCCGACGATCGACGATCGATGCCGGAGAGGTGGAACGCTTTTCCGCCCTTGCCGCCGAATGGTGGAACCCGAACGGCAAGTTCCGCCCGTTGCACAAGTTCAACCCGATCCGGCTTGCCTATATCCGCGATCAGGTGGCGGCCCGCTTCGGCCGCGATCCGCGTGCGGCACGGCCGTTCGAAGGCCTGCGCTTCCTTGACATCGGCTGCGGCGGCGGGCTTTTGTGCGAGCCGATGGCGCGGCTTGGCGCCGAAGTGGTCGGCGCCGATGCCTCCGCCACCAACATCGAAGTGGCCAAGCTGCATGCGGCGGAAGTCGGCGTGAGCGTGGATTATCGCGCCACGACCGCGGAAGACCTTGCCGATGCCGGCGAAAAATTCGACGTCATCCTCAACATGGAAGTGGTCGAGCATGTCGCCAATGTCGATCTGTTCCTGGCCAAATGCGGCGAGATGGTCAAGCCTGGCGGCATCATGTTCGTCGCCACCATCAACCGCACGCTGAAGGCCCTGGGCCTGGCCATCATCGGCGCCGAATATGTGCTGCGTTGGCTGCCACGCGGCACCCACCAGTTCGGCAAGCTGGTGCGCCCCGAGGAACTGGAAAAGGCGCTTGCCGGCGCCGGCCTGACCGTCATCGACCGCACCGGCGTCACCTACAACCCGCTCGCCGACCGCTGGCAGCGCTCGAAGGACATGGACGTCAACTACATGGTGCTGGCGGAGAAGGCATCCGTCTGAAGCTTACGCCTTCTGGCCCCTATGGCCTCTGGCTTTGCGCCTTGGTGGTGATGAACACGCCGGCGGTGATGATGACGGCACCGGCCCAGGTCAGCAGTTGATAGCGCTCGCCGAGGAAGAGGGTCCCGGCAAACAGCCCGACCGCCGCCGCGACGTAGCCGATCTGGCTGAGATAGACCGGGCCGCCGACCGCTTGCAGGCGGAAGAAGAAGGCGAACATCGCCGAGGCTGATGCCACCTGTGCCGCAGCGACCAGCGGCACGCCGCCGAGCGAGCCGAATGCATTGCCGCCAAGCAGGACCAGAATGCCGGCAAACAGCATCAAGGCTGCTGCCAGATGGCTGCCGACGGCGAGCTCGATCGGGCCGGTGCCTTCGGGCCAGTCGACGGTACGGTAAATGTTGCCGGCGGCGAGGCTGACCGGGATGAGCAGGCCCATCGCAACCCAGAAAAATTCGGCCGGCTGGCCCGCTTCGCCGCGCGTCACCGCCACCATGACTGCGCCGACGAAACCGACGACTATGCCGACGATGCCCAGCATGGTCGGGCGCCTGACGCCGAGCAGCATCGAGAACACCAGCGTGACGACCGGCGACAGCGTGAACATGATGCCGCTGTAGCCGGCGCCCAGATGCGGAATGGCTGAAAACATCAGCAGATTGGGGATTGCATATGAGACGGCCGCGGTGACGAAGAAATAGCGCAGCCTGTGCGGCGTAAGCCGCATGCGCTTCCCGTTGAGCAGCAATGCGCATAAAAGCACGCCGCCGGCACCAAGCGAGATGACGAAGGCCCAGACCATGGCGGCCACGCCGGCCGCCGTCGCGATCTTGCCGAACGGCAGCGTCAGGCCGAGCAGTCCACCGGTGACAACCAGAAGGCCAAGCGCCGAGTCCCAGAGAAATTTCATCGCACCGTCCCGTCGCCCGTTCGCGGCACTTGGCCAATATCGCAAGCTGAGGTAAGATAAGCTAAAGATTCTTCACGTCAAGATACATAACGGTGAGAGACATGGATCGCGCAGCAAAAGCGATCGGGCAATGGAAAAAGGAACGGCCGGATCTCGATGTCTCGCCGATGGCCGTGCTCGGACGGTTGAACGAGGCCGCCTCGCTGATCGCACGAGAGCGGCTGGCGCCGCTGTTTGCAAGTTACGGGCTGCAATCCGGAGAATTCGATGTGCTGGCAACGCTGCGTCGTTCCGGGCCGCCATACGCGCTGACGCCGACGGCTCTCTACGAGGCGACGATGGTGACGTCGGGCGCGATGACCAACCGCCTCGACCGGCTCGAGAAATCCGGCCTGATCAAGCGCGGGCCGCACCCCGACGATCGCCGCGGCATTGTCGTGCAGCTGACTAAAAAGGGTCTGGCGTTGATTGACGAGGCGGTTACCGCTCACGTCGCCAACGAGCACCAGATACTTTCCGGCCTGATACGCCCGGAGCAGATCATGCTCGCTCGCCTGCTCGAAAAATTGATAGCGAGCCTGAACTAACCCAAACGGCAACCACTGGGACTCTGCGATCATTGCATTGGGAGTCGTAACTGCCAGAGGAGTTTGCCGATGACAGAACATGCAGTCGTGATTGCCGGAGGAGGTCCGACGGGCCTAACCCTGGCAGGCGAGTTGGCGTTGGCAGGCATCGACGTAGCCATTGTCGAACGCCGCCCGAACCAAGAGCTTGCCGGTTCGCGTGCTGGAGGTCTGAGTTCACGCACTCTCGAAGTTTTCGATCAGCGCGGCATCGCGGACCGGTTCCTCGCCGAAGGACAAATAGCCCAAGTCACCGGATTCGCGGCGATGCGTTTAGACATCAGCGATTTTCCGACCCGCCACAACTACGGGCTGGCGCTGAGACAGAAACACATTGAGCGCATTCTCGCTGGATGGGTCAGCGAGCTGGCAGTGCCGATCTATCGCGCCCGTGAATTAACGTGTTTCGTGCAGGACGACGCCGGCGTCACCATCGAACTGTCCGATGGTGCGTCGCTGCGGGCAAGCTATCTCGTCGGGTGTGATGGAGGCCGCAGTCTGGTCCGCAAAGCTGCTGGCATTGAGTTTCGAGGATGGGATGCGACGACCAGCAGCATCCTCGCCGAGGCCGAGATGGCGGAGGAGCCGCCACTGGGCATTCATCGCACCGCACTTGGCATCCATGCCTTCGGCAGGGAAGAGTACGAAATTCGTGACGGCAAGGTCGTCTTTGCCGATAAAGGTCCCATAGGCGTCATGGTCACTGAAAAGAATGTCGGCGCCACGACCGAGCCCACGCTGCGCGATCTCCGCGAAGCGCTCGTCGCCGCATGCGGAACAGATTACGGAATCCATAGCCCAACCTGGATTTCCAGGTTCACGGACATGTCGCGGCAGGCGGCGGCTTACCGCAAGGGCCGGGTTCTCCTAGCGGGCGATGCCGCCCATGTGCATTCCCCGGTGGGCGGACAAGGCCTCAATATCGGTGTGCAGGATGCGGTGAACCTCGGTTGGAAGTTGGCCCAAGTGGTGAAAGGAACATCGCCTGAACGCTTGCTCGACACTTATCACATCGAGCGGCATCCGGTTGCGACCCGCGTGTTGCGTACGACAATGGCACAGGTCGCATTGCAACGTACTGATGATCGCACTGAAGCCTTGCGTGAAATCGTATCAGAGCTCCTTGGGATGGAGGAGCCTCGCAAACGGATCGCTGCCGAGATGTCCGGACTTGGTATCCATTACGACCTCGGCCAGGGGCATCCGCTGGTCGGCCGCCGCATTCCTGACCTCGACCTGGCCACGCCTGATGGTCCCATGCGCGTATTTGCGCTCCTCCAAAAAGCGCGGCCAGTGCTCTTGAATCTCGACGCGCCGGGCAGCCTCGACATCAAGCCGTGGTCAGACCGCATTAAGTTGGTTTACGCCAAATGGGACGATCCATGGGAGTTGCCTGCGCTAGGTTTGGTCTCCGCTCCAACCGCAGTTTTAATCCGACCCGATGGATATGTTGCTTGGGTAGGCGACAGGACGCAGGATGGTCTTCAAGACGCGATGAACACCTGGTTCGGACCACCGGGCTAAAAACCGCAAAAACCAGTTAGCTCGAATGGTCCCGAAATCAAACGGCTACGGAGGGCAAAAACTCAGATTCTGGTCGCCGAGCCTCGTTTGGGCCGGCGAACAGCTCTGATCTTGCCGCTGTTTCCGCCGCCACAGAAAAACTGGTCGCCGCCATCGGATTCGAGCCCCGACACGCCTGTTCCCGGCGGCATATCGAGCTTCTCAAGGACCTTTCCCGTTTCAGGATCGATCCGTCTGACATCGCTCTCCTCGCCCTCCCAGGTGCCATGCCACAGCTCGCCGTCGACCCAGCTGACGCCGGTGACGACGCGGTTGGAAACGATGGTGCGAAGGATTGCCCCTGTCTCGGGATCGACCTGATGAATCTTTCGGCCCCGATGCTGCCCGACCCAGAGTGTTCCTTCGGCCCAGGCGAGCCCGGAATCACCGCCATTGCCGGGCGCCGGGATCGTCGCCAGGACGTGGCCATTCTTCGGATCGATCTTCTGGATACGATCCTCGGCGATCTGATAGAGATGCTGGCCGTCGAAGGCCGTTCCGGCGTGTGCCGCGACATCGATCGAGCGCACCACTTTGCCGCTTGCCGGATCGAAGGCGTTCAATCTGTCGCCTGAGGCAAACCAGACATGCTCACCGTCGAAGGTAACGCCGTCTACGTGGTCGACACCCGGAAAGGGTCCATATTCTCGAAGGATTTCGGCTGCGGATCGTTCCATGATTCCATCCTAGTAGCCCGGCAGTGGGCCGGGGAGTAACAAGATTGTCGGGAAACCCGTCAGCGGTGGGGTCATCCAGCGACGCGCCCGTCCGCGGCCGAACGACTGCACCTTGCCGGCCAGGGCGAGTTGCTCGAGCGCTCGCTGCACGGTACGCGAACTGGCTCCCAGCACAATCGACAGGGCCGAACTCGACCAAGACTCGCCGTCGGCGAGAAAGGCGAGCACGGCGGCATGCTCTTCTTCGACGGGTGGCGCCAGCACGACGACCTCACCTGCGCGGCGCGGGGCCAGCGCAAAGCCCCGCTTCGTCGCGCTCACATCCGCCAAACTCCGAAGCTCCGCGCGAAGCCGCCCGGCTTCGACCCGTAACCGTGCGCGATGTGATTCGTCCGCGTCCTTTCCGCGGAAAGCGCGCGCAATAAGCATACTTCTTGCCACGTCAGCCGGCCAGGCTTCGGCCAGCGCGCGGGCCAGCGCGAACAGCACCGGGCGGGTCGCCAGCGAGACGACGTTGTCTGCGACCCGCACGACATTGCGGCATGCATCCACCACGAGCGCCCCCGACGCCAGGAGCGCTTCGACTTCATCGAGCAGGAGGGGCCGTTCCCCGCCACGCGCGACAAGGCGTGCGGCCGGCGTGTCCAGCACCAGCGATGCGCTCTCCACCTCCGCGATCAGCGCGGGGATGCCGGACGCGCGCGCCGCCCGCGCCGCCAGGCCAAGCGCGGCGCGCGCAGGGCCGGTCCGCAAGCGGCGGATGGCGATGCCGGCGACAGCCAGCTCGTGGGCGGCCCGCGATGCCGGCGGCAGCGGCGAGGGATCGAAGCCGTCCAGCCTGCGCTCGGCTTCGTCGAGATGGCCGATCAGCAGCAGGCGCCGAACGTCGAGGTTGCGCGCATGCGCGGCGTTGACGCGGTCGCCATGCTTTTCAAGCGTCGCCCGTGCGGCGTCGAGTGCCTTGGCCGGCCAGGTAAGGTCGCGCGAGACGAGCGCGATCTCGGCCTCGGCGACGATACACCGCGCGCGGGCCACGGCCTCCCTCGGGCTGAATGCGCGCGCCGCCCTCTTGAGAAGAACCTTCGCCCGAACCAGGTCGCCAAGCTGCGCCATCGCGATACCGCGCAACGCCAGTGCCGGCGCATCGTCGCGCAGCGCAACCCGCTTCAAGGCGCCGAGCGGATCGCCCGCCGCAAGCGCATGCGCCGCGGCCGTGATCAGCGAGTCCATCGGAATCCCGTCACACTTGTCACTCCCATGGCTTCGACGTCCGGCGCTAAGTCCATCTCACCAACCAGTCGTATCGACAACGGCGACTGTAGCCAACCTGAGTTGCGGCGCGCCAACCTTGAGTCGCGGCTAGACTGTGCACTAGCTCGAACGCAACGATAAGCACTAGGAGAGACGCAATGAAGATCGAAGGTTCAACCATCCTGGTGACTGGAGCCAATCGGGGCATCGGTCGGGCACTGGTCGAGGAAGCCCTGAGCAGAGGCGTAAAGCGCGTCTATGCTGCAACCCGCCAAGCCATGGCCCACCCTGACCGGCGTGTGACGTCCCTGACCATGGATGTGACCAACGCTGCGCAGATCCGGGAGGCCGTCGAGAAGATCGATGCTCTCGATATCCTCATCAACAACGCCGGCGTATCCCCCATCGATGACCTCAGCGACCGTCGTGTGCTCGAACAACAGCTCGCCGTAAACCTCTTCGGCTCGTACGACGTTACCCAGGCTCTGCTGCCGTTGCTCGCCCGGTCGCGGGGAGCCATCGTCAACATTCTGTCGCTGGCCTCGATTGCCGCCGTGCCGTTCAGTCCGGCCTACTCGGTCTCGAAGGCGGCCTCGTTCTCGCTGTCGCAGTCGTTGCGCACCCTTTTGGCCGGACGGGGTGTCAGCGTCCACAGGGTCCTTCCCGGCCCGGTGGACACGGACATGACACGGGGCCTGGACATTGCGAAGGCCTCTGCGGAGTCTGTCGCGCGGGCAATCCTGAACGGCGTGGAGAACGGCGAAGAGGAAATCTTCCCCGATCCCATGTCGGAATCCCTGGCGGAGGGCTGGCGCAGCAGTGCAGTCAAGGCGCTTGAACGCCAGTTTGCAGCCTATGCGGAAGCAAGCCCGTCAAGTGAAGCAAGCCCGTCAGGCAGTGGGCATGAAAGAAGCAGCGAAACGATTACCCGCGAGGCCCATCCTTGCTGCTCGGCCTGAAATTGCGGACGCTTGTGCAGGGGGCGGCGGCATCGCCGCTCTGGGCGGAAGCGAATCCCCACAAGCGAAACGGAGCATCATTTTCGCTTGTCGAAATGCGCTTCAGCTTCTTGTCGCCTGATACGCCTCTGATATCGCCGCCGGGCGAAAAAGACGATCAAGTCTGCCAGCCAACCTGGAGCATTGAGATGGAGCAAGGCATCACGCGCGCTATCAATTTGCCGACCATTCATCGCTACATTGGAAAAATCCGAGGGTTCCGTTTGTCGAGCTTCGACCCATTGACGAATACTCGCCCCGTCCGGCAGTTTCGCCGCAAAAGCCAGTTCACGTCTCATGCAAACCCACTCCACCCGGTGGCGCAATTCCTCCTCATAGCCAATGCCTCGCTGATGGAGACGCGCATGCGTCGCCTCATGCACTATCGCGCTGGCGATCTGGTCGCTCAGCGTGTGCTCGCCTAGAACAAATCGCCGATCAAGCTCGCAAGTCGAAGTCGATTTCACAAATTGCGCAGCGGCACCTGGATTGATTGTAATCCAGATCCGTTTGAGATCGCGGACCAGACGGCTGTATCGAACAGGGTCAAATTTCTGAATCAACCGCAGCGCGGCGGCAACCTTATCTGCATCTTTCCCACCGCTCTCGCCATTATAGAAAACTGGCAACCCATCGATCGTCCTCTTGTCGATCGACTTTATAGCCAACCAGCTGAAAACACGGATCACTACCTCTGAACCACGCCGCTTTTCAGTCTTCTCCGGATGGGGCAAGACTTTCCTCAGTTGCGGTCGTCGGGGAAGCTTGGAATAGGCATGAACTCGACGCCGTCTTCGGCGAGGCTCTTGGCCTCGTCCAGCGTCGCCTCGCCATAGATGCCGCGCGGATCGCTTTCGCCGAAATGGATCTTGCGCGCTTCCTCGGCAAATTTGTCGCCGACATAGTCGGCATTCTCGCGCACCTTGTCGGCCAGCGCCTTGAGCTGCGCCAGCGCCTGCTTCTGCGCCTCGCCCATGGCCAGCGCGATGCTTTCGCGCTTGCGCCCGGTGGAGACGGCAGGCGCCATCAGCGCCTTGTCGACCTTGTGCGAGCCGCAGGCCGGGCAATCGACGAAACCGCGCCTCTTCTGGGTGTCGAAATCGTCGTTGCTGCGGAACCAGGCCTCGAATTCGTGCTCGTGTTCGCAGATCAGGGAAAAGCGGATCAAGAGGCGGCACCCCTGAGCGGCATTGCCTCCGCCGAACCGGCGTTTACGGCAAAATCGCGTGCGTTTTTGAGATTCGGTATCTTTTTGCGCGCAGCGACTGACTGCGCCGGGTCGATCTCGGCGACGATCACCGCCGGCTCGTCATGCGCAGCTTCGGCGACGATGCGGCCCCAGGGATCGACGATCAGCGAATGGCCATAGGTTTCGCGGCCGTCCTCGTGCACGCCGCCTTGCGCGGCGGCAACCACATAGGCGCCGTTCTCGATGGCGCGCGCCCTGAGCAGCACGTGCCAATGCGCTTCGCCGGTCTGGCGGGTGAAGGCGGCGGGCACCGAAAGCAGATCGGCGCCGGCCAGCGCCTCGGCACGGAACAGCTGCGGAAAGCGCAGATCGTAGCAGACGGCAAAGCCGAGCTTCGCGCCATTGACTTCGGCGACGACGGCCTCGGTGCCAGGCTCATAGGCGGCGGATTCGCGCCAGCTCTCGCCATTGTCGAGATCGACGTCGAACATGTGGATCTTGTCGTAGGTGGCAATCCTGGCGCCGTCCGGCCCGAACAGAAGGGCGCGGTTGGCAAGCTTGCCGTCGGCGCGCAGAATGGCGGTCGAGCCGATATGCAGGAAAATGCCGAGCTCCTTGGCCAGCCGCCGCGACGTCGAGACGACGATGTCCTTGTCCTCGGAGGTGAAGGAAGCGGCCCATGCCTGGCTGTCGCGGATCAGCGCGCCGGTCATTTCCGGCGTCTGGATATAGGTCGCGCCAAGGCCTGCCGCCTCGCGCACCAGCCGTTCCAGATCGACCGCATTGCGCTCCGGGCTGGTTCCCGAACGCATCTGGATCGCCGCCGCCTTGAAACCACCCATCGTCATGTCCTTATCTGGCCGAGCCGTTGGCGAGCAATTTGTCCAGCCGTCCTTCCGCCTCCAATTCGTGGAGATCGTCAGAGCCGCCGACATGCGTGTCGCCGATGAATATCTGCGGAAAGGTGGAACGGCCGTGAGCGCGGGAGATCATCTCCTGGCGCAGCTCCGGCGAGAACGAGGCGTCGTGCTCGGTGTAGGTCACACCCTTCCTGTCGAGCAGCCGCTTGGCCGCGGTGCAATAGCCGCACATCATCCGCGTGTAGATCGTCACATCGACCATCGGTCAGCAATCCTGCCTCGTTCCTAGGCTATATAGGCGCCGATTCGTCGGCCCGAAAGTCCCCCGGCAGCACACGCGCAAAGGTCAGTACGTCGACCGCGCCGGCACCGCCCTTCTTCAACGCCTTGGCGACCGCGCGGACGGTGGCGCCGGTGGTGTAGACATCGTCGATCAGCAGCACCCGGCGGCCGGCGATTTCGATCTCCGCCTCATCAGGCACTTTGAATGCGGCGCGAACATTTTCCTCGCGTTCCCGCCGCTCAAGCCCGACCTGCTGGCGCGTGAGTTTGACGCGCCTGATGGCTGATGGCGCGAAAGGCCGCTCCCCGAGCTGCGCCACCGCCCGCGCCAGTTCCGCCGACTGGTTGAACTGCCGTCGGAAGAAACGCCGCCAGTGCAGCGGCACCGGCACGACCACGTCGGCCTCGGCGATGAGCTCGGCACCGGCGCGAAGCATCCAGCGCGCCATCCACGGCGCCAGATCGGTGCGGTCCTGGTATTTCAGCCCTTGCACCATCTGGCGGGCAACGCCGGAATAGGCGACCGCCGCCCGCGCGCGCTCGAACGGCGGCGGGTCGGCTATCGCCTCCGCCGACAGGAAACCCTCACCCATATTGTGGGTGAACGGCGTGCCCATCACCGGGCACCACGGCCGTTCCAGCAGCCTGAGTTTCGGCCAGCAGGCGCCGCACAACACGCCGGGCTGCGAGACATGGCGGCGGCAGCCGGCACAGACCGGCGGGAACAAGAGGCGCGCTGGCCAGCCCAATGCCTTGCGGGCAATGCTCTTGATCGCACTACGCTTGATCTCTGGCATGGGATCGGCCACGTGGTTGGTCCTCCGCATCACTATATCAGAGAGCGAAGCACAAGGACCTGCCCATTGCAGCCTGTAATTGACACCTCGCTCTGGCTGGCGCGCAAGCGCCGGGCACTGACCCGTCCCATCGCCGGCGCGGATTTCCTCATGCGGCGGGCGGCCGAGGATCTTGCCGACCGGCTCGGCGCCGTCGAACGCAGGTTCGGCAAGGCGGCCTCATTGTTTTGCCAGACGCCGGCAGCAGCAGAGGTGCTCGCCGAAAGCGGCAAGGTGACGGAAAACGTGCGCGTCGAGGCCGACGCCGCTTTCCTGGGTGGCCAGCCAGGACTGTTGGCGCCGTTGGAAACCGTGCCATTCGAGCCGGAAAGCCTCGACCTCGCAGTCTCGCTGCTGTCGCTGCAGGCGATGAACGACATTCCCGGCATGCTGGTGCAGGTCCGCCGGGCGCTGAAGCCGGACGGGCTTTTCCTCGGCGCCTTCGCCGGCACAGGCACGCTCTCCGAACTGCGCGAAAGCCTGCTTGCCGCCGAGACCGAGCTCTATGGCGGCGCCAGCCCGCGTGTGATCCCGTTCACCGACGTCCGCGACGCCGGCGCGCTGCTGCAGCGCGCCGGCCTGGCACTGCCGGTTGCCGACGTCGAGACGATCACGGTGCGCTACGATTCGCTATTTGGCCTGGTCGCCGACCTGCGCGCCATGGGCGAGACCAGCGCGCTTGTCGACCGCAGCAGGCGGCCGGGCACGCGAGCGCTGTTCGCGCGCGCCGCCGAAATCTATGCGGAGCGGTTTTCGGATGCCGATGGCCGCGTCAGGGCGAGTTTCTCGGTGGTCTGGATGTCAGGCTGGGCGCCCGATGCCTCTCAGCAAAAGCCGCTGAAGCCGGGCTCCGCAAAAATATCGCTGAAGACAATCCTGGAAAACCCCGGCGGCCCCTGAGCGTATCCTTGCGCAAAAGCTAAGCGTATCCCACGCAAAAGCTAAGCGGGTCACTGTGCAAAAGCGTTGGCAAGCTTGCTGCTGTTGTCGCTGAACAACCACTGGATGGCGCCGGCAGCCTGGCCAATACCAGCGACAATGGCAAGCGACAGCACGGCGACGATCAAACCATATTCGATAGCCGTCGCACCCCTCTCGTCGTCTAAAAATCGTTGCAGCAAGATTTTCATGGGCGCCCATCCCTCTTGCCCGAACCTAGCGCCGACCCGTTAAGAAAGGTTAATGCGACAGGCTTAACGCGCGGTGAACCTGCTGCATTCTAGGAAACAGCCGAATCCTAGAGATCTGTTGAGGAGTCAGCAGTCGCCGCTGCTTCTGCCATCGGCCCGTATAACGCAGACCGAACTGGGCAGCGGCTGCAGCACGCTCTTGCGTAGCGTATAGCTATCGCGCTGGCCGATCGAGCCGGTGCTCATCGTATCAAGCCCGTCGCGGGCAAACTGCGAGCGGGTCCGGCTGTCGAGGTAGGGCGTCGCGATCAAGGCCAGAGCCACCGCGGCCGAGCCGAACAAGAGGGCGATGCGCAATATTCCCATGCCGGCATTGGCGGCGCCAGGAAGGCGGTCGGGCCAAGGCGAGTCCCAGTCCTTTTCAAGGCTCATGCAAATCGCTCCCCAGCGGTGGAATCGGCGTAACCGCCTAGCGTCAATTTTTCACGGTCAGATAAATCTTTCATTAACGCTGCTGCCAGCGCGTTGCGGCGCTGCCCGATTTACGGCAGGTCGGCCGTTACAGCAGATCGATGAGGAACTGGATCAGCGGGGCATCGGCCGGCGGCATTGGAAAATCGCGCATCTGGCGCGGCCGCACCCATTTCAGCACCTGGCCTTCCTTCGGCTGGGCAATGCCGCGGAATCGACGGCAGACGAACAGCGGCATCAGCAGGTGAAAATCATCGTAGGAATGGCTGGCGAAGGTGAGTGGCGCCAGGCAAGGGATGTCGGTTTCGATGCCGATCTCCTCGTACAATTCGCGGATCAGGCATTGTTCCGGCGTCTCACCGGGCTCGACCTTGCCGCCCGGAAACTCCCACAGGCCGGCGAGTTGCTTGCCTTCGGGCCGCTGCGCCAAAAGCACGCGCCCGTCGGCATCGACCAGCGCGCAGGCCGCGACCAGGAGCAGGCGTTTGCCGATCGTATCCAAGCCGCTCATGCGCCGGGTGGCCGGCGATAGCGATAGCGATAGACTTCGTCGAATCCGAGCGAACGGTAGAGCGCCAGCGCCGGCGCGTTGTCAGCCTCGACCTGCAGCCAGGCTTCCCGCGCCCCGCGCAGCCGCGCCCATTTCAGCGCCGACCGGATGAGATGGCGGCCATGGCCCTGGTTGCGCACCGACCTGTCGGTGGCAATCTCGAACAGGCCGGCAAGGTCGCCGTCATGCACGCAGATCAACGTTGCCAGCGGTTCGCTGCCGGCCTCCAGCGCAAACAGCCCGGCCTCCGGCTG
Source organism: Mesorhizobium sp. M0074 (assembly GCF_040322975.1). Lineage (NCBI taxonomy): Bacteria > Pseudomonadati > Pseudomonadota > Alphaproteobacteria > Hyphomicrobiales > Phyllobacteriaceae > Mesorhizobium > Mesorhizobium sp. M0074. The sequence goes on from NZ_JAMYUM010000013.1 coordinate 27,501, forward strand.
GATGGCGCCGATGATCTCCGACAGGCCCGGCCGCAGCGACACATCCGAGCCGCTCACCTTGAGCGCCGCGCCGATGAAACGGCTGATGTCCTTCAACGGAATCTGGTCCATGGCGTCGTCGAGCGTGGCGTCCGCCAGCGGCAGCCGCATGACCAGCGACTCCGCGAATATGCTCCAGCCCTCGCCGTCGAGGTACTTCGAAAGATCCGGCCCCGACAGCGGCGAGATGCGAAAGGTCAGCGGCCTGCCATAGGCGTCGAACCGACGGCTGGCGCGACCGATGCGCTCGGCAATGTGCTGGATGTCGCCCGGATCGAGCGGATTGACCGAATTCAGCCGCTTGGCCGGATGGCCGGCCGTCAGCCGCACCACCCAGGTGCCGTCATAATGGACGGCGGCCGCCGGCCAGGCGCGAAATCCGGCCGCCTCATAGCGGCGCACGATCGCCAACACGCTTGCCGGATGTCTGGAAGCCAACGCCATCAGCTCCGATAATCGCCGTTTATGGCGACATATTCCTTGGTGAGATCGCAGGTCCACACCGTCGCCTTGCCGCGGCCGATGCCGATATCGGCGCGGATGCGGATCTCGTCGCGCTTCATATACGCCGAAGTCGCCTCCTCGGAATAGGCGGCGTCGCGCTCGCCCTGATAGGCCAGGCGGTTGTCGCCGAACCAGATCGACAGAAGGTCGCGGTCGGCCGGTTCGCCGGCCTTGCCGACGGCCATGACGACGCGGCCCCAATTGGCGTCCTCGCCGGCGACTGCCGTCTTGACCAGCGGCGAATTGGCGATCGACAGCGCGATGCGCTTGGCCGAGCGGGCCGATTTGGCCCCGGTGACGGTGACCTCGACCTGCTTGCGGGCGCCCTCGCCGTCGCGCACCACCTGCAGTGCCAGCGATTTCAGCACCTTGCCGAGGGCACGGCGGAAGGCGCCGAGGCGCGCATCCTTGGGGTCGGAAATTGCCGGCGCGCCGCGCCTGGCGGCAGCACCCGTGGCGAACATCAGCAGCGTGTCGCTGGTCGAGGTGTCACTATCGACGGTAACCGCGTTGAAGGTCTTGGCCGTACCGCGCGACAGGAGGTCCTGCAGCACGGGTGCTGCGATCGGCGCATCGGTGGCGATGAAGGAAAGCATCGTCGCCATGTCGGGCGCGATCATCCCGGCGCCCTTGGCGATACCGTTGATGGTGACGTCGGCATCGCCGAGCTTGACCGTCGCGGTCGCCAGTTTGGGATAGGTGTCGGTGGTCATGATCGCCTTGGCGGCTTCGGTCCACAATTCCGGCTTGCCGTCCTTGACCAGACCGGCCAGCAGATGGCTGAACTTGCCGGCGTCGAGCGGTTCGCCGATCACGCCGGTCGAGGCCAGGAACACCTCGCCCGCTGTGCAGTCGGCCGCCTTCGCCGCCACCTCGCCCGTGAGTGCGGTCGAGGCGCGGCCCTTCTGGCCGGTAAAGGCATTGGCGTTGCCGGAATTGACGACCAGCACGCGGGCCTTGCCCGCCGTGAGGTTCTGCCGGCAGAAGTCGACCGGCGCCGACGGGCATTTCGACCTGGTGAACACGCCGGCGACCGTGGTGCCGGCGTCGAACACCATGGCCAGCAGGTCGGTACGGTTCTTGTATTTTATGCCGGCCTCGGCGGTGGCGATGCGCACGCCCTCGATGGCCGGCATCTTGGCATATTTCTTCGGCGCGAGTGGCGAAACCTGTGTGGACATGGAAGACCCCGGGCGGGAAAAATCGCGAAAGGAACGCCGGTTTGCCCGATAGCACGCGCCGGCGCAAGGCGTATTCACAGCCGTTACGGGTGCCGGACGCCTGACACCTGCCGCGGCAGCAAGCAGGCTGTTGCAAATTTGTTGGTGTCGCTGCGACCGATAGCGCTATGATCCTGCCCCATGGGCAGGCTTGTGGTCTTGGCACTGGCGTTTCTGGGCTTTCTGCTGCTGCGCGCCGATGCGCAGACGGCGCGGCGCGTGGCGCTTGTGGTCGGCAACGGCAGCTACGCCGAAGCCGGCACGCTGGCCAATCCCGTCAACGATGCGCTCGACATCGCCGACAAGCTGCGCGCCATCGGTTTCGAGGTGATCGAAGGCAACGATCTCGGCAAGCGCGAGCTCGAACGCAAGATCGGCGAATTCTCCGATGCGCTGCAAGGTGCCGGTGCCGGGCTGTTCTACTATGCCGGCCACGGCCTGCAGGTCGACGGGCGCAACTTCATCGTGCCGGTCGACGCCAGGCTGGACATGCCGGTCAAGCTGCAGCTCGAGGCGGTGCCGATCGACGAGGTTCTCGACATCATGGAGCAGCAGACCAAGGTCAGCCTGGTCTTCCTCGATGCCTGCCGCAACAACCCGTTTGCCCGAAGTCTCAGCCGCAGCGCCACGACGCGCTCGGCGACGGCTCTCGCCGGCCTTGCCCAGTTCGAGTCGACGCGCGGCTCGTTCATCGCCTTCTCGACGGCACCCGGCGCCGTGGCAATGGACGGGACGGGACGCAACTCGCCCTTTGCGGCGGCACTTTTGCGGCATATGGCCGAGCCCGGACAAAGCATCAACGACATGATGATCGCAGTGCGCCGCGACGTCGTTTCCGCAACGCGCGAGGCGCAGCGTCCCTGGGAGCAGGGGTCGCTGCTCGAGCGTTTCGAATTCGTTCCGGGCGCAGACATTGCCCAGCAACCGAAACCGGCTGTCAGCCCGGCTCCCGCGTCGCAGGTGGCTGCGCTCGAACGCTCCGTCGGCGACGAGGGTGCCATCGAAAAATTCTTGCGCGAAAACTATCTGGCGCCTGATGTCAGGAGAATGCGCGAAACCGTCAAGCGGCTTTACGGTTCGTCGGCCACCATCTACGGCACGCGCTACGACAGCGAGGCGATCGTCAAGGTCAAGACCGACTGGTTCGCGCAATGGGCATCGTGGTCGTTCGGTCTCGAGCCCGGCAGCCTTGAGGTGACGCCGCACGGCAAGGACCGTGCCGACGTGGTTTTCGCCATGCGCTACGACTATGTGCCGAAGGACAAATCGGCGCAGCGCCTGACCGGCAAGGCGCGGGTGACGCTGGAACTCGTGCTGGCCGACGGCGAGTGGCGCGTTGCGTCGGAAACGTCGCAAGCGCTGGAATGAACATCAGCGGACCGCTGGGTTGATGAACCCGCGAAACGCCCGCTGCACGCTCGGAATCAGCCCCCAGATCATGATCGAGACCATCAGCGGCGCGATGACCAGCGTACGCTGCCAGATTTGCCATTCCTGCGTCAGCGGAAAAACCACGTACAAAATGGCTGTGATCAGCGGATAGACGCCGAGCAGCACCAGCAGGGCGAAGCGCAGGCGCGAAAAGCGGGTCACGGCGATCGAGTTCATCAAACTCTCCTTATCGTTACGGAACGTTCCGTTACATATAAAACGGATCGTTCCGTTTCGTCAAGAGTTGTATATGATGGCTGGCGAAATCGCGGGTAAGGAAGAAGAGATGGGCGAAATCACCGATCCCGGGCGCAAGTCGGCTGGCGCACGGCGCAGCCCGGAAAGCGCCGATGCCATTCTCGATGCCGCCGAGGCGGTACTTGTCGAAGCTGGCTATTCCGGCTTCTCGATCGAGGCGGTGGCGCGCCGCGCACGCGCCGGAAAACCGACGATCTATCGCTGGTGGCCAAGCAAGGCCGCCTTGCTGCTCGACGTTTATCAACGGCAAAAGCGCGTCGATAATCCCGACACCGGGAAGTTGGAGGAGGATCTCGTCGGCTTCCTGAAGAGCTTGTTCGCGCACTGGCGCGACACGTCGTCGGGCAGCGTGTTCAGATCGCTGATTTCCGAGGCGCAGTCGGACGAAAAAGCCGCCGCCGCCCTCGCCGAATACGCAAGAGGGCGTCGCATCCACACCGGCCAGATGGTCGAACGCGCCAAGGCAAGGAGAGAGATAGCTGCCGACGTCGATGCCACTGTCGTCGCCGACCTGATCGCCTCGTTCGCCTGGACGCATCTTCTGACGAACCGCCTGGACGAGGACGAAGCGACGCTGCGCAGGGCGGTCGGCTATGTCTTGAAAGGCATAGTCGCTGACGATGCCGGCGACGCCACGCCGGTCCGGCGGCGGCGTCGACGCATCATCGCTCGCGCCCCCAAATAGAAGCGACAGGGCGGCAGCGCGCCCTGTCATAGCCCAATCTGGCCTATTTGGCGCTTTCCAGCGCGTCGACCGTCTTCTTCAGGTTCGCATCGGGGATGTCGACCTTGGCGTTGGCGCGCAGCGACTTGACCAGCGCGAAATACTTGTCGCGGATGACCGCCTGGCGCGCCTGGTCCTTGACCTGGTCGAACGCCGGCGGCTGCTTGGTGCGCTTGTCCTCGACCTTGATGACATGCCAGCCGAACTGTGACTGCACCGGCTGGTCGGTATATTTGCCGACCGCCAGCGCAAACACCGCCTTGTCGAATTCCGGCACCATCTGGCCAGGTCCGAACCAGCCGAGATCGCCGCCGCTGGTCTTGCCGCTCGGATCGCTGGTGTGCTCGTTGGCAAGCTTCTGGAAGTCGGCGCCGCCGTCGAGCTGCTTGATGATGGCGTCTGCCTCTTCCTTCGTCTTCACGAGGATGTGACGGGCGTGCACCTCATTGGTGGGCGGCGTGTTGGCGATTTCCTGGTCGTAGCGGGCGCGGACCTCGGCATCGGTAACCTTGTCGACGACGCCCTTCTCGACCATTTCGCCATGCAGCGCGCGCTGCTGCAGGAAGGCCATGCGGCGCTGGAAGTCGGGATCCTTGTCGAGGCCGGTGGTCACCGCCTGAGCCGCCATTACGCGGATTTCGATCGCCGCCGACAGCGCCGCGGCGCGGCGCTGCTCGGGCGGAAGCTGCGCGAACTGCTGCGACAGCTCGCCCTCGGCAAGCCCAAGGTCTGCCTCGGTCAGCGTCTGGCCGTTGATGGTGGCGACCACGGCGTTCGGATCGACCGGCTTGGCCGCCGGAGCGGGTGCTGCCGGCTGGGCAGGGGCGGCTTCCTGCGCCATCAGCGGCGACAGCGAGAGGGCCGATAGCCCGAATGCCAGACCAAGGCTGGCGAGCGACGCGCGGCGGAACAATAATGACATTACGATTATCTCCAAAGCGGGGTAGCTAGAGCGGAATGGCTTCCAGACCAGCAAGATTGTGGCGGAATTTGGCGCGGTCGACAGGGCGAGCGCGGCGTTGACATCGAATGAGCCCCCTCTTATCTGTCCAACGACTTTGCGTCCAGAACCGTTTTCCGGGCGCTTTTTGCGTTTGTCCGCGTTCACGTGGAGTTGATGGGGCCGGCCGGCGCCCGTCGCAATGACTTGGAATGCTATCGAAAGGGCCATTGGATGGTCAGTCTCGGCGGTCTCGCCCGTAAGGTTTTCGGCTCCTCCAACGATCGTCGGGTCAAATCGACCCGGCCGCGCGTCGAGGCGATCAATGCCATGGAAAACGAGATGCGGGCGCTTTCCGACGCCGAGCTTCAGGCCCGCACCGACAAATTCCGCCAGGACATCGCCAACGGCGCCAGCCTCGACGACCTCCTGGTGCCGGCCTTCGCCACCGTGCGCGAGGCCGCCCGCCGCGTGCTGGGCATGCGGCCGTTCGACGTGCAGCTGATCGGCGGCATGGTGCTGCACAATGGCGGCATTGCCGAGATGCGCACCGGCGAAGGCAAGACGCTGGTGGCGACGCTGCCGGTCTATCTCAACGCGCTCGCCGGCAATGGCGTGCATGTCGTCACCGTCAACGACTATCTGGCCACGCGCGACTCCGAATGGATGGGCCGCGTCTACAAATTCCTCGGCCTTAAGGTCGGCGTCATCGTCCACGGCCTGTCCGACGAGGAGCGCCGCGTCGCCTACGCCGCCGACGTCACCTACGCCACCAACAACGAGCTCGGCTTCGACTATCTGCGCGACAACATGAAATACGAGCGCGCCCAGATGGTGCAGCGCGGCCACAGCTACGCCATCGTCGACGAGGTCGATTCCATCCTGGTCGACGAAGCGCGCACGCCGCTGATCATTTCCGGTCCGCTCGAGGACCGTTCGGAAATGTACAACACCATCGACACCTTCATCATCCAGCTGCAGCCGCAGGACTACGAGATCGACGAGAAGCAGAAGACGTCGATCTTCACCGAGGAAGGCACCGAGAAGCTGGAGAACATGCTGCGCGATGCCGGCTTGCTCAAGGGCGAGTCGCTCTACGACGTCGAGAACGTCGCCATCGTCCACCACGTCAACAACGCGCTGAAGGCGCACCGGCTGTTCCAGCGGGACAAGGACTATATCGTGCGCAACGGCGAGATCGTCATCATCGACGAGTTCACCGGCCGCATGATGCCCGGCCGCCGCTATTCGGAGGGCCTGCACCAGGCGCTCGAAGCCAAGGAGCATGTGGCGATCCAGCCGGAGAACCAGACGCTCGCCTCGGTCACCTTCCAGAACTATTTCCGCCTCTACAAGAAGCTCGCCGGCATGACCGGCACGGCGCTGACCGAGGCCGAGGAATTCGCCAACATCTACAATCTCGACGTCACCGAGATCCCGACCAACCTGCCGGTCATCCGTATTGACGAAGACGACGAGGTCTACCGGACGGTCGAGGAGAAATACAAGGCGATCGTCAAGGAGATCAAGGAAGCCCGCGCCAAGGGCCAGCCGACGCTGGTCGGCACGACTTCCATCGAGAAGTCCGAGCAACTGGCCGAACGCCTGCGCAAGGAAGGTTTCAAGGATTTCGAGGTGCTGAACGCCCGCCACCACGAGCGCGAGGCGGCGATCGTCGCCCAGGCCGGCAAGCCCGGCGCCATCACCATCGCCACCAACATGGCCGGCCGCGGCACCGACATCCAGCTCGGCGGCAATGCCGACATGCGCATCGCCGAGGAGCTTGGCGACATGCCGGCCGGCCCCGAGCGCGAGGCCAGGGAAAAGGAAATCCGCGACGACATCGCCCGGCTGAAGGAAAAGGCGCTCGCCGCCGGCGGCCTCTACGTGCTGGCCACCGAACGCCATGAATCGCGCCGCATCGACAACCAGTTGCGCGGCCGCTCGGGCCGCCAGGGCGATCCCGGCAGGTCGAAATTCTTCCTGTCGCTGCAGGACGACCTGATGCGCATCTTCGGTTCCGAGCGCATGGACGGCATGCTGCAGAAGCTCGGCCTCAAGGAAGACGAGGCGATCATCCACCCCTGGATCAACAAGGCGCTGGAAAAGGCGCAGAAGAAGGTCGAGGCGCGCAACTTCGACATCCGCAAGAACCTCTTGAAATACGACGACGTCTCAAACGACCAGCGCAAGGTGGTGTTCGAGCAGCGCATCGAGCTGATGGACGGCGAGGGCCTGTCCGAAACCATCACAGAGATGCGCGAAGGCGTCATCGAGGAGATCGTCGCCAAGAACATTCCCGAAAACGCCTATGCCGAGCAGTGGAACGTCGCCGGCCTCAAGGCCGAGATCGCCGAATTCCTCAATCTCGATCTGCCGGTCGAGAACTGGGTCAAGGAAGAAGGCATCGCCGAGGACGACATCCGCGAGCGCGTCAGCCAGGCCGCCGACGCCGCCGCCAAGGAGCGCGCCGAGCGTTTCGGCCCCGACGTGATGACCTATGTCGAGCGCTCGGTGGTGCTGCAGACGCTCGACCATCTGTGGCGCGAGCACATCGTCAATCTCGACCATCTGCGCTCGGTCGTCGGCTTCCGCGGCTATGCGCAGCGCGATCCGCTGCAGGAATACAAGGGCGAAGCGTTCGAGCTGTTCCAGGCGATGCTGGGCAATCTGCGCCAGGCCGTCACCGCGCAATTGATGCGCGTCGAACTGGTCCGCCAGGCGGCCGATGCGCCGCCGCCCGAAGCCCCCGACATGTTCGGCAGCCATATCGACGGCTTCACCGGCGAGGACGATTTCGAAGGCGGCGAGACGGCCGTTCTGGTCCGCCAAGAGACCAACGCCATCGTCGCCCCCGAAGACCGCGACCCGAAGAACCCGGCGACCTGGGGCAAGGTCGGCCGCAACGAAGCCTGCCCCTGCGGCTCAGGCAAGAAATACAAGCACTGCCACGGGGCGTTTGCGTAAGCGCCTACTTTCCTTCTCCCGTCATACGGGGAGAAGGTGCCCGAAAGGGCGATGAGGGGCAGCAGAGGCGTTGGCGACTAGTCGATCTCCCCATTTGAGGGGGAGATGGCCGGCAGGCCACAGGGGGCGCTGTCCCGCCGACACCAAAATACGCATTTCGAATTTTCTGTATCTCGACCGTCGGTGGTGTTTCAGTTTGAAATCTAATAGCCGGGTGACGCACGCGCTGATGTCCGCGCTTCATGAAGATCGGAACTTGCTAAAGTGGGTAAAGACACTACTTCGATTCAATAACCCCGTTCGAGGTCGATCTTGTTGGACAGAGGCTCTCCTCTTGCGACTTGACCGCAGAGATCTGCGGCCTGGTCGATTCCAGAATCCACCCAGAAGCTCGCGACATGAGGTGTGACGGTCACCTTGGGATGAGTCCACAACGGCGATGAAGCCTCCAGCGGTTCACGCTCAAACACGTCAAGACAAGCACCAGAAAGCTGACCTTCGTCGAGAGCGCGGATCAGGTCGGCTTCGTTGACATGCGCGCCCCTGCCGACATTCACAAGGTAGGCACCTCGCTTCATTTTTCCAAAGGCACTCGAGTCCCACGAGTGTCACCAGTCAGGGGAAGTGAACAGATAACGTAGTCCCGACTTGTGAATGCGTCCGCAAGCTGGGCACGGCCAAAGTAACTGTGTATACCAGGAAGCGTCTTTTGATGACGAGACCAGACTGCTGTGTCGTAGCCCAAGTCCGCAAACAGCTTTGCGGCCCAGCCACCGATCCGGCCCGCACCCAGCACAACTATTCTTGTCTCGGAGATCTTCCGCGGCGCGATCGGATTCCACAACTTGCGGGCTTGTAGACTAATGTAATCCGCAACATGCCGTTGCTGGCAGAGAACGCGAAGGACGATGTACTGCACCACTTCCGAAGCCTGCTCACGCGTTGCGAGCCTGATGAGCGGAACACTCTTGGGAAAGCTCTGAAGATCAATACCCTCGACACCAGCTCCCAAATAGACGACGGCGCTTAGCCCCGTCATGGCATCAAAAAAGCCAGGACTGGCGCCCTTGTCGATCAGCACAATATCTATGTCACTTTTGTTCCCGGCGTCTGGCCAAAGCCTGAACTCCAGCTGCGGCACACGGGTTTTCAGCTCAGCAGCCCACACTTGTGCATCAATGTAGTCAGGATACTCATTGACCATCAGAACGGTAATGGGCTCGCCTAACACTTCGCCCCTCCCAGATTCAGGTAATCAGGCATCCACCGGATTACCGGTCTGTTGAGACTGAGGTTTGCGCAAACTGGCACCAGTTGCAAGACCAGACCCGGCAAAAATGGCGTTGGTGATCGGCCAAAGTCGTGATGTCTGCCCGCTGCTGGCCGAGGATGTCGATTTCGCTTTCTTCAAGGCATAGTTCTCCCCTGGTTTTGCTGAAACGCATGACAACCGGGCCGGTCACGCCGGTGATGGATAGGGCGATGGCCGGAGTTCCGCGATCAGCCGCAGGATGTCGGGGAAGAGTTGCCTCGGGATAGCGACCTCCGCATCTGGAAGGCGACATAACACCCATGGCTGATAACCTCGGCACCGATCTTGATGAGCTTGTTTGTGAGCTGGTAAGTGGTGGCAGAACATCCTTCCTGGCCTTTAGGTCCGGTTGGCATTCCTAGTTCTCCGCATGGCTAAAGACGACAGCGCCGTTGTCCTTACGAACTTCAACGGACACGATTCCATCGTCACCCTTTCGGGTTTGGAACATGGAGGTTGCATGATCTTTCGCGGTCTTCTCCTCGTCGAAGATCACCTTGTCGACGATGCCCTGCCTTCCATACCAGATGACAGTGTAGACCATTGTTGCTGCCATGCGTTCCGCTAAGCATATAGGCGTTTTGGCATATGGGGCAAACGAGATAGGCGTTTCCGCGTATTTCAAACTGAGACACTACCGAGCAGGGTGAAGGGTTGCGCGAATGATGAATATGAAGCAGCGCACCCGCCCCTCATCCGCCTGCCGGCGCCTTCTCCCCGAGACGGGGCGAAGGAAAGCCCACCCAACCGTTTCTTAATGTGTCTCCGCTACACCAACACCCTGTAAATTGGCGGAAAACGGAGAGTATCGGGGTGCGCTTTTCCGCGGCGACGACAGCCGGGCGGTTCTTGCCGCAGCGCCTTGCGCTGCGCATAAGGCCGCTGCTTGGCCTGATCGATGCCGTCCTGTTCAGCGCCGGCGCGCGCGGCGAGGCCGGCCGCATGTCGCTGATCGCCTTTTCGGTCCGCATCGTCAGCGCCGTCATCGCCTTCGTCAGCCAGGTTTTGATGGCGCGCTGGATGGGGTCGTTCGAATACGGCATTTTCGTGCTCGTGTGGGTGACGATGGTCATCGTCGGCAATCTCGCCTGCCTCGGCTTCCACACCTCGATCATCCGCTTCATCCCGGAATATCGCGAGCGCGGCATGCTGGCCGAACTGCGCGGCATCGTGCGGGCCAGCCGGCTGTTCGTGCTGGTTGCTTCAACGGTGATCGCCGGCCTCGGCGCGCTCGGCGTCTGGCTACTGTCGCCCTTTATCGAGAACTATTATGTCGTGCCGTTCATCCTCGGCATCATCTGCCTGCCGATGATCGCCATGTCCGACCTGCTGCAAGGGCTGGCGCGGGCCAATTCCTGGGCGCTGTTTGCGCTGTCGCCGACATTCCTGGTGCGGCCGCTGCTGATCCTGGCGTTCATGGCGCTGATGCTGCTGGCGGGCTACGCGCCCGACGCCAGAACGGCGATCTTCGCCGCGATCGCCGCCACCTACGCCACCACGCTCGGTCAGCTCGTCGGCGTCACCTCGCGCATCGACAAAAGAATTCCGGCCGGGCCGATGAAGCTGCATTTCGGCCAATGGTTCATCGTCTCGCTGCCGATCTTCCTGGTCGAGAGCTTCTTCTTCCTGCTCACCAATGCCGACGTGCTGATGGTCGGCGCCTATCTCGATCCCAACGACGTCGCCGTCTATTTCGCCACCGTCAAGACGCTGGCGCTAGTGCATTTCGTCTATTTCGCGGTCAAGGCCGGCGTCGCCCAGCGCTATGCGCAGTTCACCCATGGCGAGCCGCACAGGCTCGCCGCCTTCGCCCGCGAAACCGTGTCGTGGACCTTCTGGCCGTCGCTGGCGATGGCGCTGCTCGTGCTGGCCCTAGGCGAGCCGATGCTGACCCTGTTCGGCCCGGAATTTTCCGCCGGCTATCCGCTGCTGTTCCTGCTGGTGTTCGGCGTCGTCGCGCGGGCCGCCGTCGGCCCTTGCGAAAGCCTGCTCACCATGAGCGGCAACCAGAACATCTGTGCCGCTGTCTATGCTATGACGCTGGCCTTCAACATCGCGCTTAGCGTCGTGCTGATCCCGCTCTTCGGTCTGTGGGGCGCGGCGATGGCCACCGTCTTCGCCATGATCTTCGAGGCCGGCGCGCTGTCCTTTACGGTCTGGCGCAAGCTCGGCATCGCCATGGTCATTTTCGTGCCCGCCAAAGGAGCTGCCTGATGGCTGCCGTCCCCTTGCTCGAGGAAACCAGCGGCGGCCCGGCCGGCGCCATGGTGTCCGGCCTTGCCGGGCTTGCCCGCGAAGCCGATCCCGCCCATGTCGAGATCCTCGCCAACAACCGGCCCGAGCGCAAGCTTGCCATCTATCCGGCCTCCGCCGGCTTCGACCTGGTCGAGGAGCTCGACTATCTCTGTACCCGCACGATCGAGCCCAACGTCTTCTTCAATCCGCGCTTCCTGGCGCCGGCCATGCCCAGGCTCGAGGACCGCGAGGTGCGGCTGGCCGTCATCCGGGACGGCGACCAGTATCGCAACCGGCTGCGCCTGCTGGTGCCGTTCTCGGTCGAGCGACCGGTGGTGCCGCTCGGGGTTCCCGTCATGCGCACCTGGTCGAGCCCGTTCGGCCCGATCGGCACGCCGTTGGTCGACCGCGACGATCCGATCGGTGTCATCGAGGATTTCTTCGCGATGCTGTCGAGGCCGCATCTCAAGCTGCCGAAGGTCTTCGTGCTGCCCGACATAAGGCTGGATGGCCCGGTGGCGAACCTGCTCGCCAGCGTCGCCGAAACGCGCGGCCTGACGCTGGTCACCACCGGCAAGGCCGAGCGCCCGGTGCTCGAAAGCGAGCTCGATGGCGAGGAATATCTGAAAGCTTCGCTGCGCGCGCACCATTATCGCGAGTTCCGCCGCCTGAAGCGCCGCCTCGCCGACCTCGGCCGGCTGCAGCATGTCGTGGCGCGCGGGCCTGACGAGATCCGCCACGCCATCGAAAATTTCCTGACGCTGGAGGCTGCCGGCTGGAAAGGCCGCGAGCGCACTGCCATGGCGATCGACCGCTACCGCGCCGCCTTCGCCCGCGAGGCGGTGCACCGGCTGGCCGAGCAGGATCTCTGCCGCATCCATTCGCTGACGCTCGACGGCCGCACCATTGCCTGCCTGGTCGTCTTCGTCGAGGCCGGCGTCGCCTACACCTGGAAGACCGCCTATGACGAGACGCTCGCCGCCTATTCGCCGGGCACGCTGCTGATGATCGAGGTGACCAGGCAGCATCTCGACGACCCCAACATCATGATGACCGATTCCTGCGCGGTGCCCGACCATCCGGTGATGAGCCGGCTGTGGAGCGAACGCAAGCCGATGGGCACGCTGGTGATCGGGCTGACGCCGGATGCCGACCGCCCCGCCCGCCAGGCGGCGTCGCAGCTTCACCTCTACCGTGAAACCCGCAACATGGCGCGCCTGCTGCGCAACCGGATGAGGAGCCTGCTGCGCCGGCGCTAGTGCATCGGTCCAAAGCGGGCCCGGCCGTCCGTCTCCGCACCGTCGGCCCGCTCGGGCCTAGGTCGTCAGGGTTAATTCTCCCGATCAGCGGAAAGGATTAGCATCGACGCAGTCCCAACCGGGATGAGGCGATCAATTACGGCCGCGCGTCCAGCATCACTGCCGCCTCGGTCCTGCACGGCCAGAAGAAAAAAATCTGGGAGGAATGCATGATGAAAACAACTCACCTCAGGCGTGTCGGTATCCTCACCTTGGCAGGTCTCATTGGCGCGTGGCTGAACGCCGCCACTCCTCGGGCGGCCGAACCCGACAAAGCCGAGATCGATGCCCTGCGTAAATCGCTGTCCAGGTATGAAGACTACAAGGTTGCCATTCGCGAGCTTTATCTATCGACGGTAGGATGCGTCTTCTACAGCGGCGAAAAGGTAGAGGGGGCGATGGACTACCCGAAGGGCGCGATGGGCATCCATTTCGTCAACGTCACGACTGTCGGCCCGACCGCGGATCCGACGCGCCCCAATGTGCTGATCTATGAGCCGGTCGGCGGCGAATTGCGCCTGGTCGGCGCGGAATGGCTCGTGCCCTTGACGCCGGACACAAAGGAGCCGCCGAAGCTCTTCGGCCAGACATTCCAGGGGCCGATGGAGGGGCATTACCCGCTCATCCCGAAGGAGTTCCACCACTACGACCTTCACGCCTGGCTGTTCAAGGACAACCCGCTCGGAATGTTCAGCCCGACGAACCCGGACGTGAAATGCGACAACTATCCGTTTCCGATGCCTGAGCAGCCGACCAAGATGGTGCCGGGGCCAATGTAATAGCGGCCGGGCTGCGATCCGAGCTTGCGAGGAAAGGCAGCCGGACTTCAATGGCGTTATCCCAGAGGACGCTTCTGGGATAACGTCCAACCAAAAGTCCGTTCCCGGAACTTCGGACTCGTTTTGCCGTTTGGCAACGACGGCACGAGACTGCCGCGAATTCACGAAGGCGTTCCAAGGAGCCGACCCGCGAAACGACGGAGGACCAAGTGAAAAGTCTGATCCAGACAGGATTGTCCGCAGCCGGTTCGGGTACGATCGTCAGCTTCGCCACGACAGCTGCGCTGGCCCTGCTTGCAAGGCGGGAAGGCAAAGGCGCCCTGCAGCCCACGAATGCGACCAGCCACTGGCTCTACGGCGAACAGGCCGCGTCCGTGCGGCGCGGTGACGTGGCGCACACGCTCGTCGGCTATGGCACGCATCACGCTTCCTCCATCTTCTGGGCATTCCTTTTCGAACTATGGCTCGCCTCGAGGCCGCCGCGTCCGTCGCTTCTGATATTTCGCGATGCGTTGGCGGCAGCGGCCATTGCCGCGGCAACAGATTATGGCTTCGTGCCGAAGCGGTTGACGCCAGGTTGGGAGACGGTGCTGCCGAAGCGATCTATCGCGGCGACTTTTGCGGTGATGGCGGTCGGTCTAGCGATGGGCGGCATGATCAACAAGGAATTGCGCCGGCAGCATTAGGGACAGGGATTTGAGACAGATGCTTCGCACGGCGCGTTCACATCATCGCGACGGGCGGATCGTCGCGCTCGTCCCATTCTGCGGCATCTCCACCTCATCGGGAACCTTTCTCAAGGGACATGGTTCCGAATGTGCGGCGAAAGCGTGCTGCTCATTCCTGCTATCGCCAAGGAGATTCGACCATGAAGCTTCGCGAGTTGTTGGATCAAGTAAAGGACCTGCCGCCGGACACCTTGGTCTGTGCCGCCGAAATCGATGAAGCCTTTGCAGTCAACGTTGTTGGCGTTGAAGCTGTCGAGAGCGCCAGAATCCAAAGCCGCAAACCGGATGGCACCGAAGCTGTCGAACTCGCTAACGGGACCGACAAAGTCATCGTGATCCGCTGGTGAAAACCGGGGAAGTTGCGTTCAACAGCATGATGTTCCGCTCCACTGTGGGGTGCTGAATTGCGAATGCTGGCAGCGTATCGATGGCGGCGGTCGCCTATGGCTTGGCGGGCATGGCTTGGACGAAAGCCGCCATCTGGCGTTCGAGCGCTTTGAACGCGCTGCCGCGCCAGCTCTCGGCCATGGAGGCCGATTTCGGATCAGGGAAGATTTCCTCCTCCCCTCGCGCCATGCCGTCCAGGATACCTTTCGCGACGCTCTCCGCGGAGCTCTTCGGTATATCGGCGTCTCTGCTCATGTCGGTGTCTATGGGACCGGACAGGACTGCATGAACGCTCACGCCACGAGCGCCGGCGAGAGCACGCAGCGATTGCGTCATGGAAAACGCGGCGGCCTTCGATAGTGAGTAAGACGGAATAATCGGGAAGGGAACGAGAGCCGCTTCCGACAGGATGTTGACCACGGCGCCGCGCGAATTCGTGAGCAGCGGCAGGAATGCGTGGGTTACGCCATGCACGCCGAGCAGGTTGACGGCGAGGTGTCGCTCGAGCGCAGCACGATCGCCAAGATCGTCGTAGAGCCCGATGCCGGCGTTGTTGATGAGGATATCGAGAGACCCGATCCGCTCGACAGCCGCCCCAATCTGCACCGCATCGGTCACGTCCAGGATCAGCGGCGTGACGCGCCGATCCGCGTGGGCGAGCGGTTTGCGCGCGCCGGCATAGACGCGCTTGGCACCCCGCCTCAATATTTCCTCGACCAGCGCCTTGCCGAGGCCGCGATTGGCCCCGGTCACGAGAACGGCTTTGTTTGTGACTTCCATCGATTTCGGCACGGCGATCTCTCTTCCTCTTGCATGAATGCAAGCCATTCGTTCTTGCATCATGCAAGTAGGCTATGGTTTTCTGTTCCCACGCTTGGACGCCGTCTGCCCCGTTGCATTGCTCCAGGGCAGCCGGCGCCGTGACCGGGCGAACCTTGCAACTAGGACCCGACTTCCAACGTCGTGTAGGAGATCGGTGAAGGCCGCTCCAGGAAGGCGCCGGTTATGGCCGAAACGAAATTCTTCGCGTCCGCCGAGCGTAGAAAAGCGTCGCGCTCCTGCTTCGATGCCCAGCGCTCGACGCAGATGGTAACGTTGGGCTCTGCCTCCGAGCGAAAGACGCTATAGTCGATGCACCCGCTTTGCTTGCGGGCCGCCCCCGCCACGTCCCGCAGGGCATTCCGCACCTTGCTTTCGATGCCGGGCTTCGCCGCTGCCGTCGTCATGACGATCATCTCGGCGCCATCGCCTGCCGCCTTGCGCTCGACGGCGCCGAGGTCCTCGTTTTGCGGCACAACCGTTGGGTTGGCGTTCTCTTCGCCCTTGTTGGGTTGCCCCTTGCCCGTCGAAATCAGGTCGCGGAGACTCGCGACATAGAAGCGCCACGAGTCATGGCAGACATCGTAGCATTCTTCACTCGGCGTCAGCCCGACATGGGTGAAACGCAGCTCGGTCCCCTTTTCGGTCGGCGCGATCTCGAAGACCACGTCCGTGCCGGTCCACTCGGTCGCATCCTTGACGAAGTTGAAGTAGTTCTGGACGACGTGCCAGACGACCTTCTTGCCAGGCACAAGCTCCGTGACCTTGAATGTGCCGCGGTGGATATCCTTGAAATGATAGTAGAATATCGCACCGAGCTTGTTGGTATCGCCATCTATATCTTCCGACCACCAGGCTCGCGGATTGACAACCGCGGCAAAAACCTCTTCGGGGCTTTGCTTAACGACGAATGACGTCGTGTAATCTTCTTCCTTTTTCATAACATATCTCCTGTCTGGATCTGATTGGTTGATGGACACCCGAAATCTCGGGCGATGAACACTCTCTCGACCTCTGTCGCTTGCATCATGCAAGCACAATTGCGTACTTGCATGATGCAAGTCAATAGGGTATGTTCACACCATGCTTGGTCGTCTCTATGAAAAACAAAACTGCTCGGCCTCACGCGCCCTGGAACTGGTCGGCGAGCGCTGGAGCCTGTTGATCCTGCGCGACGCGATATTCGGCGGCTGCACGCGCTTTTCGCAATTCCAGAAGAGCCTGGGGATCGCCACCAACATCCTGGCCAAGCGCCTCGAGGATTTCGTCGAGGCCGGCCTGATGGACCGTCGCCCGGGTGCCGCCGGCGAGCAGGCCGACTACGTCCTGACCCGGAAGGGGCTGGAATTCAAAACGGTCATTATCGCGCTGACCGAGTGGGGCGACAAATGGGTGCGGCCCGGACCCATCGTCTACTGCGACCAATCCGACGGCAAGCCGGTCGAGGTGCAATTGCGTCGCGCCGGCAATGGCAAGCGGGCCGACTTCGCCGACGTCGTGGCGGCCCTGCGCTAGGCACGGCGGCGGCTCCGGCCCGCAGCACGATCCAAGACGAAGCTGTTTCGCATCGTGCCATAATGCCCGCATATCTCACCTCCCGAGGTTGCATCCGTGGGCCGGGTCTGGTGGGTAGTTCGCGGGAGGAAACATGTCCGTCGGGCAGCGATCGACTTTGCGGCAACGTCTTCTTGCGGGACCGCGGCACGCCTGATCGCGTGCGGTGAGGAACGCCAGATTGCGCTTGGGGCTGGTCCGCGCACCGTTCAGCGGAAGCTTGGGCAGCTTGCGGCAACAGGCAAGACGCAACCATTCGGTGGCCGTCGAGGGCGTCGTGGACGATCCCACCCACGCCATTGGATTTAACAGGAAGTGGCGTGGGAATTTTAGGAAATGGTGCCCCTAGCCGGGATCGAACCAGCACTCCTTGCGGAACTCGATTTTGAGTCGAGCGCGTCTACCAATTCCGCCATAGGGGCTCAGGCCGGGCGGCCTGGATGGGCGCGGACTATACGGTTGGAGGCCTGTTCGTCAACTGGCCAATTCCCGAGACCCCATGTAGCTCAAACCCAGGCTTTCGATTTCGTCGATCGGAGGCTTCGGTCTAAAGTGGGCATCTCAGCCCGTTTGAACCCTTCTACCGCAACAGCGGAATGCCGATGAATACCGACGCCCCATCCATGAGCCAATGCGCCGTCGCCAGCGGCAGGATGCGGCGCACGCGCAGGTACACGAGGGTGATGAATGTCGAATGCGCGATGGGTGCCAAGAGCCGGTAGAGCATGAAGTGTGGGTCGAACGTCAGCGGCATCACCGCATGCTGAAACGACCAGGAAAACGCTACGACGGCAACGGCAAATCCCGTGCTTCCCGACAAGACTTGGAAACGCGGCAGAAGATAGCCGTTATAGGTGGTCTGCTCCGTAATGCCCCAGACCAACGGAAAGATCAGCACCCCGTAGAGCGCAGGCAAGAGCGGCAAAGGTCCGTATATTTGCGGTGCGTCAGGGTTGCCATAGACCAACAGGCTGCTGGCGGTGATCCCAGCGTAGATGAAAACGAGGCTCGGGAGGATGAGCGCAACGCCCAACAACAGATCGCGCCCCAAGCGTTTGCGATCGAAACCGACCAAATCGAGCAACGTGATGCCCTCGCGCCGCGCAAGGCACCAAAGGAGTCCAAGGCAGCCCGCGTCGATCAAGCTGCCATATACCGGCAGCCAAGCCCGTGCGTCGCGCCAGGGCGTCGCCGAACCGTGCGCAGCGTACACGGCCGCAACCAGGCCCTGCGCGGCAACAGCGAAAGCCGACCGCGCGAACAACATCAGGGCGGGGCCGGACCATGTCAGCGCGCCGGCAGATCGCCGCTCGAGAATGGCGGCACGGGAGTTCGGGATTATGGCTTCGCTCATGATCGATGAAGTTGGGATCGGCTTCCGAACGTTATGGTGGAAACGAGTTCAGCCAAGTCCGGTTTCCGGAGTGAAAGCAGAATGTATCGAGCCGGCCATGAGCAAAACATCATCACCGAGGGCGGCTCACATCTCCTCGAGGGCGTCGGCAATATAGCCGCCGGTCTGAAGCTTCCACAGTCGGGCATAGAGCCCGTCGCGCTCCAGCAGCGCCGATGGTTTTCCCTCCTCGACGATGCGGCCTTTGTCGAGGACGACGATCCGGTCCATCCTGGCAATCGTCGACAGGCGATGGGCGATGGCGATCACAGTTTTGCCTTCCATCAGAAGAGCGAGCTTGTCCTGGACCGCCGCCTCGGCCTCGCTGTCCAATGCGGACGTCGCCTCATCGAGAACCAGGATTGGCGCGTCCTTGAGCAACACCCGGGCGATCGCGACGCGCTGACGCTGGCCGCCGGAAAGTTTTACCCCGCGGTCGCCGACGAAAGCGTCGTAGCCGGTGCGGCCTTCGCCATCTCTGAGATCGGCGATGAAGCCGTCGGCCTCGGCCAGCATCGCGGCGCGCTCCAACGCCTCCGGCGGGGCATCGGGCCGGCCATAACGGATGTTGTCGCCGACGGAGCGATTCAGCAGTGAGACGTCCTGGGTGACGACGCCGATGCTCTCCCGAAGGCTGGCCTGGGTCACGCTGCGGAGATCCTGCCCATCGATCAGGATCGCGCCGCCCTTCAGCTCGAAGAACCTCAGGAGCAGGCTGACAAGGGTCGACTTGCCGGCCCCGGAGAGGCCGACGAGCCCGACCTTCTCGCCGGCGCGCACGGTGAGCGACAGGTCTTCGATCACCCGTTGACCCTCGCGGTATTCGAACTGGATGTTCTTGAACTCGACTTCGCCGGCCGTGACGTCGAGCGGCTTGGCGTTCGGCGCGTCTTTTATGGTCGGCGGCGTCGTCACGACCAGCATTGCGTCGCGGATCGTGCCCACCGCCTGGAAAATCTGCTGGCCCATCTGCAGGAAGGCACGGGAGTTGGCATTGAGCCGCTGCACGATGGCGATCGAAGCGGCGAACTGACCAACCGTGACGAAGCCGGCGACAAATCCCCAGAGCCCTATGGCAACGTTGGTGAGAAAGAGGGCAACGTTGAGCAGGACGACGCCCATATCGGTCGTCAGATAGATGCGCCTTTCGCGCTGCTGGGTCTCGATGGCGTTTTCCATCACGGTCCGCATCGCGCCCGCCTCGCTGTCTTCCGCCGCAAACAGCTTGACCATCTGAATGTTGCTGTAGAGGTCGGTCATGGCGCCGACCACGAGGCTTCGCCCCCGCGCCGAGCGGCGCGACCGCTTAGAATATTGGGGTACCGCCACCACCGCAATGGCGATGTTGGCGGAGATCCAGAGGAAAACCGGAAGCGCCAGCGGCCAGGACAACGCGCCAAGCAGAACGAGCGAACCGACGAGTTGCACCAGAAACAGCGGTATTCTGTAGAAGGCCACGACGATCTGCTGCTGCACGGCGGATGCGACTTGCGAAATGCGCGACGCCACCTGACCTGCGAAGAGGTCGTGGAAGAAGGCAAGATCCTGACGTTCCACCGCCTTGTGGCCCTGCCACTGCATCGCCGCCGGCATGCATACGGCCACCGTCTGCGAGTTCAGCGCATTGCCCACGAAGATGAGCAACGGCAGCACGGGGAAAACCAGCACGCCGAGCACGACCAGCGTCGGCCAGTCCTCCTGCAGGAAAACCGCCGCGCCCTTCGCGCTCACCCCATCGACGACGAACGAGGCCCCCCAAATCGTCGCAAGGTTGATCCCCTCGACCGCCATCATCAGGACGGTAATGGCCGCAAGGGTGCCGCGGAACATCCGCGCAAAATGCAGGAGCAGCGCAAACGGCCCGCTCGCAGGCAGCGGCGCGGGTGGAATATCCAGCGGACGGATGAGCTTCTCAAAGGCGCGATAAATGAAATCAGACAACGACATGGCGGCGCAAAGGGCGAAGCAGGGAGAGAGGATGCGACAGGAATCGCCGGTATTTAAACACGGATCGTGTTCGGCCGGAAAACCCACGATGTAATTGGAAACTGCCTTGACGCACTTCAGGCAGGCAAGTGTTCGACGCCATGGCTTGCTCGTCAATCAACTGGCCAAATCCCGACATCTGGGCTCGCTCAAGCCTCAGCCTTTCGATTTCGTGAAGCAGCTGCCATTGTGCAGCGCGGAAAATCTTTCTAGACAGGCGGCGCATGTCATTGAAGCGCACCTTGTCCGACGAGGTTGATGCGGGGCGCTTCCAAGTCTTGTTTGTACATGTCGTGATCCCAAGACCGCTTCTGGTTTGGGCGTGCATTAGGAGTGCCGATGCTTCGCGGACTTTACGACTGGACCTTGTCGCTGGCGGCGAGCAAATCGGCCGAATGGTGGCTTGCCTTCATCGCCTTCGTCGAGAGCTCGGTGTTCCTGGTGCCGGCCGACGTCCTCTATCTGCCGATGGCGCTGTCGCGGCCGGATCGCGCCTATCGTTACGCGCTGGTCGCCACCGTCGCCTCGGTGCTGGGCGGCATCGCCGGCTGGTTCATCGGCCATTATGCCTATGATGCGGTGGCGCGGCCGATCCTCGAATTTTATGGCAAATATGACGAGTTCGAAGCGATGCGCGTCTCATCGGGTGTCGGCTTCATCATCCTGATGCTGGTCACCTCCGGCCTCGCCCATCTGCCGCCGATCAAGGTTGTGACGATCCTGTCGGGCGTCATCGGTGTTCCCTTGCTGCTGTTCATCGTGCTGGCAATCGTGGCGCGCGGTGCTCGCTTCCTGTTTCTCGCGTGGCTCTTGCGCCGCTATGGCGAGCCGATCCGCCACTTCATCGAAAAGCGCCTTGGCCAGCTTGCAGGCGCCGCCGCCGCTGCCCTGATTTTGCTCTATATCGTCGTCAAATACGCCGTCTGAACGGCATCGAACCGAATGGACTGAGTCCGATGACAGCGACCGTGAATGCCGATACCGGACGCCAGCGGCTGCGCACCGCCCTGTTTCTCGCTGTCGCCATGGCCGCCACGGTCGGCTCGGCGCTGGCCTTCCAGTATCTCGGCGGCTACATCCCCTGCAAGCTCTGCCTCGAGCAGCGCACGCCTTACTACGTCGGCGTGCCCTTGATGCTGCTGGCGGTGCTTGCGTCGGCTCTTCACGCGCCAGCCTGGGTAAGCCGTGGCCTGCTGGCTATTGGCGGCCTGCTGATGCTCTACGGCGTCTATCTCGGCGTTTATCACTCCGGCGTCGAATGGGCGTGGTGGCCAGGCCCGACCGATTGCACTGCAGCCGCCGGGCCGGTGGACACCGGCGGCAAGGGCGTGCTCGATGCGCTCGACAAATTCGTCCCGCCCTCCTGCGACAAGGCGGCGCTCCGCATCCTCGGCCTGTCGCTAGCCGGCTGGAACGCCATCGCCAGCTTTGTCCTGGCAGTCGTAGCCTTCCGCAGCGCCTTCGCCCGCGACTGAGCGGCACAACGCAGAGTTCGTCCAGAAATTCGTCAGGCCGGAGTGCATGACGTGGCTTTCGAGAACCGGAGCGGAGCGTACTAAAGTACGTGAGCACCGGAAGCGCAGAAAGCTGCGTCAGGCGACCGGTATGGCGGATTTCTGCCGAACTCTATGGCTCGAGTTCGACATCCCAGTACAGATAATCCATCCAGCTTTCGTGTAGATGGTTGGGCGGGAACAGCCGGCCGTTATTATGCAAATCATGCACCGTCGGCTGGTAGGGCTTCTGCAGCGGCCACATCTTGGCGTGGGCCGGCATCATGCCGCCCTTCCTCAGATTGCAGGGCGAGCAGGCAGCGACGACATTCTCCCAGGTCGTGGCGCCGCCGCGATGGCGAGGAATGACATGGTCGAACGTCAGATCGTCCGGCGTGCCGCAATATTGGCATTGGAAACGGTCACGCAGGAAGACGTTGAAACGGGTAAACGCCGGATGCCTCGACGGCTTCACGTAAGCCTTCAGGCTGACGACGCTCGGCAGCTTCATCGAAAAGGTCGGTGAAGAGACGGCGTGTTCGTATTCGGCGACGATGTTCACCCTCTCGAGGAACACCGCCTTGATGGCATCCTGCCAGGACCAGAGCGACAGGGGGTAATAGCTGAGCGGACGGTAATCCGCATTCAGCACCAGCGCTGGAAGCCCATCCGGAGATACGGCAACCGTCACGTCGTTGACCTCCTTCACCCTAGAACCGGTCGACGCGGATACTGTAAGCCCGACATGACAGGGATGTGAAGCGGATTGTCGATCATGCCGGGTCTCAAAAACGCATGATTTCAATGCTTTTTTGCGGATTCAGGCCGGAGGCGCGGCATCCCTGCCCTTCAATTCGCGATAATAAGCCCAGAAAAGCCGCGATGCGACACCGCGCCACGGGCTCCATGATTCGGCAAGCCGGATCAGCATTTTCTCCGGCGGACGCGGGTCGATGCCGAGTGCATGGCCGACCGCGCTCTGCAATGCAACGTCGCGCGCCGGAAAGATATCTGGGTGTCCGGCGGCAAACAAAAGGTAGACTTCAGCCGTCCACGAGCCGATGCCCGGCACCTTGGTCATGGCCGCGATCGCCTCGCTTGCATCGAGCCGGCACAGGTGATCGAGGTCGAGTCCCTCGGCCACCGCCCGGGCGACGGCAACCAGGCCGCGCTGCTTGGGCCGCGACAGCCCGGCCTCGAGAAAGATCGCCTCGTCGGCGGCAAGTATCGCCTGCGGCGTCAGCGGATCGAGCAGTCTCGTCAGCCGGCCGAAGATGGCATCGGCGCTCGCGCGGGACACTTGTTGTGAAACGACGATCGAGGCAAGGCTCCTGAACCCCGGCTCCGACAGCCTGAGCGGCACCTCGCCGGCCATGCCGCGCACTTTTTCCAGGCGTGGGTCGAGTAAGCATAGCCTATCCAGCCCTTGCGCAATGTCGTCGAGACTGGCGATGCGTTGCATGTCTGCTTGTTCCAAAATCAAAAGTGCCGCACGCTTCGTCACGTGTCCCTCTGGACGCACGACGCCACCGGCGCAAAGTAGCAATTGGCGAAAGCGCCACACAACCCGATTGCCGCCGGACAATGACACTGCTGACATTCCGCTTCGCGCCGAGCCCGAACGGCGAACTGCATCTCGGCCATGCCTATTCGGCGCTGCTCAATCAGAAATTGGCAAAGGCGGCGGGCGGACGCCTGCTGCTGCGCATCGAGGATATCGACACGACGCGCTGCACGCCGGAATTCGAGGCAGGCATTTTTCGCGATCTGAAATGGCTGGGGCTTGGCTGGGAGGAACCGGTGCGCCGCCAGTCCGAGCATTTTGCCGAATATCGGGCGATGCTCGAGCGGCTGATCAAGGAAGAACTTGTCTACCCGGCCTTCATGAGCAGAAGTGATATCCGCGCCTTCATCGCCGACAGCGAGAAGCGTGGCCGCGACTGGCCGCGCGACCCGGACGGCGTGCCGCTCTATCCCGCCGCCGACAAGGCGTTGACGGCGAGCGAACGCAAGCGGCGCGTTGCCGAAAATGTGCCATTTGCCTGGCGGCTGGACGTCGATGCTGCAATAGCGCGCGCCGGCAAGGACCTGTCATGGGCCGAATACACGGACGAGACGCTCTCCGCGACGCGTCGTGTCGAAGCCCATCCGCAGGATTGGGGCGACGTGGTCGTGGCGCGCCGCGAAATCCCGACCAGTTATCACCTCGCCGTCACCATGGACGACGCGCTGCAGGGCGTCAGCCATGTCGTGCGCGGCCAGGACCTTTATTCCGCGGCCAGCGTGCAGCGGCTGCTTCAGCAACTGCTTGGCCTGCCGCAGCCGGCCTATTTTCACCATCGCCTGATCCTCGGCCCGGACGGACGAAAACTGTCGAAGAGCCTTGGCAATACCGGCCTTGCCGCCCAGCGTAAGGCGGGCGCATCGCCCGCCGATCTCAAGCGGCTGGTCGGTCTCTAGACTAGACCGGTGAGCTCGCGGCCATCAACGGCGCTCCTTCAATTCAAATGACTCTATGGATCAACCGTTTGGTTTTGCTTGCCGGCCCGAACGGCATTAAGCAGTCGCCGCAGTCGATCCCTCACCCGAATTCATCGCGGCCTCCGGAAATGCACAGCCTCAAGCGGTTCATCCCCGCCTCTTTCGTCGTCCTGTGGGCGACCGGCTTCATCGGCGCGCGCTATGCCATGCCGTGGGCGGAGCCCTTTACGTTCCTGGCCGCGCGCTTTGTCCTGGCCGCAATCCTGCTTGTCGCTTTGATGGCCGCACTTGGTTCGAGCCGCGCCACCCGCGATGAGGCGCTGCACGCGACCGGTGCCGGCATCCTGATGCATGGCATCTATCTCGGCGGCGTGTTCTGGGCAATCCACCGGGGCATGCCCGCCGGACTTTCAGCCCTGATCGTCGGCCTGCAGCCGCTGATCACGGCAGTGCTCGCCGGCCGGCTTCTCGGCGAGGCCATCCTGCCGCGCCACTGGGCCGGTCTCGGCCTCGGGTTGATCGGCGTGGTGATCGTGCTCTGGCCGAAGCTCGGCGCGCTCGGCGGCGGCGTGACGGCCGAGACACTGGGCGCCTCGCTGGTCTCGGTACTCGGCATGAGCGCCGGCACCATCTGGCAGAAGCGCTTTGCTTCCGGCGGCGATCTGGTGGCTGCCACGTTCTGGCAATATGTCGGCGGCGCATCGGTGATGGCTCTGGCCTCGCTCGCCTTCGAGACCCGAACGGTCCTCGTCAACGGCGAACTGATCTTCGCCATGGCCTGGCTCGTGCTGGTGCTGTCGATCGGCGCCATCTTCCTGTTGATGGTGATGATCCGCGACGGCGAAATGTCGAAGGTCGCCTCGCTGTTTTACCTCGTCCCGGCTGTCACCGCGGTCATCGCCTGGGCATTGTTCGGTGAGCACTTGAGCCCGCTCCAGATCGCCGGCATGGCGATCGCGACGCTCGGCGTCGGGCTGGCGACGGCTCAGCCGCCGACGCGGGCACGCGCCTCTAAATAGCGGCTGATCGCGGCGTTGAGCTCGCCACCGAGGATGAAGATCGCTGAGACGATATAGAGGAACACGACGGCGATCATGATCGAGGCGAGGCCGGCATAGGTCGTCACATAGGACGAGAAATGATCGAGATAGGCGGCGAAGATGGTCGACCCGATGAGCCAGCCGACCAGCGTGAAGATGATGCCAGGCACGATCGAAACGAGGCGGCGCTTGCCGGCCGGCAACCAGAAATGCACGGCGAACAGGCCGCCGATGATGACTACAGAGGCGATGACGTAACGCCACAGCGTGATCGTGCCCATATAGGGTTTTATCCATTCGAAATGCGACTCGGCCAGCCGTGCCAGCAATGGCGCGAAGACCAGCAGCACGCTGATGGCCAAAAACCCGGCCGTCGCGATCAGCACGAAGATGATGCTCTGCACCCGCCGATAGATGATGCCGCGCGTTTCCGAGACACGATAGGCCCGGTTGAGCGAGGTGCGCAGCGCCTCGATGCCGTTCGAGGCGAAATATCCGGCAAGCACGATACCGTAGGTCAACAGGTCACTGCGCCGGACGGTAAGCACGTTGAGCACCTCGCGCGCGATCGGTTTGGCGATCTGCTCGGGCCATGTGTCGAACACAAGGTGCACGGCGGTGTCGGCGAAAGCCTGCGCGCCGAAAAAACTCGCCAGCGTCGTGGCGAAGATCAGGAAAGGAAAAAGCGCCATCAGCGCGGTGATCGCCAGATGGCTGGCCATTGCCCAGCCGTCGTCGGTGTTGAAATGGCCGAGCGCGTCGTAGAGGACGCGTTTGAGGGCTACGATCTTCCGCAACAAGAACCGCGTTCCCTTCGATTGTCCCGACGCCGCGAATATGGGAAGGGTTTGCGGTAAATGACAACCCTAGGTCAAACCACCATTCCTCCCGGTGAAGAGTTGCGCACCATCATTGTCACAGGTGCCTCTTCCGGTATAGGCGCCTATTGCGCCCATGCTCTTAAGAAGGAAGGCTGGCGGGTGTTCGCGACGGCCCGAAAGCCTGAAGATATCGCTGCGCTCGAGGCCGACGGCATCGAGGCCTTTTATCTGGACTACACCGAGCCCGGATCGATCGAGGCGCTGGTGGCGTCGGTGCTGGAACGGACCGGCGGCCGGCTCGATGCGCTCTTCAACAATGGCGCCTACGGACAGCCCGGCGCCGTCGAGGACCTGCCGGTCGAGGCTTTACGGCAGCAGTTCGAGGCCAATGTCTTTGGCTGGCATGACCTCACTCGCCGTGTCGTACCGGTGATGCGCCGCCAAGGCCATGGTCGTCTCGTTCATTGCTCGTCGATCCTCGGCCTGGCGCCGGTGCCTTTTCGCGGCGCCTACTCGGCATCGAAGCACGCTATCGAAGGGCTGATGCTGTCCCTCTACCAAGAACTCCTCGGCAGCGGAATCCATGTTTCGCTGATCGAGCCCGGGCCGGTGAAATCGAAGATCGCCAGCAACAGCCTTGCGTGGTTCCTGGCGAATATCGATCACGAGAAGTCCGTTCATCGCCTCGCCTATGCGGCGCAACTCAAACGGCTGCGGGCCGGCGGCAGCACATCGCGGCTGAAGCCCGGGCCGGAGGTGGTTTATGCCGCCTTGCACCATGCGCTTCTGTCGCGGCGCCCACGCCCGCATTATGTGGTAACAGTGCCGGCCAGGATCGGCGCGATCCTTAAACGCATCCTGCCGTCATCGGTACTCTACCGTCTGCTCGCCAAACGCGCCTGAACGCAATCCAACCTGGAACACACCATGGCAACCGTCTTCAACATCCTCGCCGTTCTCGTCATGGTCGCCGTGGTGATCGTGCTGATCCGCGGCCTCATCAACATGATGCGCGGCGGCTCCAGCATGACCTCCAACAAGCTGATGCAGACGCGCGTGCTGTTGCAGTTCGTGGCCTTGGTGCTGATCATGCTGGCGGTGTATTTCACTCGTAAGTGACGCAGCAGCCACCAGCCGGGAGGTAACCCGTGGTCAAGCTCAACAAGATCTACACCCGCACTGGCGACGATGGCACCACAGGCCTCGGCTCTGGCGAGCGGCGGCTGAAATCCGACCTTCGCATCGACGCCTACGGCACGGTCGACGAGGCCAATGCCTGCATCGGCATGGCCCGCATTCATACCGCGGCAGTAAATCCGGCGATCGATGCGATGCTCGGCCGCATCCAGAACGACCTTTTCGACCTCGGCGCCGATCTGGCAGTTCCCGATAATGGCAAGCCGCTCGACTACGAGCCGTTGCGCATCATCGCCTCGCAGACCGACCGCATCGAACAGGATATCGATCTCCTCAACAAGGACCTTGAGCCGCTCAAATCCTTCGTGCTCAACGGCGGTACGCCGGCAGCGGCTGCCCTTCACCTCGCCCGCACGGTGGCCCGCCGCGCCGAGCGCATCATGGTGGCGCTGTCGCAAGACCCGGACGAGCACGTCAACCGCGAGGCGATAAGATACATCAACCGTGTCTCGGACTTTCTGTTCGTCGCCGCACGCGCGGTCAATGACAACGGAAATGCCGACGTGCTATGGGTTCCCGGCAAGAACCGCTGAATCCGCCGGAAGCGGGAGAGGCCCGATGTTCATCCCGCTTTACGACACCAACCGGCTGCGGCACATCAAGCTGCAATATGTGACGATCAGCCTGATCGCGCTCAACGTGCTGATCTACTTTGTCACCACACTGGGCGGCGAGGATTTCGCCAACGCCGCGGTGCTGGGCCTCGGTTTCATCCCGTCGGTTGTGCATGACAGCGTCGAGCTCGCTCCGCAATTTGTCGTCATTCCGGAGAGCCTGAGCTATCTGACCTATTCCTTCCTGCACGCGGATATCTTCCACCTCGGCGGCAACATGCTGTTCCTGTGGGTGTTCGGCGACAATGTCGAGGATGCACTCGGCCATGTCCGCTACCTCGTCTTCTACCTGCTTTGCGCCATCGCCGGCGCTTTCTTCCAGGGTCTGGTTGCCTGGGATTCGCCGGTGCCGCTGATTGGCGCGTCGGGCGCCATCGCCGGTGTGGTCGCCGCCTATCTGATCCTTTATCCGCGGGTGAAGGTATGGGTGCTGGTCTTCGCGCGCATCCCGTTGCGCATCCCGGCCTTCATCCCGCTGATCCTGTGGATCCTGTTCCAGATCTTCATGTTCGCCCAGGGGGGCGAGGATCAGGTTTCCTGGGCCTGCCATATCGGCGGCATCATCGCTGGAGCCGTGCTGGTGCTTGTCTTGCGCAGCCGCGGCGTACCGCTACTCGCCGGCGCAGACGAGGAGCCGGCCGTGGTCGCCGGTCCGGTGCCCGTAGCCGTGGAGCCGGCGCCAAGCGACCCACAACCTGCGCAGCCGGCGCCGCGCTGGGGCCGGGGGACCGTTTCCGGTCCGGACTGAACCGATTTGAGTGCTTCGCCGAGGATCCGAGTGCGCCCCGGATATTGACGCGCGGGGTCGCCGCAACTACGGAAGCGCCACCCTACTGGCGTGGCGAAGACCAGAATTCCGTCCGGAATGTCGGCTTTCGACAACTCTGAAGAGGTGCACGCTGCTATAGCGCGCCCGACGAGCGTGAAGAGACTATCGTGAAAGAGGTGACAGGCAAATGAAGATCCTTGTGCCCGTGAAGCGGGTTGTGGATGCGAACGTCAAGGTCCGGGTTAAGGCGGACGGTTCGGCGGTGGAACTCGCCAACGTCAAGATGGCGATGAACCCGTTCGACGAGATCGCGGTCGAAGAGGCGATCCGGCTGAAGGAAGCTGGCAAGGCCGAAGAGATCATCGTCGTGTCGATCGGGCCGCAGCAGGCACAGGAGACCTTGCGCACGGCGCTCGCCATGGGCGCCGACCGCGCCATCCTGGTCAAGACCGACGAGCAGACTGAGCCGCTGGGCGTCGCCAAGGTGCTGAAGGGCGTCGTCGAGGCAGAACAGCCCGGCCTTGTCATTCTCGGCAAGCAGGCGATCGACGACGATTCCAACCAGACCGGCCAGATGCTGGCCGCACTTCTCGGCTGGGCGCAGGGCACCTTCGCCTCCAAGATCGTGCTCGACGGTGACAAGGCCACGGTGACGCGCGAGGTCGATGGCGGCCTGCAGACGCTGGAACTGAAGATGCCGGCGATCGTCACGGCCGATTTGCGGCTGAACCAGCCACGCTACGCGTCTCTGCCCAACATCATGAAGGCCAAGAAGAAGCCGCTCGACGAGAAGAGCCCTGCCGATTACGGCGCCGACGTCAAGCCGCGGCTTAAAGTGATCAAGACCGAGGAGCCGGGCGGCCGCAAGGCGGGCGTCAAGGTCAAGAGCGTCGCCGAACTGGTAGACAAGCTGAAGAACGAAGCCGGCGTGCTCTAAGGAAATCCGATGAGGCCGGCCTGCAAACGGCCGGTTTCTCCGCTTCCGGTGCTCACGTACTGAAGTACGCTCCGCTCCGGTTCTCGAAACCAACCGTTTTCGACTCGGCCTGACCGGATTTCAGGAGCCTCGAAGACGAAAGTCAGGAAAACATCATGGCTATTCTTCTGATTGCCGAACACGACAACGCTGCGCTTTCCGACCAGACCGCCAAGGCGCTTTCGGCGGCGCTGCAGATCGGTTCGGACGTGCATGTGCTGGTTGCCGGCAAAGGTGCCAAGCCGGCAGCGGATGCCGCCGCCAAGCTCAAGGGCGTCACCAAGGTGCTGCTCGCCGACGCCGACGAACTGACCGAGCGTCTCGCCGAACCGCTGGCGGCACTCGTCGTTTCGCTTGCTGAGCCATACGAGACGATCATCGCGCCGGCGACCTCGTCGGGCAAGAACGTCGCGCCCCGCGTGGCAGCGCTGCTCGATGTCGCCCAGATATCTGAAATCATCGAAGTCGTGTCGCCCGACACCTTCAAGCGGCCGATCTATGCCGGCAACGCCATCCAGACGGTGCAGTCCAGTGACGCCAAGAAGGTCATCACGGTGCGTACCGCTTCCTTCCAGGCAGCACCCGAGGGCGGTTCCGCGCCGGTCGAGACGGTCCAGGCGGCGGCCAATCCCGGCCTGTCGAGCTTTGTCGAGAACAAGCTCTCCGAGACCGACCGTCCGGAGCTGACCTCGGCCAAGATCATCATCTCGGGCGGCCGTGCGCTGGGCTCCTCCGAGAAGTTCCAGGAGGTCATCCTGCCGGTCGCCGACAAGCTCGGTGCGGCGGTTGGCGCATCTCGCGCCGCCGTCGATGCCGGCTATGCGCCGAACGACTGGCAGGTCGGCCAGACCGGCAAGGTGGTAGCGCCCGACCTTTATATTGCCGTCGGCATCTCCGGTGCCATCCAGCACCTTGCCGGCATGAAGGATTCGAAGGTGATCGTTGCCATCAACAAGGACGAGGAAGCGCCGATCTTCCAGGTCGCCGACTACGGTCTCGTCGGCGATCTCTTCGTCATTCTGCCGGAACTGCAAAAGGCGCTTTGACGCCTTCTGCCAAAGCGTATTAAATTCTGAGGGGTGGGGTAGACGAAGTCGCCCCGCCCTTTTAGTTTGCACTGCACAAAAAACGGGCCGCAAAGGCCTCGACGGGATCGGGTAATGAGCAAGATCGAGACGATCGGCATCATCGGCGCGGGCCAGATGGGTGGCGGCATCGCCCATGTGTCGGCGCTGGCGGGCTATAAGGTGCTGGTTTACGATATTTCGCCCGACCGCATCGAAAAGGGCATCGCTACGATCAGCGGCAACATGGCCCGTCAGGTCGGCTCCGGCAAACTCGAGGAAAAGCTGCGCAATGAGGCGATGGCGCGCATTTCGGCGGCACCGGTCATGGCCGACCTTGCGGGCGCCGATCTGGTGATCGAAGCAGCGACCGAGGACGAGACGGTCAAGCGCAAGATCTATGCCCAGCTCTGCCCGCAGCTCAACCCCGAGGCCATCCTGGCGACGAACACATCATCGATCTCGATCACACGGCTGGCTTCGCAGACCGACCGGCCGGAACGCTTCATCGGCATACATTTCATGAATCCGGTTCCGGTGATGAAACTGGTCGAACTGGTGCGCGGCATCGCCACCGAGGACCAGACCTTCGAGGCGGCAAAAACCTACGTGAAGCAGCTCGACAAGACGATCACCGTCTCGGAGGATTTCCCGGCCTTCATCGTCAACCGCATCCTGCTGCCGATGATCAACGAGGCGATCTACACGCTCTATGAAGGTGTCGGCTCGGTCGACGCCATCGATACCGCCATGAAGCTCGGCGCCAACCATCCGATGGGGCCGCTGCAGCTTGCCGATTTCATCGGGCTCGATACCTGCCTGTCGATCATGCAGGTGCTGCATGACGGGCTGTCGGATTCGAAATACCGCCCCTGCCCGCTGCTGGTCAAATATGTCGAGGCCGGCTGGCTCGGCCGCAAGACCGGGCGCGGCTTCTACGACTATCGCGGCGAGCATCCCGTTCCGACACGCTGATCGCCTCGCTACCAGCGCACATAAAGTCGTCCGCCGAGCGCCCCGAGCACGGCAAGGATGGCGACCGCGATCGTATACCAGGTGCCGACGAAAAGCGGCGAATCGTCGAAGCAATGCGCCGCATAGAAGGTCGCCGCCAGCCCGCCGGCAAGCAGGCCCGCGGCCGCACCGGCAAGCACCGGCCTTGTCGGCGCGCCATGGCGCAGCACCGCGAGAAAGACGGCAAGCGGGCCGATCCCGATCAACGGAATGAAGGTCATGCAGATGACCATGTTCGTGCCGACCAGGCGCGTGCCCCAGTCGGACGCAGGCACGGCGAAGAGTTCGAGAATCACAGCCACAATCACCAGCAGCGGCGCGGCGACCATCCAGCTCACCGCCCGGCCGGTCGATGCACCGGGCGTCGACAGCCCACGCACCAGGACAAAGGCGCTGGCGGCAAGAGCAATCGTGAAGACGAATTTGGACAGGAACCGCATCGTGTGCATGGCGATCGCAATGTCGGGGCGCGGGCCGATCGTCAGCCAGAAAACCGCGGCCGCGATCACGATGGCCGCGCCGGTGGCAAGCCACCAGGTGGTGCCTAGCGGCAGCGCCTTGCTGCGGGCATCGGCGTCGAGCGCCTTGATGAGATCTTCGGTCCTCATGTTATTCCCGCCCCGCCCTGAACCGTTTGGCAATGGCGGCAAGCCCGCGGTGCAGTGACACCCGCACAGCCGTCTCGCTGATGCCGAATTTGGCCGCGGTCTCACCGATTGACCGGCCTTCGACCGATACGGCCGAGACGACGGAACGCTGTGCCGGCGACAGGCTGTCGAGCGCCCGGTTGATGTCGCGCTCGCTCACCGTCTCCGATTCCGGCTCGGCAAAGGTCTCGGCGATTTCGTCGATCTCGATCTCGATCCGCCGACCGCGCCGCCGGAACGCATCGATCAGCTTGAAGCGGGCTATTGCATAGACCCAAGGCAGCACCGGCGCATCATGGCGCCAGGTGTGTCGTTTCACATGAATGGCCAGCAAGGTTTCCTGCACGACATCCTCGGGATCCACCCCGCCCTGCACGATCTTGCGCCGGGCAAAGCCACGAACGAGCGCGGCGATCCGGTGCAGAAAGTCGGCATAGGCCCTTTCGTCTCCGGCGATCGCGGCCCGCAGCAGGCGTGAAAGCTCGGCTTCGTCCTTGCCGCTCACAAGAGTTCACTCCCCGATATTCGCGTCTCGGCGCTGATTTGTTACGGGGCCGGCGAAATAATGTCCAAGGCAAATTAGCTGAGCATCACGAAAGTTTGCTCCTTTTGAGCGATTGAGTGGGCCAGCAATGTTGACTGCACCAGTCAGGTATTGGTAGGTGCAGCGTGCCAAGCCAAAGACCATCGAAATCGAGGACGACGCCATGAAATATGCTCTTTCCGCCCTTGCCGGTGCGACAGCACTTGCAATCAGCCTGATCGCCGGCCCGGCAATAGCAGAGGACGAGGGCATCGTCGTCTACAACGCCCAGCACGAAAACCTGACCAAGGCCTGGGCGGAGGGATTCACCAAGGAAACCGGCATCAAGGTTACCGTCCGCAATGGCGGCGACAGCGATTTCTCCAATCAGATCGTTGCGGAAGGCACCGCTTCGCCCGCCGATGTATTCCTGACGGAGAATTCGCCGGCCATGGCATTAGTCGAGGCGGCCGGCCTGTTCGCACCGGTCGGCACCGAGACGCTGGCCCAGGTTCCGCAGGAGTACCAGCCGGCGAGCGGCAAATGGGTCGGCGTCGCCGCGCGCAGCACCGTCTTTACCTACAACAAGACCAAGCTGAGCGCCGACCAGCTGCCCAAATCGCTGCTCGATCTCGCCGATCCGAGCTGGAAGGGCCGCTGGGCCGCTTCGCCCTCCGGCGCCGATTTCCAGGCGATCGTCAGCGCGCTTCTGCAGCTCAAGGGTGAGGCGGCGACGGCCGAATGGCTGAAGGCGATGAAGGAGAATTTTACCGCCTATAAGGGCAACAGCACGGTGATGAAGGCGGTCAATGCCGGCGAGGTCGAAGGCGGCGTGATCTATCACTATTACTACTACGGCGATCAGGCCAAGACCGGCGAGAACAGCAAGAACGTCGAGTTGCACTATTTCAAGCATCAGGATCCCGGTGCTTTCGTCTCGATTTCCGGCGGCGGCGTGCTGGCCTCGAGCAAGCACCCGAAGGAAGCGCAGGCTTTCCTGAAATGGGTCACCGGCAATGGCGGCCAGGACGTGCTGAAAACAGGCGATTCGTTCGAATACGCAGTCGGCAAGGGCGCCGAGTCCAATCCGAAGCTGGTGCCGCTGGCCGATCTGCAGGCGCCGAAAGTCGACCCGACGACGCTGAACTCGAAAAAGGTGACCGACCTGATGACGGCGGCCGGCTTGCTTTAGCCGGCGTTCGTCCTAAAAGGGCAACCGACTGCGCTCCTGTGGGAATTCGCTTTCCACAGGAGCGCTCTGTTTTCAAGATGGCATTTGCCTATGACCACAAGCTACCCGCGAGATTATCCGCCGCCGATCGTTTCCGCCTCCGGGCGGAGCTGGCGCAACGTCTGATCTGATGCAATCCGCGATCGATCTCGCACGCCCAGGCTTGCCGGCCGACGCCAAGGCCGTGCGGGCACGTCGTTGGTCGGTCTCATGGATTGCGTTGGCTGCCGTCTTTGTCTCGCTTTTCGCGCTGCTGCCGCTTGCCTTCATCGTCTGGGTGGCGGTGCAGACCGGCTGGGAAACGGTGGCGGCGCTGGTGTTCAGGCCGCGCGTCGGCGAACTTCTGGTCAACACCAGCCTGCTTGTGGTGTTGGCGGTGCCGATCTCGATCGTGCTGTCGGTCATGCTGGCCTGGCTGACCGAGCGCAGCGATCTGCCGGGTGCCCGCCTATGGGCCTGGCTGTCGGTGGCGCCGCTCGCCATTCCGGCCTTCGTCCACAGTTACGCCTGGGTCACCATGGTGCCCAGACTGCACGGCCTGTGGGCCGGCGTGCTTGTGTCGGTCATCGCCTATTTCCCCTTCCTTTATCTGCCGGTGGCGGCGGCATTGCGCCGGCTCGATCCCGCTCTCGAGGATGCAGCGGCAGCCCTTGGTCTCGGCCCGTGGCGTGTGTTCAGGCGTGTCGTGCTGCCGCAGCTCCGGCTCGCCATTTGCGGCGGCTCCCTGCTGGTCGGCCTGCATCTCCTGGCCGAATACGGGCTCTATGTCTTCATCCGCTTCGACACCTTCACCACCGCGATCGTCGACCAGTTTCAGTCGACCTTCAACGGTCCCGCCGCCAACATGCTGGCCGGCGTGCTGGTGACCTGCTGCCTTGTGCTGCTCGGGCTGGAGGTGCTGGTGCGCGGCGAGGAGCGCTATGCCCGCGTCGGTTCGGGTGCTGCGCGCCAGCAGCAGCGCACGGGCCTTGGGCGCGCCACCATTCCTTGCCTGCTGCTGCCTGCCATTACCACGCTGCTGGCGCTCGGCGTGCCGTTCGCCACTATCGGCCGCTGGCTCATGGCCGGCGGCGCCGATGTCTGGCGGCTCGACGAGATCGGCCTGGCGCTTGGCCAAACGCTGTTCCTAGCAATTGCCGGCGCGCTGCTCGCCACCGTCGCGGCAATGCCGATGGCGTGGATTTCGATCCGCGCGCCGGGGCGGCTGCAACGCGTCCTGGAGGGCTGCAACTATATCGTCGGCGCGTTGCCCGGCGTTGTCATCGCCCTGGCGCTGGTCACCATCGCCGTGCGTATCGCCATGCCGCTCTACCAGACCCTGTTCACCATCCTGGTCGCCTATGCGCTGATGTTCCTGCCGCGCGCCCTGATTAGCCTCAGGGCGTCGATCGCACAGGCGCCGGTCGAGCTCGAACGCGCCGCCTCCAGCCTCGGCCGGTCGCCGCTCAAGGCGCTGTGGTCGACGACCATCCGCCTGTCGGCGCCGGGCGCCGCAGCCGGCATGGCGTTGGTCGCGCTGGGTATCATGAACGAATTGACCGCAACCCAGATGCTGGCGCCCAACGGCACCCGCACGCTGGCCATGGCGTTCTGGTCCTATAGCGGCGAGATCGACTATGCGTCGGCGGCGCCTTATGCCCTGATCATGGTGGCGATGTCGCTGCCTTTGACCTGGTTGCTCTACGTCCAGTCGAAGCGGATGGCCGGGCGATGAGCTTTCTCGAGCTGAGCGGCATCCACAAGCACTACGGGCCGGTCGCAGCACTTGCCGGCGTCGACCTCAGCGTGGCCAGCGGCAGCCGTACGGCTGTCGTCGGGCCGTCCGGTTGCGGCAAGACCACCTTGCTGCGGCTGATCGCCGGCTTCGAGGCGCCGGACCAGGGCCGCATCGTGCTTGATGGCGAGGTGCTGGCCGAAGGCGACACGGCCGTGCCGGCGCATCGCCGCGGCATCGGGCTGGTGGCGCAGGACGGCGCTCTATTCCCGCATCTGAGCATCGCCGCCAATATCGGCTTCGGCATGGGGCGTCACGAGGAAAAGCGCAGTGAGCGCATCGCCGAGCTCGCCTATGTCGTCGGGCTGGACAAAGGTATCCTGAAGCGCCGTCCGCACGAACTCTCCGGTGGCCAGCAGCAGCGCGTCGCGCTCGCCCGCGCCATGGCCATGAAGCCGCGGCTGATGCTGCTCGACGAGCCGTTCTCGGCGCTCGACACCGGCCTGCGCGCCTCGATGCGCAAGGCCGTGGCCGAGCTCCTTGAAACCGCCGGCATCACCACCATCCTGGTCACCCACGACCAGGCCGAGGCGCTGTCATTCGCCAGCCAGGTCGCGGTGATGCGCG
This sequence comes from Mesorhizobium sp. M0074, assembly GCF_040322975.1. Classification (NCBI taxonomy): domain Bacteria; kingdom Pseudomonadati; phylum Pseudomonadota; class Alphaproteobacteria; order Hyphomicrobiales; family Phyllobacteriaceae; genus Mesorhizobium; species Mesorhizobium sp. M0074. The sequence continues at coordinate 64,286 of NZ_JAMYUM010000013.1, forward strand.
ACGGCAAATTCTCGCAGGTCGGCACGCCGCGCGAGCTCTATTTCAAGCCGAAGGACAGGATGGTCGCCGAGTTCCTTGGCGACGCCATCGTCCTGCCGGCAAGGATCGCCGATGGCTTCGCCATCTCGCCGCTCGGCCGCATCGCTGTCGACAGCTCGGAGCGGCGCGACGTCGCCCGCATCATGCTGCGGCCGGAGCAGGTGTTGCTGAAACGCACATCGCGTGAAGGCATGTCCGGCACGCCGGACATGCTGTTCGGCGAGGTGACGGAATCGGAGTTCGCCGGCTCGATGTGCACCATCGCGGTGCGTCTGTTGAACAGCCCCGATCCGCCCGACGCCGCCGCCATCGGCAATACGCCGTTGATCCTGCGCAAGCCGGGCATGGACGCGCCGGCGATCGGCGAGATCGTCCGGCTGACCGTGTCGGGCAAGGCGCATGTGTTTGCCTGAACGGTTTTGCGCAAGGCCGACTTCAATCGACCCGTTTGCCCGCCTGATCGAACCAATGCAGCTTTTCGGACCTAGCCACGACGCGCAATTGGTCGCCTGGCTTGGCGCTGGCGCGGCCTGAGACGCGCACCACGATGCGGCTGCCGGCTGCCACGCAATGGAGAAAGCTTTCGGCACCGACCGGTTCGACCGCTTCCACTGTTGCCGGCAGCGCGAGCGCGCCGGCCGGCGCCTCTGCCGCGAAGGTGATATCGGCGTCCTCCGGACGAAAGCCTAGTGTCACTGCCTTGCCCTGTCGAGGCGCCAAGCCAATCACAGTACCGTCCGCCAATACCGAGCTTGGGGAGGCCCCTGTGAGCGCCAGCAGATTCATCGGCGGTGCGCCTATGAACGAAGCGACGAAGGTCGAGGCCGGTTTCTCGTACACATCAAGCGGCGCGCCGGTCTGCTCGACCAGGCCGGCGTTCATGACGACGAGGATGTCGGCCAGCGTCATCGCCTCAAGCTGGTCGTGCGTGACATAAACCGAGGTGACGCCAAGCGAGCGCTGCAGATTCTTGATCTCGATGCGCATCTGCCCGCGCAATTTCGCATCGAGGTTGGACAGCGGTTCGTCGAACAGGAAGACCTTCGGGTTGCGCACGATGGCGCGACCCATGGCGACGCGCTGGCGCTGACCGCCGGAAAGCTCGCGCGGGCGCCGGTCGAGCAGCGCCGAAAGCTCCAGCACCTTGGCAGTCGAGCGTACCCTGCTGTCGATCTCGTCATTCGGCGTGCCGCGGTTGCGCAGGCCATAGGCCATGTTGTCATAGACCTTCATATGTGGGTAGAGCGCGTAGTTCTGGAACACCATGGCGATGTCGCGCTCGGTCGGGCCAATGGCGTTGACCACCTTGCCGTCGATGGCGACTGTACCGGCAGAAATCGTCTCCAGCCCGGCGATCATCCTCAGCAGCGTAGACTTGCCGCAGCCGGAGGGGCCGACCAGCACGCAAAGCTCCTTGTCGGGAATGGCGATGGAAACGCCCTTCACGGCCTCGACGCCGCTGGGATAGATTTTCCTGACATCCTTCAGATCCACGGTCGCCATCGGCTTCTCACTTTTCGGATTCGACCAGACCGCGCACGAACCAGCGTTGCATCAGCACGACCACCAGGATCGGCGGCACGATGGCCAGCATTGCCGTGACCATCACCAGGTGCCATTGGGTGTCGGCATCGGCGAAGGAAACCATCTTTCTCAGCGCGATGACGATGGTATTCATGTCGTTGCTGTTGGTGACGAGCAGCGGCCAAAGATACTGCGTCCAGCCATAGATGAAGAGGATCACGAACAGCGCGGCGATGTTTGTCCGCGACAGCGGCACCAGAATATCGAAAAAGAAGCGCCATGGCCCGGCACCGTCGACACGCGCCGCCTCGACCAATTCGCCCGGTATGGTCATGAAGAACTGGCGAAACAGCAGCGTTGCGGTGGCTGAGGCGATCAGCGGGACGATCAGGCCGGCATAGGTGTCGATCATGCCGAGATCGACCATCACCTTGTAGGTCGGCAGGATGCGCACCTCGACTGGAAGCATCAAGGTGATGAAGATCAGCCAGAAGAAGGTCATGCGCAGCGGAAAGCGAAAGAACACGATCGCGTAGGCCGACAGGATCGAGATGAAGATCTTTCCCACCGCAACGCCGAGCGCCATGATCGTGGTGTTGAGGAGCAGCCTGCCGACGCTGACCCCGCCGATACGACCGATGCCGCCGAACAGCGCCTCGCTGTAATTGTTCCATAGCTGGCCGCCGGGCAAGAGCGGCAGGGGCGGCCTGAGGATCGTTTGCAGCGTGTGCGTCGAGGCAACGAAGGTGTAGTAGATCGGAAAAGCCACGATCAATATGCCGAGGATGAGCACGGCATGGGCGATGAAGGTGCGGAGCGGGGACTGGCCGATCATCGCTACCCTCAGCCGTAATGGACTTTGCGTTGCACATAGCGGAACTGGATCGCTGTGAGCGCAATGACGATGGCCATCAGGATGACCGACTGCGCCGCCGAATCGCCCAGGATCAGATTGACGAAGCCGTCATTGTAGACCTTGTAGACCAGCGTCTCGGTCGTCTTGCCCGGCCCGCCGCCGGTGACGGCATGAACGATGCCGAACGTGTCGAACAGGGCATAGACGGTGTTGACGACCAGCAGGAAAAAGGTTGTCGGCGCAAGCAGCGGGAAGACGATGGTCCAGAAGCGCTTGGTTTCGCCGGCGCCGTCCATGGCCGCCGCTTCGATCAGCGTTTTCGGCACCGCCTGCAGGCCGGCGACGAAGAACAGGAAGTTGTAGCTGATCTGCTTCCAGGCAGCAGCCGACACCAGCAGGATCATGGCGTGGGTGCCGTTGAGCAGCGGGTCCCATACGATGCCGAGGCTTCTCAGCAAATAGGCCAACGAGCCGATCGAGGGATTGAACAGGAAAAGCCAAAGCATGCCGGCAATCGCCGGCGCCACGGCGTAAGGCCATATCAGCAGTGTGCGGTAGAGGCCTTTGCCGCGCACGGCCTTCTCGGCCATGACCGCGAGCAGCAGGGCCACAACCATGGCAACGATCGCGGTCGCAAGAGAGAACACTACTGTGACCTTGATCGAGTTGAGGTAGGCCGGATCGGCCAGCACCTTCCGGAAATTGGCAAACCAGACGAACCTGCTCTTCAGCCCGAACGGGTCTTGCCTGAGCATCGACTGGTAAAGCGCCTGACCGGCCGGCCAGTAGAAGAAAACCAGGGTGATGGCGAGTTGTGGCGCCACCAGCAGGTAGGGCAGGATCTTGTTGGGAAAGACGACGCGTGGAGACAGGCTGATTTCCCTCGCTATCCAGGTATCGCCCACGCGAGCTCGCGTGGGCGATATTCCAACCGACTAACCGAGATAATCCCGTCAGTTCTCCAGCGCTTCCTTGATCGCCGCGTTGCCGCGCGCAACCGCATTGTCGAGTGCCTGCTGGGCGGTTTGCTGGCCGGCCAGCATCTTCTCCAGCTCCTCGTTCTGGATATCGCGCACCTGCGGCAGATTCGGCAGGCGCACGCCCTTCGAATTGTCGGTCGGCGACTTGCCGATCATCTGCAGGATGGGTGTCTCGCGGCCGGGGTTCTTGTCATAGAAGCCTGATTTCTTCGTCGCCTCATACGCGGCGAGCGTCACAGGCAGGTATCCCGACTTCTGGTGCAGATATTCCTGCACATCGGTCTTGGACAGATAGGCAAAGAAGGCGGCGACACCCTTGTATTCCTCGTCCGACTTGTTGCCGAACACCCAGAGGCTGGCACCGCCCGGCGTCGTGTTCTGCGGGGCACCCTTGGCGTCACTGTCGTAAGGAAGCTGGCCGATGCCATAGTTCATGCCGGACTTGACGATATCGCCGAGGCCGCCCGACGATTCGGTGAAGATGCCGCATTCGCCGGCGAGGAATATCTGCTTGGCTTCGGAGGTGCGTCCGCCATATTTGAATGTGCCGTCCTTGGCCAGGTCAGCGAGCGCCTGGAAGTGGTTGACGAAAATCGGCGCATTGATCTTGAGTTCGACATCACCGCCGGCCAGGCCATTCTGCTGGGTGGCCCAAGGCACGTCATTCCACCCCGCGAAATTCTCCAGGTGGATCCAGGTCAGCCAGGTCGAGGTATAGCCGCAAGGGGAGGCGCCGCTCGTCTTGATCTTCTTGGCAGCTTCCCACACCTCGTTCCACGTCTTGGGCGGATTGTTCACGTCGAGGCCTGCCTTCTGGAAGATGTCCTTGTTGTAGTAGAGGATCGGCGAGGAAGAGTTGTAGGGGAACGATAGCATGGTGCCGTCCGGCTTCGAATAATAGCCGACGATGCCGGGCAGATACTGGCTCTTGTCGAAAGTCATCCCGGCGCCGGTCATCACATCGGCCACCGGCTTTATCGCACCCTCGGCCGCCATCATCACGCCGGTGCCGACGTCGAACACCTGGAGGATATCGGGCGCTTGCCCGGCACGAAAGGCAGCGATGCCGGCATTCAGCGTCTCCGGATAGGTGCCCTTGAACACCGGAACGAGCTCATAGTCGCTCTGGCTGGCGTTGAAATCCTTGGAGATCTTGGCGACGACCTCGGCGTTGGCGCCGGTCATGGCGTGCCACCAGCTGATCTGCGTGACGGCGAAGGCGGAGGTGGTGGAAAGCAGGGTCACGGTCGCGGCGATACCGGCCGCAAAGCCGAAGAACTTCATGTTTCATCTCCCGTTTGTCATTGGCGAAAGGGGCACTTCCGCAAAGCCAATATGTGGCGCTGATGACAATCGGACAACGGTTTTATTGCGGATCAATGAACATCATTCCTTCCTAAAGTGCACTCGCTACCGAAACCGGGCGCCAGAAATCACATCACCGTCTTTTCGGCGCAGCGGCGCGTCGGTTTTCCCCCGAAAAGACCCGCCTCATGGCCCGCGGGTTAACCATTCGTTAAAATCTCCAAGAGCTAATCAGTCACACCTCCCCTGTTAGTTTTGGCAGACCGAGTGAACCAGGATGCTGACGGTCTATAATTGTATTGTAAGTCAGCACGATCCGAGACTGGTTGCGCTCGCCGCACTCGTCTGTGGAATTTCTTGCTTCTCAGCGGTTAATCTCCTTAAGCATGTCGGCCGATCGACCGAGCGAAACCGGCTTGTCTGGCTGATGATCGCCGCGGCCTCGACCGGGTTCGGCATATGGGCGACGCATTTCATCGCCATGACCGCGTTTACGCCGGGAATCCCGAACGCATACAATCCGGGATTATCCGCCTTTTCGCTTGCCGCCGCCGTTATCATGACCGCGCTTGGGATGTGGGTCGCCACCTTGCGCCGCGGCATCGACCATTTCCTCGTCGGTGGCGCCATTCTGGGCGGCGCCATCGCGACGATGCACTACATCGGCATGGCAGCTTTCGAGGTCGAAGGCCGGGTCGTATGGAACCTGCTCCTTGTCGCGATATCGCTTCTGGCCGGCGTGACCCTCGCGGCACTGGCGCTCCTTGTCGTCTTGCGCCGTCCGTCAGCGCTCGCGACTTTCGGCGGCGCCGCGCTTTTGACGCTGGCGATTTGCAGCTTGCATTTCATCGCGATGGCCGCGGTGTCGATCATTCCGGACTCCTCGATTGAAATATCCGAACATTCCATCGAGCCCATTTCCCAGGCCTTTGCCGCAGCGGTCGCCAGCCTGATAATCCTTGTGCTATCGGGTGCCGCGCTATGGATCGACCTGCGCTTTCGCCGCCAGAAGCTCGAGGCCGATCGCATGCACGATCTCGCCAATGCGGCGGTGGAAGGTCTGATCGTTTGCGATGGCACCCGCATTGTCAGCGCCAATGACAGTATGGCGAAGCTGACCGGAACAGCGACAGCCACCCTGAACACGATGCAATTCGGCGAGCTTTTCGACGGACAGAGCGCAGCCGATATGTCCGGCTTCGGCGAACAGGCGCAGGAAGCGAAGTTAAGAGGCAGCGACGGGGCGAGAATTCCTGTCGAGCTGATCGCCAGGAAAATAACCTACTGCGGCAGGCCTCATACGGTGCTTGCCGTTCGCGACATCCGTGAGCGCAAGAAGGCAGAACAAGAGATCCTCCGCCTCGCGCATTTCGATCCGCTTACCGGGCTTGCCAATCGGCGGAGCTTTTCTTCCCGGCTGGAAGCAGAATTCGCCTCGATGGATCGTGGCGGCAAGGATGGACATCTGGCGCTCCTGCTGCTTGACCTTGACCGGTTCAAGCAAGTCAACGACCTCTATGGCCACGGGCCGGCGATGCTATGCTGCAGAAGCTGGCGCACTGCATTTCCGGCATCCCGCGCCACGGACAGATGCTCGCGCGTCTCGGCGGCGATGAATTTGCCATCATAGCTCCGAACCTCCCCGACCCCCTGGCCGCAGGCCGGATAGCCGAGGACTTGCTGGCGGCGATCCGGGAGGAAAACAGGGTTTCGGTCGGCTCCGGCCTCGTCTCGGCCAGCATCGGCATCGCCTTCTTTCCGCTGGATGCCGAAGACCAGGCCGGCCTGATCAGCCATGCCGACACGGCACTCCATCGCGCCAAAACCGAAGGCAGGGACACTTATCGGTTTTTCGAGATAGCCATGGGCACCGCGGCCCGCGACAAGCGCGTGATGGAGCATGAATTGCGCCAGGCGATCGCCCGCAAGGAGTTCCACCTCGTCTATCAGCCGCAGAAGGAGATCCGCGGCGGCAGGATGATCGGCTTCGAAGCCCTGGTCCGTTGGCAGCACCCTGAGCGGGGTGACATTTCTCCGGCCGTTTTCATCCCCGTGGCCGAGGACAGTGGCGCTATCGCGCAGATAGGCGACTGGGTGCTGACGACGGCTTGTAACGATGCTGCTCGCTGGACAAACCCGCTGATGGTCGCCGTCAACGTCTCCGCCGTGCAACTTCACAATCCGAACTTCAGCCGCAAGGTGCACGACGCATTGACGAGATCCGGCCTGGCCCCCGGCAGGCTCGAACTGGAGATCACCGAAACGGCCCTGGTGAAGGACATGCCGCGCGCGCTGGCAACCTTGAGGCAGGTCAAGGCGCTTGGCGTGCATGTGGCGATGGACGATTTTGGCACCGGCTATTCTTCGCTGTCCAACCTCAGCGCCTTTCCCTTCGACAAGATCAAGATCGACGGGTCGTTCATCAAATCGGTCGACAAGAACGCCCAGTTCGCGGCGATCGTTCGCGCCGTGCTGGGGCTTGGACGCGGTCTCGGCCTACCGGTTCTGGCAGAAGGTATCGAGACGCCGGGTGAATTGCAGTTCCTGGACGCCGAGGCTTGCGAGATCGGGCAAGGCTACTACCTCGGCAAACCGGCTCCGATCGAGACATTCGGGGAACTGACGGGCGTGGCCTCTCCGGCAATCCGCACCGCCAGCCGACGCGGCGCAAGCATTGCCGTGCTCAAGCCGCGCCTGCGCACGGTCTGAGCCTATCCCGGCTGAAGCGCCGCCTCGACCAGACGCTTGGCATCCGGCCCCGACCATTCGGCCGGGCCATTCATATGGGCGATCAGGCAGCCTTGCCCATCGATCAGCATGGTGACCGGCAGACCGAGCGCCAGGCCGCGCGTCTTGACGTCGTTGAACAGCGCCATCGTGGCATCGCGATAGTAGCCGAGCGACTTGACGCCGGTGTCCTCCAGGAACTTCTTCGGTTTGGCATCGTCGCCGGCATCGACGTTGACGGCAACAACCTGAAACGCATCGCTGCCCATCTCCTTCTGCAGCGCATCGAGCGCCGGCATTTCGGCGCGGCAAGGTGCGCACCATGTCGCCCACAGATTGAGCAGCACCGTCTTGCCGGCATGATCGGCGATCGTCGTCGGCTTGCCGTCGGGGCCGTTGAAGGCAAGGCTTTTCAGCGATTGCGGCGGATCCGCCGGCAAAAGCGCGGCAACTTGGCCGGTGGCAGCGGCGGCGATCTTCTTGGCACGGTCGGTCTTGGCGGCGCAGGCGACGTCGTCCTTGCCGCCGCCGGCGGCCACTTGCGCGGGCGCCTTGTTGCCAGAACTGCTTTCCCTGACATATACCGCGACCGCGCCGGCCAGCACGCCCGCAACCAAAGCGGCGAGGATGAGACGCAAAGCCGGGAAAAATCTATTGCCGTCTGCCATTTTGCAAAAACTGCTCCGGAGCACGGGTTATAGCGATGAACGACAAGAAGGCCAGCAACCAGATGTGGGGCGGACGTTTTGCCTCGGGTCCGGCCGCAATCATGGAAGCGATCAACGCGTCGATCTCGTTCGACCGCAAACTCTATGCGCAGGATATTCGCGGCTCGATCGCCCATAGCCAGATGCTGGCGCAAACGGGCATTATTTCGGCGGCCGATCAAGAAAAAATCGCTCACGGGCTGAACACGATCCTGGCAGAGATCGAGGCCGGCACCTTCGAGTTCTCGACCAGGCTGGAAGACATCCACATGAATGTCGAGGCCCGTCTGGCCGATTTGATCGGCCCCGCCGCCGGCCGCCTGCATACCGCCCGCTCGCGCAACGACCAGGTGGCGGTCGACCTCAGGCTGTGGGTCAAGGACGAATGCTTTCGTGTCGCCGAGGCGCTGAAGGGCCTGATCACGGCGTTCCTGGATCGGGCCGAGGAGCATGCGGCAACGGTGATGCCGGGCTTCACCCACATGCAGGCGGCGCAGCCGGTGACCTTCGGCCACCACTGCATGGCTTATGTCGAGATGTTTGCACGCGACCTGTCGCGCGTCCGCGATGCGATTGAGCGGATGGATGAAAGCCCGCTCGGCGCCGCCGCCCTTGCCGGCACCAGCTTTTCCATCGACCGGCACCAGACGGCGAAGGCGCTTGGCTTCCGCGAGCCGATGCGCAATTCGCTCGACAGTGTTTCGGACCGCGATTTCGCGCTCGAGTTCCTGGGCTTGGCGGCGATCTGCGCGACGCATCTGTCGCGGCTGGCCGAAGAGATCATCATCTGGTCGACGCCGCAATTCGGCTTCGTCAGGCTATCGGATAGTTTCTCGACGGGTTCGTCGATCATGCCGCAGAAGAAGAACCCGGACGCTGCCGAACTGGTGCGCGGCAAGACCGGCCGCGTCACCGGCCATCTCGTCGGCCTGCTGACGGTGATGAAGGGCATGCCGCTGACCTATGGCAAGGACATGCAGGAAGACAAGGAATCCGTCTTCGACGCGGCCGAGACGCTCGACCTGATGCTGGCGGCAATGACCGGCATGGTGCGCGACATGATGGTGAACACTGCTGCGATGAAAAAGGCGGCCGGCGCCGGCTATTCGACTGCGACCGACCTCGCCGACTGGCTGGTGCGCACGCTCGGCCTGCCGTTCCGCGAGGCGCACCATATCACTGGCCGGGCGGTGGCGCTGGCCGAGGACAGGAAGATCGGGCTCGACAGGCTTTCGCTGGAGGATCTGCAGTCCATTCACCCCGGTATCAGCGCCGACGTGTTTTCGGTTCTTGCCGTGCAGAATTCTGTAAAGAGCCGCACGAGCTTCGGCGGCACCGCGCCGTCCGAGGTGCGCAAGCAGATCCGCTACTGGAAAAAGCGGCTCGCCAAGGCGTAAGACGCGGGGTGCAATGGCCGCAAAACTCGGCTAGAAGCGGCTGCGGGCAACAGTTTCGGACGGATGGCACGATGACCGGAAGCAGGATTTTGGTGACGCTGACGCTGCTGGCGGCAATGGCCACCGTTGCGGCCTGCGGCAGGAAGGCTGCGCTCGACACGCCGTACGCGGCAGCCGTGCAGGCCCGCAAGGACGCCGAGAAGGCCAAGCAACCTTTGCCGCCGGAGCCGGAAAAACCTGTCGAGGACAAGAAATTCATCCTCGACCCGCTGCTCTGATTTCGGACCAATCTCGTGAACCATTTCGACTACCGCGACGGCGCGCTGCATGCCGAGGACGTGGCGATATCAGACATCGCCGCCAGCGTCGGCACGCCGTTCTACTGTTATTCGACGGCGACGCTGACCAGGCATTTTCGCGTCTTCACCGAGGCCTTTGCCGGGCTCGATGCTCTCGTCTGCTATGCCATGAAGGCGAATTCCAACCAGGCCGTGCTGAGGGTGCTGGCAAGGCTCGGCGCCGGCGCCGACGTGGTCTCGGAGGGCGAATTGCGCCGCGCTTTGGCGGCCGGCATCCCGGCAAGCAAGATCTTGTTTTCGGGCGTCGGCAAGACCGCGCGCGAAATGGATTTCGCACTCTCGGCCGGCATTCTCTGCTTCAACGTCGAATCCGAACCGGAGCTGGAGCTGCTGTCGGCCCGCGCCACCGCGCTGGGCAAGGTCGCGCCGATCTCGCTGCGCATCAATCCGGATGTCGACGCCAGGACGCACAAGAAGATTTCGACTGGGAAGGCCGAGAACAAGTTCGGCATTCCGTGGCAGCATGCGCGGAAGGTCTATGCGCGCGCGGCTGAGCTGCCGGGCATCAAGGTCACGGGCATAGACACCCATATCGGCAGCCAGATCACCGAATTGCAGCCCTTCGACGACGCCTTTGCGCTGCTGGTGGAACTGGTCGACGCCTTGCGCTCCGACGGTCATGCCATCGAGCACATCGATGTCGGCGGCGGCCTTGGCATTCCCTACCGCGTCGACAACAACCCGCCGCCTTTGCCCGATGCCTATGCCCGGATCGTCAGGAAGCATGTTGCCAAACTTGGGCTGAAAGTGATGTTCGAGCCAGGCCGGCTGATCGTCGGCAATGCCGGCATCCTGGTCTCGCAGGTGATCTTCGTGAAGGAGGGCGACGCCAAGAACTTCCTCGTCGTAGACGCCGCGATGAACGACCTGATCCGGCCGACGCTTTACGACGCTTTCCACGACATCAGGCCGGTGGCGCAGCAGCCGGCCGCTGCACCACGCATGAAGGTCGACGTCGTCGGCCCGGTTTGCGAGACCGGCGACTATCTCGGGCTCGACCGTGACCTACCCCGGCTGAAATCCGGCGACCTGATCGCTGTCTCCACCGCCGGCGCCTATGGCGCCGTTCAGGCCGGCACCTACAATACCAGGCTGCTGGTACCGGAAGTGCTGGTCGACGGCGACCGCTTCCACGTTGTGCGCCCGCGCCAGACCTATGACGAGCTGATCGGACTGGACTCGGTGCCGGACTGGTTGGAGTAGAACTCTGCAGCTACAGCCGGTGCTGAATGAGCGCCCTGGTCTCGGCGATTCTGTCCTCATTCCGGCGATAGAATATCCACTGCTTGATGCGCTTGCTGCGCAAAAGCCCTGCCTGGGTGAGCACGCGCATATGCTCGCTGAGCGTTGCCTGGGTGATCCCCAGCTTTTCCGCGATCAGCAGCGCGCAGACGCCGTCCTCGACCAGATCGCCGTCCGCCTGCGGCGGAAAATGCGCGCGCGGGTCCTTCAGCCAATCGAGGATCTGGAGCCTGCGCTCGTTGGCGATTGCTTTGAAGACATCGACCTGTTGCATTTAGGCACTTTGCCAAGTTACTAAGTAATGTCAACTCTGAATGTCAACTCTGGGAGTGAAAGCATGCTGCACGGCCACACGATCACACGCGAGCGCATTGCGGCGATAGAACCCCGCATCCGGCCCTTCGTGCGCCACACGCCGGTGCTACGCGTCGACATGGCCGATTTCGGCCGCCCGCCTCTGCCTGTCGACCTGAAGCTTGAGTGCTTGCAGCATTCCGGCTCGTTCAAGGCGCGTGGTGCGTTCACCAATCTCCTCGAACGGCCGGTTCCTGCGGCCGGCGTCGTCGCCGCGTCGGGCGGCAATCACGGCGCCGCCGTCGCCTATGCCGCCATGCGACTCGGCCACAAGGCGACCATCTTTGTTCCCGAAGTGAGCCCGCAGGCCAAGCTGGACCGCATCCGCGGCTACGGCGCCGAGCTGATCGTCGGCGGCGCCCGTTATGCCGAGGCGCTGGCCGCCAGCGAGAGCTTCGCCGAAAAATCCGGCGCGCTGCAGATCCACGCCTTCAACCAGGAGGAGACGCTGGTCGGGCAAGGCACGCTCGGCCTCGAGATCGAGGCCGACCTGCCGAAGCTCGACACCCTGCTGGTCGCCGTCGGCGGCGGCGGGCTGATCGGCGGCATCGCTGCCTGGTTTTCCGGCCGCATCAGGATAATCGCGGTCGAGCCGGAGGGTGCGCCGACGCTTCATCGCGCCTTCGAGGCGGGCCGACCCGTCGACGCGCCGGCTGAGGGCATCGCCGCCGATTCGCTCGCGCCAAAGCGTGTCGGCGAAATGATGTTTCCTATCGCCGAGGCATTCGTCGAGCGCTCGATCCTGGTCGGCGACGACGACATTATCGCCGCCCAGGCGGCGCTGTGGGACCGCGTGCGAATCATCTCCGAGCCGGGCGGTGCGGCCGCCTTCGCGGCGCTCCTGTCCGGCCGCTACGCACCGGCTGCAGGCGAGCGCGTTGCCGTACTGGTCTGCGGCGCAAACTCCAATCCGGCGAAATTCTGACAATATCCGGGGCATTATTGTTCACGTTTTGGGGAACCGCCTCGCCTTCGCCGTGTTTGTTGGTATCCTTGGGGCGATGTGCATCCGCTTGGACGCACGAAGTACGCGCTAAGATTTTAGGTCTTCGCATCGTGCTTCCCGAAAATCGACTTTTCGGGCCCATGCGATAGACTCGTGAGGCCTGGGCTATCCCGCCGGGCCAGGAAGGGCCGATGACACAACGACCCATTTTCACCAGCGATCGCAGTCTGGCCAGGCGCCTTGCCTTGAGCCGGCTGGGGACGCAGGTCTCGATAATCGTCGAACGCGGCTGGCCATTGCTGCTGCCACTGATCATTGTCGCCAGCCTGTTCCTCAGCATTTCGTGGCTCGGCCTGTTCCCATTTTTGCCCGATCTGGCGCGGATCGGTCTTATCACGGCGTTCGGCGTCGCAGCGCTTGCCGCACTCTATCCACTGCGTTTCTTCCGCACGCCATCCAGTGCCGAGGTCGACCGCCGCATCGAGTCGGCCAACCGATTGCTGCACAGCCCGGTGCAGGTCCAGACCGATCGCCCGAGCGGCAAGGAAAGCATTTTTTCGCAAGCCCTGTGGCGCGAGCATCAGCGGCGCATGGCGGACCGGCTGGGCGAGCTTGGCGGCGACGTGCCGCGCACACGCGTGCCGGAACGCGACCCGTGGGCGCTGCGCGCCGTTGCCGCGCTTTTGTTGGTCACTGCCTTTGCCTTCTCCTTCGGGCCATCGGGCGGCAGGCTGAGCGACGGTTTTGTTGCCCGTGCCGCCCGCGACATCGTGCCGCCGCGCATTGATGCCTGGGTGACGCCGCCGGCCTATACCGGCAGGCCGCCGGTATTCCTGAACGCCCCGGTCCTGGCCAACAACGCCACTCAAGCGCCGCCGACCTTCACGGTTCCGGAGGGCAGCGATGTGTCGCTGCGCGTCACCGGCGGTTCGGGCGAGGAAACGCTGAGCTACGCCGACACCGGCGGCAACACCCGCGCCATCGATCCGACCGGGCCGCAAGCCGCCAGGACTGAGGCAAGTCCGGCAACGCCTTCCACCGTGCGCCAGTTCAGCGGCAAGTTAACGGCCGACGGCACGCTGACGCTGCAGTCCAGCGACGGCGAGCTCGGCCGCTGGGCCTTCGCCATAATTCCCGACAAGCCGCCGCAGATCCGCTTTGTCGGCGAGCCGAAGCGCGCCGTCAACGGCGCCTTCGAACTCAACTACCAGATCGACGACGACTATGGCGCGGCCTCCGCCAAGGCGGTTTTCGCATTGGCCGATCCGCAAGTGCCCAACGCGCATCCGCTCTATGGCCCGCCGGAAATGCCGCTGACGTTGCCGCGCCGCGGCGGCAAGGCCAATGCCGCTAAGACGACGAAGGACCTGACCGACCATGTCTGGGCAGGTGGCAACATCAAGCTGTCGCTTGTCGCCACCGACGGTGCCGGACACACGGCGACCAGCGAAACCAAGACGCTGGTGATGCCGGAGCGGCCATTCTCCAACCCGTTGGCGCGGGCTGTGGTCGAGCAGCGCCGCATACTGGCGCTCGACGCCTATGCCAAGGACCGCGTGATCGACCTGATGGATGCAATCACGCTCAGGCCGGAAGACACGTTCGACAACATGGCGCACTACCTCGCCATCATGAGCGCCCGCACCCGGCTGAAGATGGCAGACAGCGACGACCAGTTGCGCGACGAGGTCGCTTACCTCTGGGCGATCGCGCTCGGCATCGAGGAAGGCAATCTGTCGGCGGCCGAGAAGCGGCTGCGCCAGGCGCAACAGGCGCTGCAGGATGCGATCAAGAACGGCGCCAGCGACCAAGAGATCGAGAAGGCGATGAAGGAACTGCGCGAGGCGATGAACCAGTTCCTGCAGGAATTCGCGGCGCGAGCGCAGCAGAATCCGAATGCGCCACAGATGCAGCAGAACGGTCAGGAACTGCGCCAGAGCGACATCGACCGCATGATGGACCAGATCGAGAACCTGGCGAAATCCGGCAATCGCGACCAGGCGCAGCAATTGCTGTCCGAGTTGCAGGACATGATGAACAATCTGCAGGCAGGCCGCCAGCAGCAAGGCGGCCAGCAAGACAGCGAGATGCGCCAGCAGATGGACAAGCTGGGCGAGATCATGCGGCGCCAGCAGGAGATGATGAACGACACTTTCCGTATGGACCAGATGCAGCGCGGCCAGCAACAGCGCGGGCAGAACCGCGACGAGCAGCTCGGCGAGAACGGTGAGCCAGGCCCGATGGGCGAAGAGGGCAAACCCGGCCCGGGTGACGACCGCGATCCGCTCGGCCGGCCGAAGCCGATGACGCCGCAGGAATTTGCTGATGCGCTGAAGCAACTGCAGGAAGGCCAGGGCAAGCTGCAGGGCGAGCTCGATCAATTGAGGAAGAGCCTCGAAGGCATGGGCCTCGACCCCAATGAGGGGTTTGGCGAGGCCGGCAAATCCATGGGCAATGCCGAACAGGCGCTCGGCGAGGGCGAAGGCGATCAGGCCGTCGGTCACCAGGGCCGCGCATTGGAAGCCTTGCGCAGGGGCGCCAAGGACATGATGAAGCAACTGCAGGCGATGCAAGGCGACCAGGGCGGCAACGGGCAGGGCGGACGCCAGCAGAATGCCGACCGTGACCCGCTCGGGCGGCCCCGCACCAGCGAGGGTCCCGATGACGGAAGTTCGGTGAGAGTGCCTGACGAGATCGATGTGCAGCGTGCCCGCCAGATCCTCGAAGCGATCCGCAAGCGGCTCGGCAACGCACTCAGCCCCGATATCGAGCGCAGCTATCTGGAGCGGTTGCTGGAGCTGAAGTAAGGCTGCCCCCCAATATTCGGAAGATCGCCGTGCGGTCCGTGGAGGCCGCCACCGCCGGACTGAGCGGCACTTTTAACGGTTGGTGAACGCCTCGCGGATCGCCTCTTCCATGCCGTCGATGGCCTCGCCGGAAGCGTTCGGATTGCGCCGCAGCACCACGTTCGAGGAATCGATGTCGCCGAACCCGTCGGCGGCCGTAAGCTCGCGGCAGCCGGCCGGGATGTTGCTGCGCGAGATCGGCGCAATCGCCAACCCGGAGGTGACGGCGAGCCGCAGGCCGCCATTGGTATCGCTGGTGTAGGCGACACGATAGGCGAGACCGCGCTGTTCCAGCGACTTTATAGCGAAATCCTTGCACCAACCGGCACGGTTGTAGAGCGCGATCGGCACCGGCCGCTCCTCATGCATGTGATGCAGCTCCGACGTCACCCATACGGTCGGGTCATGCATCAGCACCTCACCGCCGGACAGATCCTGCCATTCGAACACCACCGCCAGATCGAGCTCGCCGGCAGCGAGCGCCGCGATCTGCGCACCGGAATGCGCGTAGCGGACGGTGATGTCGACCTGAGGATGGCGCTTGGCAAAGGCGCCGAGTGCCCGCGACAGGATCGCGTGGCCATATTCCTCCGGGATACCGATGCGCACCGGCCCGCCAAGCGGCGCCGCGACCATCGATGCCGCCGTCTCGTCGAGCAGTGAAACGATGCGCCTGGCGTTGGCTATGAGTTCGCCGCCGCGCTGCGTCAACGCTACACCGCGCGACCCGCGCTCGAACAGGCTGTCGCCGATCATGCCTTCGAGCCTCTTCATCTGCATCGAGACCGCCGACTGGGTGCGGCCGGCCCGCTCCGCCGCTTTGGTGAAATTGCCGGTGTCGGCGACCGCCACGAAGGTGCGCAACAGGTCGCTGTCGAGATTGGGTCGCATGTGCCCGCCATAAGAAAATCTGATTGCTGGCATCATTCCAATTCGTTTGCAACATGTCAAACGGCGGACGATAGTCGCCTTACCCATTGGATATGCGGCCGGGAAATCGGCTGCGGACCAATCAAAAGTCCTCACTCGTACCCGCTGCCCGAAACGGTGGCGGGTTCTTTTTACCCGGATGCAGGCCTGCTTTCGGCCGCGCACGCGGGAGACAGGAGCGCCTATGCAGAATCGGCTTGTGCTCGGCATCCTCAGCCTCTGTCTCGGCGTGCTGGTCTTTTCGCTGCAGGACCCGCTGGTCAAGGCGGTGTCGAGCCACTATCCGGTCACCGAGGTGATGGCGATCCGCTCGATCGTCGCCCTGCCGATCCTGGTTTTCCTTGTCCACGCCGATGTCGGATTCCAGGCGATCCTGTCGAAGCGGTTCGGCATGCTGACGATGCGCGCCTTCATCCAGTTCACCTCCTACACGGCCTACTACCTGGCAATCGCCGCCCTGCCGCTGGCTGACGCGGTGGCGCTCTATTTCATGGCGCCGCTGTTCATCATGGCGTTGGCCGGCCCCTATCTCGGCGAACGCGTGTCCTGGCAGGCGCTCGCCACCGTCCTGGTCGGCATGCTCGGCGTGCTGGTGATGATGCGCCCGGGCGCCGGCTTGTTCGACTGGGCAGCGCTGCTGTCGCTAGGTTCGGCTTTGCTCTACGGTTTCTCGCAGCTGATGGCACGCAAGATCGGCGACACCGAATCCTCGACTGTCATGGCTTTCTATCAGAACGGCGCCTATCTGGTCGGCGCCGCCTTGGCGGCGGCATTGTTTTGGCTGGCAGGCATTGACCACGCCGTGCATCCGAGCCTCGAATTCCTCGTCCGGCCATGGGTCTGGCCGGCGACGCCGGATCTCCTCAAGATGGGGGCATGCGGCTTCGTTGCCTCGGCCGGCATGATCCTGTTGTCGCAGGCCTACCGGCTGGCGCCCGCCAACAGCGTCGCCACCTTCGAATACACCGGTATCATCTGGTCGCCGCTATGGGGTTTTCTGTTCTTTGCCGAAGTGCCGCGACCAGCGACGGCGGCGGGCGCAGCCCTCATCATCGGCGCCGGCCTGTTTGCGCTCAATGCCAGCCGGCGCCTGAGCGGCGCGCCAGCCATTACGGCGACCTGCGACCCTGCCTGAGGCGGTCGGCCTTGGGCTTTAGGCGAAGCAGGCGAGCGCCTGTTCGACGCGGGCGCGGATTTCAGCCAGCGTGAACGGCTTTTGCACGACGTCGAGAATAATGCCGTCCAATTCCTCGGCGCGCTCGCGCTGGTCGGCATAGCCGGTCATCAGCATGATCTTCATCGCCGGGAACAGCGCCGCTGCCGCCTTGGCCATCTCGATGCCGTCCATCTCCGGCATGCGGATGTCGGACAGCACAAGGTCGTAGCTCCCTTGCGCCGTCCGGATCAGAGAAAGGCCATGTGCGCCGTCCGCGGCAACAGTGACATTATGCCCGGCGCGTTCGAGCGCGCGAGCGGCGAGAGTGCGGACGGATTCATCGTCCTCGACGATCAGGAGCTTTGCCATGGGCAGGATATTTGGCGGGGAAAAGTTGATGTTTCCTGAAGGCGCTGAAGGTCGATGCGGCCTTTTCAGAATTCGCTCCGCCGAGTCAGATGGCGTGGTTTTCGAGAACCGGAGCGGAGCGGACGTTCGAGTCCGAGAGCACCGGCAGGTGGCCGCCGGAGTAGAATTATCAAAAGGCCTCAAGCGTCGCCCTTGACGATGCCGACGAAGGGCAATTCGCGAAACGCGTGGGCGACGTCCATGCCATAACCGACGACGAAATAATCGGGGCAGTCGAAGCCGACATAGTCGGCGTTGAGCGTGGTCTGGCGGCGCATGCGCTTGTCGAGCAGCACGGCGATGGCACAGCTCCTCGCGCCGCGCGACAGCATGAGGTCGCGGGTGAAACTCAGCGTCTTGCCGGATTCCAGAATGTCATCGATCAAAAGCACATCGCGACCGGCGACCTCGTTGTCGATGTCGCGCAGCACCCTCACCTCACCGCTGGTCGTGCCGGCGCCATAGCTGGAGATGAAGATGAACTCGACCTCCGGCGACAGGCCGACATCGTGCATGGCACGGATAAGATCGGCGGCGAAGATGAATGATCCCTTCAGCACCGAGATTACCAGAAGGTCGTGGTAGTCGTGCCCGGCGATCTCCTTGGCAAGTTCCAGGTTTCGCCGCGCGATGGCGGACGCCGAAAACAGGACTTCGATGTCCTTGCCGCGCACAACTGGCATTGGCTGCCCTTCCAGAAATGATCGCCTTGTAGGCGAAGCCGACCGAAAACGGTCTTCAACCTGTTTCTAGGCATGTCGTGCCGTCTGGCAAGGCCAAATCTTCGCAGGGCGCCCGCGAACGGTCGGATGTCCCAGCGCGTCGCGAATCGTTTATCTGGTGACCTGTTGATTTTCTGGCGCCGCTCTAACGAACCAGCGCATGGCCGCCCGAAATCCAGAAGGCGGCAAAGGCGGCACCGACGCCGACAATCCAGAAGATCGGCCCACCATGCACCCACAACGGGCGTTCGGCGGCGGTTTCGGGCTTGCGCAACATGTCCATGCCTTCGATCGAAGGCATGGACATCATGCGCGCAGGCGGCGGCGCAAAGTCTGGACGTGTAAAATGGCGGGGCAGCACCTCATAATCGGCATCGATGACCTCGGCGGTCACGTCGCGCATGATGCGTTCCGGCTCGGCGGCCGGATCGGTCATGATTTCGCCGGAAACCGGGCGCGCGGTTCGATCCTCAGCCATCATGGCCCAACACTACCGCACCTGTTCGCTGTTCGTTTCTTTTGGGTAAACGGAAATGGTTAACGCTTCCCCACCGGAACCCCTGTGACTCGCTCGAAAAGCCCCCAAATTAACCGTCGGTTAACCATGCCGGCCGATGGTCTTTCCACAGAAAGGGCTGGCATCTTGCCGCCGAGAATTTCAGGTCGTCGAAAGTGATCCGCTTCGAAAATGTCGGCCTCCGCTATGGCATGGGTCCGGAGATTCTCCGCGACATCTCCTTGCACATTCCGAAGCGCTCCTTTCAGTTCCTGAGCGGACCTTCAGGCGCCGGCAAGACGACGTTGCTGCGGCTTTTGTTCATGTCGCTGAAGCCGACGCGCGGCCTGATCACCATTTTCGGCAAGGACCGCTCGCGCATCTCGCGTACCGAATTGCCGCATCTGAGACGACGCATCGGCGTGGTGTTCCAGGATTTTCGCCTGCTCGACCATATGACCACCTACGAGAACGTGGCGTTGCCGCTGCGCGTGCGCGGCCGCGAGGAGGCGACCTATCGCACCGACGTCACCGAGCTGCTGAAATGGGTCGGCCTCGGCGAGCGCATGCATGTGCTGCCGCCGGTGCTGTCTGGCGGCGAGAAGCAGCGCGCCGCCATCGCCCGGGCGTTGATCGAGCAGCCCGAGATCCTGCTCGCCGACGAGCCGACCGGCAATGTCGACCCGCCGCTGGCACGACGCTTGCTGCGGTTGTTCATCGAGCTCAACCGGCTGGGCACCGCCGTGGTGATCGCCACACACGACCTCGGCCTGATGGAACAGGTCGACGCACGGCGAATGATCCTGGCCGGCGGAAGGCTGGACATCTATGACTGAGCTCTCCGTCGAACATTTCGAGGGTCAGGACGCCGCGGCGGCAAAGCCCCGCGTCCAGCGCAAAATGGCGCCGATCGTGCCGGCGCAGAACATCGCCGGCCGGGCGCTGGTGCTGGTCATCGCCATCATGACGTTTCTGTCCTGCCTGACGTTTGGCGCCGTCACGCTGGTGCGTGACACCGCCTCCGTCTGGGAGAACCAGATCTCGCGCGAAGCGACAATCCAGATCAAGCCGGTCGACGGCCTCGACATGGAGGCCGCACTTGCGCTGGCCTCGCAGATCGCCGGCGAATTCCCTGGCGTGAAAAGCGCCCGGATCGTCGACCGCGAAGCGACGGCCCGGCTGCTCGAGCCTTGGCTGGGCTCGGGCCTGAACATCGATGAGCTGCCGGTGCCGCGCTTGATCATCATCACCATCGACGAGAATAGTCCGCCCGATTTCGCCGCACTGCGCGCGGCGATCACGCCGAAGCTGCCGAGTGCCTCGCTCGACGATCATCGCACCTGGGTCGACCGGCTGGTTGCCATGGCCCGCACCACGGTAACGATCGGTGTCGCAGTGCTGGCGCTGATGCTGTCGGCGACGGTGCTGACCGTTGTGTTCGCAACGCGCGGCGCCATGGCCGGCAATGGCCACATCATCGAGGTGCTGCATTTTGTCGGCGCCGAGGCGCGCTTCATCGCGCGCGAATTCCGCCGGCATTTTCTGGTCACCGGCATGAAGGGCGCCGCGGCAGGCGGCGGCGCGGCGATCCTGGTCTTCATCGTCTTCTCCTGGTGGTCGTCACGCAACATGGCAACGCCGCAGGCCGACCAGGCGACCGCCCTGTTCGGCAATTTCGCCATCGGCTCGGCGGGTTATCTCGGGGTCGCTGTCATGGTGCTGGTGATCGGCGCGCTGACGGCGGCAACCTCCCATTTCACCGTGGTTACCTATCTCAGCGACATCGACATTCGCCAGCCGGACGCCGGCTAAAGGAAAGATCGATCACGGATGAAAACGCATCGTCACGAAAATTGCATTTTTTTCCTACCAAAGGCCGTATTTCGGGATTAACCATTTCATGATGGACGTTCGGGACTCGACCGATACCGCTGGATGCATGCCAGTGCTGGTTGCGCGCCCGCCTGTATTCGCCGAGCCTGATGAATTTGCCAAGCCGGGTCAGTTCGCCAAACATGGGCGGCTGCTGGCAGCCCGCTCTTTGCGCATCTCGGCTCTCCTTCTGCTCGCCTTTATGGCGCTGTTTGTCGCCGGCTTCGGCTGGTTCGCCAATACCGTCAGCCGCCTGACTACGCCCGCCAATCCGGCAAGGGCCGACGCTATCATCGTGCTGACCGGCGGCCAGTCGCGCCTCGACGCTGCGATGGGCCTGCTTGCGTTAGGCAAGGGCGAGCGGCTGCTGATCAGCGGCGTCCATCCCTCCGCCAGCCGCCGCCAGCTTCAGGCCGCGACCGGCGGCGACAAGAGGCTGTTTTCCTGCTGCGTCGACATCGACCGCGCCGCGCTCGACACGATCGGCAATGCCGAGGAAAGTGCCAAATGGGTCGAGGACCATGCCTACGGCACGGTCATTCTCGTCACCAACAATTATCACATGCCGCGCAGCCTGCTGGAAATGGGCCGGCTGCTGCACGGCGCCAGGCTCGAACCCTATCCGGTGGTCAACACCAACCTCGAGAATGGCGGCTGGCTGACCAAGCCAGAAGCGCTACGCGTGCTGTTCACCGAATATAACAAATACCTGCTGGCGCTGGCGCGCGGCATCATGCCGGTGAAGCAATCGCCCAACGGCGTCACGCTGGCCGACGCCGCGGGCGGAAGCTGAACGGCACCGGCACTTTTATTCCCTAGCTGCTGCACCCGAGCGCAAGCGTGCGATCTCCTGTTCGAGCCGTTCGATGCGCTTGTCGCGTTCGCCCAGCGCCGCCGCCACGTCGGCCGCTTCGAAACGCTGCGGGATGTGCTGCGAGCAATTTGAATCCCAAGCCGAAACCGTAAACAGGATGACCTGCTCGGGTCGCGCCTTATAGTCTTGCGGCATCAGCTTTGCCGTCAGCTCGGCATCGCCCTCGACGACTTGCGCTTTGCCCCAGATCTTGATGCGCTGCCGGTGCGCATAATCGATCAGGAATAGGAAAGCCTGTGGGTTGTCGCTGAGGTTGCCCTGGGTGATGAACTGCCTGTTGCCGGAAAAATCGGCAAAGCCGATCGTCCGTTCGTCGAGCACCTTGAGGAAACCGGCAGGCCCGCCGCGATGCTGGATGTAAGGCTGCCCGTCCGCATTGGCGGTCGACAGAAAGACGCTGGTCTGCGCCTCGATGAAGGCGGCGAGATCGGGCGTGATTGCCGCCTGCCAGCCGCCACGCTCCTCGACACGGGCATAGGCCTGGCGCGAGCCCTTGCGCGCCTGAATCGCCTTCACCGTCGGGGTGAAAGCAACATCGCTGGTGTGAGCGTTCATGGAAGCCTCCTCAAGCGCCGAGCTGCGCTGCATTGCTAGTCAGGAAATAGGTCCTTCCATCTTCGAGATGCAGATGCCATATCTGCAATCTATCCTTCCGTTTTTCGGGAGGGCAACTTTTCGGGAGAGCTATGGATCGCCTCCAGTCCATGTCGCTTTTCGTTGCCGCGGCAGAGACAGGCAGCCTCTCGGCTGCCGGGCGCCGCTTCGGCATTCCGCTGACGACGGTCAGCCGCAAGGTTTCGGACCTGGAAAAGCACCTGAAGACACGGCTGTTGAACCGCTCGGCGCGGCAGCTGTCGCTGACCGATGCAGGCCACGCCTATCTCGCCGCCTGTCGTCGCATTCTCGATGAGGTCGGCGAGGCCGAGCGAATAGCCGCCGGCGAATACAATGCCCCGACCGGCGAACTGATCGTCACTGCGCCGATCGTCTTCGGCCGCCTGCATGTGCTGCCGGTCGTCACCAGCTTCCTCTCCGTCTATCCTGAGGTAGGTGTGCGGCTGACACTCGCCGACCGGATAACCCAGTTGGTCGAAGAGCACATCGACCTCGCCATCCGCATCGGCGAGCTTGCCGATTCGAGCCTGATCGCCACCCGCCTGGGTTCAATCCGCCGCGTCGTTTGCGCGAGCCCGGCCTATCTCGCCGAGCACGGCACGCCGAAAACGCCGCAAGAGCTTGCAGCGCACAGTGCCATCACCTTTGAAGGGCTCACCGCTGCCAGTTGGACCTTCGCCACCGGCAAGGCCGAATTCGCCGTGCCGGTCCGCTCCAGGCTACGGGTCAACACCGCTGAGGCAGCGATCGATGCGGCGATTGCCGGCGTCGGCGTGACGAGGCTGCTTTCCTACCAGATCGCCGCCGCAGTCCGGTCGGGTACGCTGCGCCCGGTGCTGCAAGAGTTTGAGCCCGACCCATGGCCGGTGAGCCTCGTCCATGCCGGCCAAGGGCTACTGCCGGTGAAGCTGCGCGCATTCCTCGACTTCGCCGCCCCGCGCCTGAGACAGCGCCTGCTGCAGGCCGCGTGGCAAACGTGAAGAAGACGGCCCATCGCAAGGCCGGGCCGATCGCCCGCCTCGCAGCGTTTCCTTTTTGCCGGCGCTTGGTGTAACCAACGCACACCTCCTCACCGGGCACATGCTGTATGCTGTATTTCCGCTCGCTGGCGTTCAATCTCGCCTTCTACCTCAATTTGATCGTCCAGATGATCCTCTGGACCCCGTATTATTTCCTGTCGCCACGCCATCGCGCCTGGTTCGTGCCGAAATTCTGGTCGCGCACCAGCATGTGGCTCTACGACAAGATCGCCGGCACCAGAAGTGAGATCACCGGCCAGGAAAACCTGCCTGAAGGCTCCTTCATCCTGGCGCCGAAGCACCAGTCCTTCTGGGACACGATCGCTTTCCTGCCGTATCTCGACGATCCCGTTTACATATTGAAACGGGAGCTGACCTGGATCCCGTTCTTCGGCTGGTACATTTTGAAGATGCGGATGATTCCTGTCGACCGCGGCAGCCGCTCGAAGGCATTGAAGACGGTGATCGCCGCGACCAAACAGGAATTGGCGCGCAATCCGCGCCAGCTGATCATCTATCCCGAGGGCACCCGCCGGGCGCCGGGCGACGAACCGGTCTACAAATACGGCATCGTCGAACTCTACGCGCAACTTGGCATTCCGGTGGTGCCGGTCGCTCACGTCGCCGGCCTCTATTGGCCGCGCCGCAAGTTCCTGCGCTATCCCGGCACGATCAAGGCGCGCTTCCTGCCACCGATCCCGCCCGGCCTCGGCAAGGACGAATTTATGCAACGGCTGATCGGCGAGACGGAGGCCGCCTGCGACCAGCTTCTCGTCGAGGCGGCGCAGACGCCGAACCCGCCGCCGATGCCGCCGACGGCAATGAAACGGCTTGGTGAGCTGGATGCGAAACCTGAATTGAAAGGCTGAAACAACGGCCTCAGATGCCACAAAGACTTATGGCAGGGCAGCCAGCGCGGCCGTCGCAACCAGCGTCACGGCAAACACCAGATTGATGATCCGCGACGCCAAGGGTTTGCGCAACAAACGTGCAAAAGCCGCGCCGGCGAGAAGCCACAAGAGATGAATGGCAACAATCATCAAGGCGAGGACCGCCAGCTTGGCTGAAATAGCAAGACCGCCGGTGCCGGAAGACGCGCCGGCAAACACGGCGGCAATCGCCACATAGGCTTTCGGATTGGCAACGGCCAGAAGGAACCCGCCCAGGAAAGTGGGAAGCGCCGCCCCACCAATGCGTGCCGCCAGTGGCGGCGTCGTCGCTATCTTGAACGCCAGATAGAGGATGTAGGCTGCTGACGCGACCGCCAACAGCGCTGCGAGCTTCGGCAGCGCGGTGAGAACGGCCATGATGCCCGTCGCCACCACCAAAAGCACGAGGACCGTCCCGACAACGATTCCCGAGGCATAACGGAGCGAATCGCGCAGGCCGAATGCGGCGCCGATCGCGGTGACACTTATCGTCGCCGGCCCCGGGCTGCCCATAACGATGGCCGATGCCAGCACAAGCGCCAGCAATTGCTGCCATAGCTGCTGATCGAGAAGACCCTGTCCGGCCATGCGACGTCCCTGCATCCTGCGACGATGCAGGGACGGTAGGGCAAGGCAGCGGCGCCGGTCTTGAACGATCGTGCGCGGCTATGCGCTGGCCTTGTCGAGCTCGGCGATATCGTCCGGGCTGAGCTGCAACGACGCGGCACGCACCAGGCTGTCGAGCTGGTCGAGCGTCGTCGCGCTGGCGATCGGAGCGGTGACGCCGGGCCGTGCCATGACCCAGGCAAGCGCCACTTCCGCTGGCTTGGCCGAATGTCTGGCTGAAACGGCATCGAGCGCTGAGAGAATGCGCATGCCGCGGGTGTTGAGATAGCCTTTCACACCGCCACCGCGCAGGCTTTTGCCGAGGTCGGCCTCGCTGCGGTACTTGCCGCTCAGAAACCCCTTGGCGAGGCTGAAATAGGTGATGACGCCGATGTCCTCGGCCGCGCACAGATCACGCAGCGGACCATCGAAGGACGAGCGGTCGTAAAGGTTGTATTCCGGCTGCAGCACCTCGTAGCGCGGCAGGCCGCGCAGGCTTGCTACGTCGAGTGCGGCCCGCAACTGGGCGGCGTCGAGGTTGGAAGCGCCGGCATAACGGATTTTGCCCTTGTCGAGCAGTTTCTGGTAGGCGCCGAGCGTTTCCTCATAGGGAGTGGCCGGATCAGGCCAGTGCGACAGATAGAGATCGATTGTATCGACCTGCAGCCGCTTCAGCGTGGCGTCGATGGCCTTTTCGATGTAGGCGGCGGACAGATCCCTCTTGCCCTGCCCCATATCCGAACCGACCTTGGTGATAACGACAACCTTGTCGCGGTTGCCGCGGCTTTTCATCCATTTGCCGATAATGGTTTCGGATTCGCCGCCCTCGTGGCCGGGAATCCAGCGCGAATAGGAATCGGCCGTGTCGATGGCGTTGAGGCCAGCGTCGACAAAGCGGTCGAGCAGGTCGAACGAGGTTTTCTCATCGGCGGTCCAGCCGAACACATTGCCGCCCAGAACCAATGGCGCGATGGATAGGTCGGTGCGACCGAGACGACGTTTCTGCAAGGCTGATCTCCATGGTGATTCATGCTGGGGCGGGTGGGAGCCGCCGACCGAGCTAACCTATGTCGCACCGTGGCAACGTCAAACGCATAGCCTCTTTTCCAGCCCGCCGGCGCTTCACAAAACCGCGACCCGCCGCGCCGTGTCGGGCTTCAAGACGCTGTCCCGAATTTCCAAACCAGTACCCTCTGAGGAAACAATCTGGCAAGTTTAGCACATAGATTGTCAAATCTGCCAATTCAGACCTTTGCCGGCCGGCCATAGGTTCCGCGGCGCCGACGCAAATCTCGGCACGGTCTGGCCAAGCCCGGACTGTTTGCCCGGGATCGTTTGTTGTGGAGACCGGAATGAAAGCAATTGTATTTGACGCCATCGGCTCGCCGCGCGACGTGCTCTATGTGGACGACCTGCCGATGCCGCGGATCGGCGACGGCGAAGTGCTGGTCAGGATGGTCTCGGCCTCGATCAATCCGGGCGACTTCCTGTTTATCCAGAACCTCTATCCCGAACCGAAGAAGCCGCATTTTCCCCGGCAGATCGCGGGAAACCATGGCGCCGGCATCGTCGAAGCCGTTGGCGCGGACGTTTTGCTGGAACCGGGCACGCTTGTCGCATTCAGCTATTATGGCAGTTGGGCCGAGTACGCGGCGATTCCCGCCGAATGGCTGATCCCGTTGCCTGCCGGCTATCCGGTCGAACGCGCCGGGCAGATGGTGAACCCCATTACCGCGTGGGATCTGCTGGTGGATTCCCGTGTGCGGCCTGGCCAGTGGCTGGCTGTCACGGCCGGCTATTCGTCGATTTCGACAATGGTGATGCAGTTCGCCCAACGACGCGGCATCAACGTCATCGCGCTTGTGCGGCGCTCGCACCAAAGCTTCGACCTGAAGACGCTTGGCGTCGGCGCCATTCTTGACCTTTCGGACTTGAAGACAAGTATCCGGGAAGCGGTGATGGATATCACCGGTGGCGCCGGATTGAACGGGATTATCGACAATGTCGGCGGACCTGTCAGCGGCGAATTGATCCGCACCCTGGCGCTCGGCGGGCAGATGGTGATCAATGGCGGCATGAGTGCCGAGCGCTTCGAGCTGCACAATTTCGATGTCTTGCTGAGCGGCGTCGAGATCAGGGCGAATATCTATCGCTATTTCTTTTCGCCGCTGGCCGAAGCCGACCGGCCTGTGCTACGCGAGATTATCGACACCTTCGGCCAGCCCGGCTTCCACGTTCCTGTCGGCGGTCTCCACCCGCTGACCGAGTTCAAGCTTGCCGTGGCAAACAGCCTGGATCGCGCCGATCTTGGAAAACAGATTTTCAGGATGTAGCCCGCTCACGACACCGAAGCTACGTCGCGACCCGTCTTGTCACGTCTTCCAGCCAGTGGTCGCTTATACCCAGTGCTTCGAGGTGCTCCAGCGTGCTGAGCACGTAATCCTCATTCCTCCCCGACTGGCCGACGGCGCCGCGGACGACGGCCGCCGCCTCGGCTGCGTCGAGCGCACCGGCATATTGCTCATGGCTGCGGTCCACGACATAGGCGACGGCGTCGACCGTCTCGCCCCCATCCGTTTTACCCTTGTCGAGGCGAACGCTGAGCACACGTTCGAGATAGACGTTGGTGACCAGCTCGCGTTCGCGCAGATAGGTAATGACCTCGTTGCGCAGCTCGCCTGGAACCCGGAACGCGAGCCCGATGCAGGAGCCGCCGCGGTCGAGGCCGAGCACCAGGCCCGGCCGTTCGCGCGTGCCGCGATGCACGAAAGAATAGACGCACAGCGAACGGCGGTAGCCATGCAGGCGGGCGCGCCGCGTCTCGACATGCGCGAATCCCGGTCGCCAGATCAGTGAGCCGTAGCCAAAAACCCAAAAATCGCCCATATCGCCAAGCCTGATTGTGACGAACCACCCACCGGTGGTGTTTCAGTCCGTCTACCTGTTGTTGCCGCAAGCGACAGCCCGCCCGTGCCACCCGCGTTAACGAAAGCCGCAGCATGACGTCAAGTGACGAGCGCCCGCCGCCCAGCCAACGTCGCCGCCTGTTGTGGCTTGCCGCTTTCATTCTCGTGCTGTTCGGCATCTACAGCGCGGGCTGGTTCTACCTGGCGGACCTGGTCGAGAGCGCGACCGACAAGGCGGTCGCCGATCTCGACGACAAAGGCATCAGGGCCGACTGCGCCAATCTCGCGGTCAGCGGCTATCCCTTCAGCTTCACCGTTTCCTGCGACAGCCTGGCTTACGAGGACGACAGCCGCAACGTCGCGGCATCGACAGGCAAGATCAACGCCGCCACGCAGATCACGCGGCTTCTGTCGCCTGCCGCCGAGCTCAGGGGGCCGCTCAGGACCTCAGTTCCCGGCATGACCCCGCTCTGGATCGACTGGGATGATCTGCGGGCCGACATGAAGCTGTCCTGGCCGCTGCCGAGGCGCCTCTCGCTGCAGACAGAAGGCCTGTCCGGCCAGACCGATCCGGCAGACGACACCGATCCCGTCTCGCTGTTCAGCGCCGGAACCGCCACGGGACAATTGCGCCCAAACGGCCCGGACATCGACTATGCCGGCAATTTCACCGATCTTGAAATCGACGCGGCGGCCATCGACGGGCGCGTCTTGCCGCCGCTGGACGGCAGCGGCGACCTGACGCTGAAGAACGGCGTGACACTGATCAAGGCAAATCCGAAGAGCCTTCGCGGCCAGGCCGCCGAAATCCACAAGCTCGATCTGTCGTCCGGAACCGCGCGCATCACCGTTTCCGGACCGCTGTCGGTCGATGACGACGGTCTCATAAATGCCGACCTGACAATCAGGCTCAATGATCCGAAGGCCGTGGCGGCAATCCTCGCCACCGCCATCCCCGAGCAGAAGAAACAGATCCAAACCGGCTTTGCCGGACTGGCGCTGCTCGGCAACCAGCCGTCGATGCCGCTGAAGATCGTCAGGGGCAAGGCCTCGCTCGGCTTCATCCCGCTCGGCAAGATCAAGCCGCTCGACTAGAGCAACTCCAGGAAAAGTGTGAAACGGTTTTCCGTCCGGAATTGCGCAAAAACAAAGAGATAGAGCGGTTCGGCGTTTCTGTGAAACGATGAACCGCTGTAAGCCAGGCTGGCCTGCGATCGGCCTGCCGCGGCTTATCCCTTCGGCGGGTGTTCGACTGCCTGGCGGCCGAAATCCGGTACGTCGATATCCTGGCCGGCCTCGATGATCGAGCGGCGGACGGCGCGGGTGCGGGTGAACAGGTCGAACAGTTTTTCGCCGTCGCCCCAGCGGATCGCCCGCTGCAGCGAGGACAGATCCTCGGAAAACCGCGCCAGCATTTCGAGAATGGCGTCCTTGTTGTGCAGGCAGACGTCGCGCCACATGGTCGGGTCGGACGCCGCGAGACGGGTGAAGTCGCGAAAGCCGGAAGCCGAGTATTTGATGACCTCGGACTTGGTCACCGACTCCAGATCGTCGGCGGTACCGACGATGTTGTAAGCGATGATATGCGGCAGGTGCGAAACGATGGCCAGCGTCATGTCGTGATGCTGCGGGTCCATCGTGTCGATGTTGGAGCCGCAGCGGCGCCAGAATTCCGAGAGCTTTTCCAGTGCTGCGGGATCGGTACCGGGCAGAGGCGTGAAAATGCACCAGCGGTTCTCGAACAGTTCGGCAAAACCGGCGTCCGGTCCCGATTTTTCGGTGCCGGCCAAAGGATGGCCGGGGATGAAGTGCACGCCATCAGGCACATGCGGCTGCATCTGCGCGATCACCGATGCCTTGGTCGAGCCGACATCGGTGAGGATGGCGCCCTTCTTCAGCGCCGGCGCGATCTCCGCGGCGACCGTGCCTGAAGAGCCGACCGGCACCGAAACGATAACCAGATCAGCATCGCGAACCGCCTCTTTCGCATCCGTCGTATAGGTGTCGCCAAGGCCGAGTTGGCTCGCCCGTGCCAGCGTCGCGTCGCTGCGCGTCGAAATCGCGACTTGGCCGGCGAGTCCCTCGCGGCGGATGACGCGGGCCAGCGACGAGCCGATCAGGCCGATGCCGACCAGCGCGATCTTTTCGAACATCGGTGAGGTCATGGTGTTCTAGCTTTTCAGGAATGTCGCGAGTGCTGCGACAACGCCGCGATTGGCCTCTTCGGTGCCGATGCTCATGCGCAGCGCGTTCGGAAAACCGTAGCCGGAAACGCGCCGCAATATGTAGCCGCGCGCACTGAGGTAGTCGTCGGCGGCCGCCGCCGAATGCTTTTTGTCCTCGGGAAAGTGGATGAGGATGAAATTGCCGACGCTCGGCGTCACCCGCAGCCCGAGCCCGCTTAATTGCTCGCTCAGCCAGGCCAGCCAGGTCTCGTTGTGCGCGACGCTGCGTTCGATGTGGGCACGGTCGCGGATCGCCGCGATGCCGGCCTCGATTGCCGTCGCATTGACGTTGAAGGGTCCCCGCACGCGGTTGATCGCGTCGATGACGTGCATTGGCGCATACATCCAGCCGATCCGCGCCCCGCCCAGGCCCAATTTGGAGAAAGTGCGGGTCATGACCACGTTTTCCGCGCTGCCCACCAACTCGACGCCGGCTTCATAATCGTTGCGCCGGACATATTCGGCGTAAGCTGCATCCAGCACCAGAAGCACGTTTCGCGGCAGGCCGGCATGCAGGCGGCGGACCTCCTGGAACGGCACGTAGGTGCCGGTTGGATTGTTTGGATTGGCAAGGAAGATGATCCGGGTAGCCGGCGTCACCGCGGCGAGGATCGCATCGATATCGGCGCGTTCATCGGTCTCCTTGACCGTCACCGGGACGGCACCGGCCGACTGTATGTAGATCTTGTAGACCATGAAGCCGTGTTCGGTGATGATGGCTTCGTCGCCGGGCGCGAGGTAGGTCTGCGCCAGCAGGCCCAGAATCTCGTCGGAGCCGTTGGAGCAGACGATGTTCGCCGGGTTGAGCCCGTGCACCTCGGCGATCGCTTCCCTCAGGCGCCTGGCGCTGCCGTCGGGATAGACCGCGAGCTTGTCGGCGACCGCGCGCGCGGCCTCTATCGCCTTTGGCGAAGGACCGAGCGGGTTCTCGTTCGCCGACAATTTATGGACCTTGGCGACACCTTCAGGCGCCGCGCTCTTGCCGGGCACATAGGCTTCGATGTCCATGATGCCGGCGCGGGGCCTTGGACGTGTCTGATCCGGTGTCTGGCTCATTTCATGAAATCCGTCGAGAGTGCCTCCATCCGGAAGCCGCAGCGGAAATACAAGCCGTGGCCCGGAATGTCGAGGGGCCGGCAATTCGGGATCAAGAACTTGCCGTTGACGAAGCCATGCGCGAGTCATAGAAGAACGGCTACAGTTCCGTGGTGATTTGGCCGGTCGGCTTGCAGCCACGTTAAACAACTTGCTAAAGGGCCGTTTGCATCTTGTAACCGGCTTTGCGAAGGCATGGCCGGTTTTTTGTTGCCCAGACCGGTGGACAACTGAAGGCCGGGCAAGGAGATGTGATGGTCGCTTTGCGCGCGCGAAAAACCAACAACGAGGCCGACCAGCCGTCGAGCCCGGTGTTGCGTTTCGGCGCCGACAAGCCGCTCAAGCTCGACGCCGGCACGCTGCTGTCGCCATTCCAGATCGCCTACCAGACCTATGGCACGCTCAACGACGCGCGCTCCAACGCCATCCTCGTCTGCCATGCGCTGACCGGCGACCAGCATGTCGCCAACACCAATCCGGTGACCGGCAAGCCGGGCTGGTGGGAAGTGCTGATCGGTCCCGGCAAGATCATCGATACCGACCGTTTCTTCGTCATCTCGTCAAACGTCATCGGCGGCTGTCTCGGCTCCACCGGCCCCGCCTCGACCAATCCCGCCACCGCCAAGCCCTACGGGCTCGACCTGCCGATCATCACCATCCGCGACATGGTGCGGGCGCAGCTGATGCTGGTCGAGCATTTCGGCATCGAACAGCTGTTCAGCGTGCTTGGCGGCTCGATGGGCGGCATGCAGGTGCTGCAATGGGCCTCCAGCTATCCGGAGCGCGTCTTCTCGGCGCTGCCGATCGCCACCGGCGCCCGCCATTCCTCGCAGAACATCGCTTTCCACGAGGTCGGCAGGCAGGCGGTGATGGCCGACCCGGACTGGCATGGCGGCAAGTATTTCGAGCACAGCAAGCGGCCGGAAAAGGGGCTGGCGGTGGCGCGCATGGCCGCCCACATCACCTATCTGTCGGAAGCAGCGCTGCACCGCAAGTTCGGCCGCAACCTGCAGGACCGCGAAGCCCTGACCTTTGGTTTCGATGCCGACTTCCAGATCGAGAGCTATCTGCGCCATCAGGGCATGACCTTCGTCGATCGCTTCGATGCCAACTCCTATCTCTACATGACCCGGGCGATGGACTATTTCGATCTCGCCGCCGACCATGGCGGCCGGTTGGCCGATGCCTTCGCCGGCACCAAGACGCGCTTCTGCCTGGTTTCGTTCACCAGCGACTGGCTGTTCCCGACCGAGGAGAGCCGCTCGGTCGTGCACGCGCTGAACGCGGCCGGCGCTTCGGTCTCGTTCGTCGAGATCGAGACCGACCGCGGCCACGACGCCTTCCTGCTCGACGAACCGGAACTGTTCGCCGCCATCAAGGGCTTCATCGCCTCGGCCGCGCGGGCGAGAGGGCTCGGCGCATGACCCCGAAAAGTTGCGGATTGTTCGGATCAGGACCATGTGCCAGGCATCAGCGCATGACCCCGAAAAGTTGCAGGCTTTTCGGATCAGGGTCATGCGTCAGGCAAGAGGCGAACGCATGAGCGTCAACCGCGCCCAGCGCGTCGACCTCGAAGTCGTCGCCGATCTCATCCCGCCGCAGTCGCGGGTGCTGGATGTCGGTTCCGGCGACGGCCTGCTGCTCGAATTGCTGCAGGCGACCAAGAAGGTCGACGGTCGCGGCCTGGAACTGTCGCAGCGCGGCGTCAACGAATGCGTGGCGCGCGGCCTGTCGGTTATTCAAGGCGATGCCGACAAGGATCTCCAATTCTATCCCGACAAGGGTTTCGACTTCGTCGTTCTGTCGCAGACCTTGCAGGCGACCCGCAATCCGAAGCTGGTGCTCGACGAACTGCTCCGGATCGGCAACCGCGCCATCGTCTCATTCCCGAATTTCGGCCACTGGCGGGTGCGCCTTTCGCTGCTCTTCAACGGCCGCATGCCGGTGACCAAGGACCTGCCCTATTCCTGGTACGACACGCCCAACATCCATTTCTGCACCATTCGCGACTTCGTCAATCTGTGCGACGAGCTTGGCGCGACGGTGGAAAAGGCAACCGCGCTCGACGCCAACGGCCAGCGGATCGGCTTCTCCATGCCTTGGTGGTTCTGGAACTTTTTCGGCCAGCAAGCGGTATTCCTGCTGAAACGATAGGTTTGACAGGCAGAAGCAACGAACCTCAGACCTGCGCAAGAAACCATATTTTCAATTTTCAATCCAATGAAGTTGCCCGGCATTCTTTGTTGCTTTAACAGGTCTCAAACGGGTTGGTTTGGGGGAAGCAATGAAGACGTTAGTATTAGCAACAGCTTTGATGTCGGCCACTTTGATTTCCGGATGCACGACGTCGAAGACCGATTTCCAGAATGGACAAGTCGCGTTGAGCGGCAGCCCGGCGCTGAAACGGCAGGCGATCCAGCGGTGCATGACCAAATTCAAGATGCGGTTCGGCAAGGTTGAAAGGGCAAACCTCGCCGCGCTCATGAACGTCCCGGATGCCGGATTGGAACACACGTTCTGCACGCGATTGATGAACGGCTTCGCGAACGGGAGGATCAACTACTCGGATTACCTGGCTGCATTGTCGCATGGCGACATGTCCAACGCGATCAAGGTGCTGCAGGGGCGGTGAAGCTGCCGATGCAGACGCGATCCAAATTCGGTGCCGCCAGATAGATGGCGGCACCATAGACGCCGGTTGTACCCGATCATTCCCCCTATTCAGGCACGTCCGTGGCCTTGTGGGGGTGCTGGACGCCGTCGACGAAGACCACGTCGGACTGGGAATTGCCGGTGCGCAGCGGCAATATCTCCTGATAGGCGGGCGAGTCGTACCATGCACGTGCCTGCTGCCGGTTGGGAAACTCGATGACTATGAGATAGCCCGGCCAGGTGTTTTCAACGATTTCCACCTCGCCTCCGTGCACCACGAAGCGGCCGCCAAACGGTTCCAGCGTGGCATCGATCTTGTGCAGGTACTCGACGATCTGCGGCCCCGGCGTGACCTGGCGCATATGGGCGACGGCGTAGGCGGTCATGGCGTGTCTCCTTGTGGTCGAAGGCCGGACAACCGGCTTGATGGGAGCATTTTGCCGAGACGTAGTGCGCTGGTCGATTACCCCAGAGGTAATGACACTGAATACAAAAACCGACGCGCGGCTGCCGTCACCTGAAAGATATTTCCGCCTGGCACCGATGATTTCCACCCACCTGCGCTGTCCTTATCGATGAGCGCGCCTGGATGGTCCGGCGGCCGGGAACGAGAGGTGATCCATGGGATCGTTGCAAAATCAGAATGTCGTCGTCGTCGGAGGCAGCCGTGGTGTCGGCCGCTCGATCGCGGAGGCCGCTCTCAAGGAGAAAGCGACGGTGCTGGCCGTCGCCCGCGGAAAACAGGCCCTGGCGCAATTTGCCTGGGAGGTCTCGGGCGTGAAGACGCTCGCGGTCGATGCTACGGTGGACTCCGCCCCGGATAAGGTCTTCGCCGCGCTTGAGCCGGACGTGCTGGTGATCTGCGCAGGTGCGCTGGCGCCTTCTGCGCCGGTGCATGAACAGAACTGGAAGGCGTTCTCGGCAAATTGGGACACGGACGTCAAGGCGTCGTTCCTGTTTTGCCGGGCCGCTCTGCGGCGTCCGCTCAAGCCGGGGACCCGGATCGTTCTGATCTCCAGCGGCGCGGCCTTGACCGGCGGACCACCGAACGCCGGCGGCTATGCCGGCGCGAAACGCATGCAGATGTTCCTGGCCGGTCATAGCCAGAAGGAGGCCGACCGGCTTGGCCTCGGCCTGCGCTTCATGGCGCTCGCGCCGATGCGCATCATGCCCGAAACCGGCGTGGGCAAGGCCGGCGTCGACAGCATAGCGGCCTATATGGGCATCCAGCCGGCGGACTTCATCGCCGCCATGACCGACATGCAAACGCCGGCCGATGTCGGACGGGCGGTGGTCGCACTCGCCACCGGCCAGCCGCAAGGCAGTTCCTTCATGGTGAGCGGTAGCGGGCTTGCCCCGGCCGCCTGAGCGGCGCGTAATGCAACGCTCGCTCGTAACCGCACAAGCCACATGACAGACGCTCAACCACCTCTGGAACCAGCACGCCAGCCGATCCTCGATCGGCTGGCCTTCGAGAAGGTCACGGCCGCGCATCGCCGCGAGCTCAAGCTGCATTGTTATCGCATGATGGGTTCGCTGCACGAGGCCGACGACCTCGTCCAGGACACGTTGCTTCGCGCCTGGCGCGCAAGATCGGAGTTCGACGGGCGAGGTTCGGTTCGCGGTTGGCTCTACATGATCGCGACCAACGCTTGCCTCAACGCCATCAAGGCGAGGTCGAGGGCGCGTCGCATTCTCCGGGAACCCGGACGGCAGCCCTCGCACGGGGCGGCCATAGGCGGGCCCGTAGCCGACATCGCCTGGCTGGAGCCCTACCCCGACGCCGAGCTTCCAGACGTTGCCGGCAGCGAGCCAGGTCCGGAAGCCCGTTACGAGAGCCGCGAGGCCGTCCAGCTCGCCTTCGTCGCGGCGATCCAGGATCTGCCGCCCAGGCAGCGCGCCGCGCTGCTGCTTGCCGACGTCCTGGGATGGTCGGCCGTCGAGACGGCGCGTTTGCTGGGCGGATCGACGGCTTCGATCAACAGCGCGTTGCAGCGCGCCCGCGCAACCCTTGCAGCGCGCTATCCTCAGGGACGGCCGGGCAGCCGATCACGGCCCAGCCCCGAAGAAGGCCTGCTGCTCGAACGCTACATGCAGGCCTGGCAGGCCGCCAATCTCGACGGCTTGATCGAGCTGCTGCGTGAGGACGCCATCTATACCATGCCGCCTTGGCGTGAATGGTATCAAGGCCGCGAAGCGATCCGCGGTTTCTTCGAGACCGTCTGGCCGAGGTTTGGCGGCTTCCGCACGCTGGCCACCCGCGCCAATGCCCAGCCGGCGGTCGGGGTTTATTCCCGCAGCCACGATGGCCCTGAATGGCGGGCCCATTCCCTGCATGTGTTCGACGCAGCCGAGGGCGGGATCGCTTCCTTGACGATCTTCATAGGGCCGCTCGGGCCATCTCTGTTCCCGGCCTTCGGCCTGCCACCAGCCTAGCTTACCCCTGGGCCAGCCTTATCGGTCGAGTTCCGGGAAATATGGGTCCGAGAAAAACCGCCGGTCGCGCTCGCCTTGCAGGCAGTCGATCGGTGCGTCGATGCGGATCGTCCTCGGATCCACCTTGGGATACTCGATGCCGCTGACCTCGAGGATCAGTTTGCGGCGAGTGGCGGTGGCGAATTCGGAAGCAGCATAGATCGGCAGCACGAACGAGCCCGGCCCGCCGGTTACGCATTCGGCATAATACCGGTCGAGATGGCTGAAGGTGGGTGACGGGCTGATCAGGATCGGCAGCCCGTTGATGACGATGCCCTTCGCCAGCGCCGCATCGCGTGCCGTTGTGACCGGCAAGCCGGTGTTGTTTGGGCCGTCCCCCGAGACGTCGATGACGCGGCGTTTGCCGGTGAAGGCCGTGCCGTTGAAAAGCTCGGCGCCGAAAGCCACAGCACCGGAAATCGAGGTGCCGCGAAAGCTCCTGAACGGGCGGGCCGCGATCTTGTCGGCGAAAGCGTTGGCGCTCTCCTTGCTGTCGACGACCTGCCAGGCAATGACCGCATCGTCGCGGATGGTGCCGGCCCATTCGAAATAGGCGATGGCGATGCGGCCGAAGGTGCCGGCACGCACGGCGTTGATGAAGTCGGGGTGGCGCAGCGCCGCGACATAGCCGGCGCGCTGCAGGGCAAACTCCCTTTCATCCATTGACTGCGAGATGTCGACGGCCAGCACCAGCTCGACATCGACGGCAATTGCATTGGCCGGCGCGGCCGCAGGTGCCGCCGGGGTGCAGGCAAGGCAGGCGAGCAGGGCGAGAGCGTCAAGCATGGCCGATCGGAACGTTCCCATCTGAAACGATCGCGACAGTTTTTCGCCGCGATCGCGGCGAAATAAAGCTTGCCTTCTATTTCTTTCGGCCAGCCGAAACGACAACCGGGGGCGGTTCGATGGCACCTGCCCTGATACGGGCCGGCTTGAGTGGCGGCTGGCCGGCATCCTTGACGATGGTCAACGCCCGCCGGAAGAAGCGGGCATTGTGCTGGCCGCGGCCGATATTGAGGATCGCGGCGTCGGGAAGGCGCTTCTCCAGCATCGACAGCACTTGCCTCAGCGTTGGGCCGTCGAACGCGTCCAGCGCCTCGTCGATGATCACCCATTTCGGCCGTCGCAAGGCCAGCCTGGCAAAGGCCAGCAGACGCTGCTCGTCGTCGCTGAGCTCACGCTCCCAGCGCGCCGAGCGATCGAGCGAGGACGACAGGCGTTGCAGCCCGACATCGGCCAGCACCTCCGAGATCTCGGCATCGCTCGCCTCCGCCGCGCCGTCTGAATGGTTGAGCACCTCGCGCAGCTTGCCGAGCGGGAAATAGGGGGTACGCGGAACAAAGATCGGCGCTTCTCCGGCCGGCATGCCGATGCGTCCGCTGCCCCATGGCCACAGACCGGCAATGGCCCGGAAGAACAGCGTCTTGCCGGCGCCCGGATCTCCGGTGATCATGACCCGGTCGCCGGCGCGGATTTCGACATGCGGCTCGGCAAGCTTGGTGCATCCCTCCGGCGAGGCGACCTCGAGTTTCTCGAAGGTCAGGCTGCCGTCCGGGTTTTCGCCGAACGAAATGCGCCTTTCCGTATGGTGCAGCGCGTCGGTGTCGCCAAGTGCGATGCGAAAGTCGGCGACCCGCATCAGCGTAGCGCGCCAATCGGCGATGCCGCCGATATTGTTGATGAACCAGCGCAGCGACGAATGGACCTGGTTGAAAGCGCCGACTGCCATCATCAAGCCGCCAAAGCTGATATCGCCGGCGAAATAGACCGGTGAGGCGACCAGAATCGGCGCGACGACAGTGATCCAGCCATAGGTGTCGGTAACCCAGGAAAGATTGATCTGGGCGCTGTAGATGCGCCGCATGGCGCCCAGCACCGTGCCGAGATCGAATTCGAGCCGGCGCCTGGCATCGGCCTCGCCATGCGCCAGCGCGATGGCATCGACATTCTCGTTGACGCGAACCACCGAGGAGCGCAGCTCCGCCTCACGCGTATAGCGATCGTTGTTGAAGCGGATCAACGGTCGCCCGACCAGCCAGCTCAACCAGGAGGCGGTGCCAGCATAAAGGATCGCCGCCCAGACCATGTAGCCGGGTATGGCCAGCGAATGGCCGCCTATGTGGAAGACGAAGCCGGAAGACAGCGACCACAGGACCCCAACGAACGAGGCAAGCAGGATGCAGGACTGCAGCAGGCCGATGCCAAGACCGGTGGAAAGATCGGAGAGATGCCCGGCATCCTGCTGCAGGCGCTGGTCGGGATTGACGCCGATGGCGCCGGCATGGGTCAGCCGGAAGGCACGCGCCGGCCGCATCCATTCGTCGATCAGGTCGAGCGTCAGCGCCTCGCGCAGCTTCAGGCGGAGCATCTGGTCGAGCCAGGTCTGGCCGACATTGAGCACCACAAGCCCGCCGGCGATGCCGGCAAAGACCAGTAGCTGATGCAGGAAAGCCGGCATGTCGCGCCGCGCCAGCGCGTCGTAGAAAGGCTGGTTCCAGCGATTGAGCAGAACCTGCCCGATCGAGCTCGCCACGATGACGGCGACGATGCCGATCGCTGCCCAAAGCAATTGTTTTCGCACCGGCGAGCTGGTCAGTGCCAATTTGATTGTTGCCAGCTGCTCACGCAGGCTGCTGGCTTCGATCGACGTGGCAAGCTTCTGGGCGCTGGCCTCGACATCCGGACGATCATCCATCGGTTAAATCCTTGCATTCGCAGCAATGCCAAACCGGTCATAGGGATCGGCCGCACGGCCTTCAATCGGACAGCAAACCTGATATCGTCAGATAGGCGTGAAAAAGCACGTCTCGGATCACGAACGCGTCATCCTGGCGGTGCCGGGTGTTCGGCCCGCGACAGCCGGCCAAGCGTCGGCGCGCCATGCGGCGAGAGAACCGGCACGAAGACGCGGCGGGACGCGCGCTGGGCGACCGGCACGCCTTGATAGAGCCGCTTCTGCGCCTCGACGACGATAACGCCCGAAAAGATCGGCCAGAAGCGCCGGCCGGCACGTTCCAGCACATTGTGGAACTGCATCATGAAACGTCGCGGCGACGGCGGGAAGAACAGCGCATCGGACCACGCCGCCGGCGTGAAATTCGCTTCGCGCAGCAATTCGGTCAGCTGGCCGCGCGAGAACGGCCGGCCATTGCCGAAAGGCGTACGCTCGAAGCGTGCCCAGACGCCGCGCCGGTTGGGCACGACGATGACGACACGGCCGGCCGGCGACAGCACCCGCCAGATCTCGTTCAGCGTCTCGCGTGGGTTCTCGACATGTTCGAGCGAATGGACGAGGAGCATGCGGTCGATGCAGGAATCGACCAGCGGCAGTTCCTCATCGAAGACCAGGGCGGTCGCCGTCGGCCCCGTCGCCGGCCACACCACCGCGCCCTGCGTTGCCGGCATAAAGGCAAAGACGCGCTCGGCATCGCTGCCGAAGCGCTCCAGCCACGGCAAGGTGTAGCCGAGGCCGACCAGCCGCTCGTTGGGCACGACGGCCCATATCGAGGACAGCGCCATGGTGATCGAGCGTTCGGCCAGGCGGCCGAGCGTGGTCGAATAAAACGAACGGAGATCGACAATGTCTGAATGCATGCGCGGGACGGTAGCTTCGAAGCAGTCCAAGTTCAACAAAGGCAGATGACATCGGCTGGCAGGCGCCCTATGTCTGCGGCAATAAAGGGAGAGATGCGATGCCGGTCGAGATCGAACAATTCATGTGCCGCAGCGACAATTTCGGCGTGCTGGTGCACGACCCGAAAAGCGGTCAGACGGCGCTCATCGATGCGCCCGAGGAGGCGCCGATCCTGGCGGCGATCAAGCGCACCGGCTGGACCCCGACGATGATCCTGACCACTCACCACCATCTCGACCATGTCGAGGCCAATCTGGCGCTGAAGGAGCGTTTCAAGCTGCGCATTGTCGGGCCGGAAGCCGAAAAGGCGAAGATTCCCGGCATCGACGAAACCGTCGAGCAAGGCTCGGTCGTCCATCTCGGCGACGAGCGGATCGAGGTCATCGCCACACCCGGCCATACCGCCGGCCATGTCACCTATCATCTGCCGGCGTCGAAAGTGGCATTCGCCGCCGACACGCTGTTTGCGCTCGGCTGTGGGCGGCTGCTCGAATGCAAGCCGCCGGTGATGTACGAATCCCTGAAGAAGCTCGCGGCGCTGCCGGCCGAGACGGTCGTCTATTGCGGCCATGAGTATACGCTGGCCAATGCCCGTTTCGCGCTGACCGTCGACCCGACCAATTCGGCGCTAAAAGAGCGCGCCGCCAAGGTCGAGGCGCTGCGCGCCGACGGCAAACCGACGCTGCCGACGACCATCGGCGAGGAACTGTCGACCAATCCGTTCCTGCGCTGGCACGATCCGGCGATCCGCAGGCATCTCGGCCTCGAGAACGCCTCCGACGCCGAAGTGTTCGCCGAGATCCGCAAGCGCAAGGACAATTTCTGAGCGCAACAGCGATGACCAGTTCCGCCGAAATCATCGCCCTGCTCGGCCTGAAGCCGCATCCGGAAGGCGGCTGGTATGCCGAGACCTTTCGCGACGGCGCGGCAGGCGCCCGCGGCCATTCGACGGCGATCTATTTCCTCCTCGAGAAGGACCAATTGTCGGCCTGGCACCGGGTCAAGGACGCGGCCGAGGTCTGGCATTTCTATGACGGTGCGCCGCTGGCGCTGTCGATACATCGAGAAGGCGGTACCGTCATCGAGGAGATCCTCGGTACGGCGCTTGCCGCGGGCGAGCGGCCGCAGATCGTCGTGCCGGCAGGCTGG
The DNA here is from genome assembly GCF_040322975.1 of Mesorhizobium sp. M0074. Taxonomy (NCBI): domain Bacteria; kingdom Pseudomonadati; phylum Pseudomonadota; class Alphaproteobacteria; order Hyphomicrobiales; family Phyllobacteriaceae; genus Mesorhizobium; species Mesorhizobium sp. M0074. Next base: position 105,331 of record NZ_JAMYUM010000013.1, read on the forward strand.
TGGCAGTCGGCACGCAGCCTCGGCGAATGGACCCTGGTCGGCTGCACCGTGGCGCCGGGCTTCGATTTCGCCGCCTTCGAACTTGCCGAACCAGGCTGGCTGCCGGGCACGCCCTAGGCACCTAGCCCAGCAGGAAACCCAGCGTGATCGCCAGCTGGCCGGCGTAGTACAGTGCCCAGACCCCATAGCGCACCCAAATGCGGTGCGGCGAGATGGCGGGCAGCAGGAAATTTTCCGCGGCGAGCAGCCCGTCGGACAGGATGAGCAGGACGACGCCGCCTACGACCCCGACGCTGTTCAGGGTGAGCGCCGCAAGGCTCATGGCAAGCAGTGCCGCGGCATGGATGCCAATCGGCAAACGCAAGGCCGGGCCGATGCGGCGCCGGAGCGCGAAAAGCATGGCCAGCACCGACACGATCATCGCCAGCACGATCGCTGCCCGCCACGGCTCGGTCGAAAGCAGCCCGAGGCCGCCGCCGGCACGCAGGAACAGCACGACGTAAAGCACGTGCGCGGCAAGAAAACTGGCCGTGCCGCCAAGAAATGCCTTCTCGCCGTCGCGCGACAAGAAGGCGTCGCCGACGGCACTGACGCCGAGCGCGGCGACGAGCAGCCATGGGCCGCCCTGCTGTGCGACCAGCACCGCCAGCATCGCCACCGCCAATGTCCTTGCCGCCGACAGCGAAAGGCGCGGCGGCATGCCGAGGCTGAACGCGTAAATCACCGCTGCCGCCAGCGAAAACAGCAGCGTCGCATTGGCATTGGCATCGATGCCGCCGGGAAACGGCATCATGCGTTTGCCTCGCTCGCGGCCCTCTTGCGGAGGAACAGCGATTTCGCCGCCAGTGCCGCGCCGCCGGTGATCAGCACGCAGGCGGCGAGGATGCGCCATGACGGCTCGGCGAAGCCGGCGGCGATCAGCACCAGAGTGGACAGCAGCGGCGCGGCATAGCTCGCCGCCCCCAGCACCTGGATGCTGCCGCGCTTGACGCCGATGTCCCAGGCATAGAACGCCGCCCCCACCGGCATCAGACCCAGGCCGAGCACGGCCAGCCACTGGCCGGCGCCGGCGGGCAGCACCGTCTGTTCAAGCAACAGATGGCAGACCAGCGAAAGCGCCGCGGTGACGGCGCAGAACCAGGTGACGATGCTGGTCGGCACCGACGGGAAGCGCCGCGACAACAGCGAATAGGACGACCACAGCACCGCGCAGACGCCGGCCATGGCGTAGCCGAAGGCATAACGCGCGTCGAAGGCAAGCCCGCCGCCCTTGGTGACGATCAGGACCGTGCCGGCAAGGCCGAGCAGCGCGCCGGCGACGTGGTTCCAGGCCAGCCGCTCGCCAGGCATCAGCGCCGATCCGAGCACGATCAGCAGCGGCCACAGATAGGCGATCAGGCTGGCCTCGACGGCCGGCGCATTGCGCAGCGCGGTGAAGTAGAAGAAGTGGTAGCCGAACAGGCCGGCAATGCCGATCACCCAAACCTGGCGCGGTATCTTCGCGGCGCCATCGGCTGCCGGCATGAACAGCCGGGCAACCAGCCCGACGCAAGTGCCGATCGTAAAGGTGATTGCCGAAAGCAGGAACGGCGGCACGGCGCCCGAAGCATCCGTAAGCAGCGCCAGCAGCGCCCACATGGCGACCGCGGAGAAGCCGATCAGTGTTGCGCGCGCCATACCCGTCGCCCCCTGCCCATCGTTGGCGGCGCACCATCACGCCTATTCGTTCGCTTCGAACCGCTCCGCGCTGATCGTCAACGGGCCGATTTGCGTGCTGACCGTGGCGCGGATCGGCGCATATACGCCGCTTTGGCCGACCGGTGCAAACGTCACCATGATGCGGCTGCGTTTCTTCAGGTAGTTCAGCGCCTTGCGATTCTTGCGGTAGCCGGCCACCGGCTCGAAGCCCAGCCTGCAGGTGACCGTATCGCCCTTGTAGCCGGTCACCGAGATCGACCCTTTGGACTCGTAGCTCAGTTTCAGATCGGCACGCATTTCGCCGTCATAGAGCTTCACCGTGCGCCCGCAGACCTGGTCGAGGCTGTCGGCATGGATGACGGTGGCGGCCATCGGATCGAGGACCGATACGAGATGGCTGCCGACCAGCGGTATCCAATTCTCGGGATTGCGCTTCTTCGGCTCAGGCACGACCTTGGTCGAGGTGACGACGCCGTTGGCAAACTGGATGTCGATCATCGATGCCTTCTTGCCGGACGTGTAGTCGGCGTGGAACGCTTGCGGCTGCAACTGCTTGCCCGAAATCTTGCCCTTCGACGAGATCGTGCCTCGCGTATCGTCGAACAAAGTGGCGAGCCCGGCGGCGGAAACGCTGCCCTCGATCGAATAGGTGTCACCCTCGTAATGGCTGGAGAATTTCGCCTTGGCCACGGAGAGGCCGAGGAACGACACCGAATATTCGCCCGTGAAGGATTGCGGCTCAGCGGCCGAAACCGTCGTCGAAAGCGCGACGGCCATCAGCACGACCAGGGCATGGAGGAAAGAACGAGGCATGGCGGGTCCTTGATTGTCGACCGGACGGGCGGCTCCGGTCTGGCATGTCCCTGTGCGACCGCTTATAGGCTGAATTCCGGCCTTAATGTGAAAGGCGCCGTCGGCAGGCAACGTTGGGGCTGGTCGACGGCCAAAATAAAAAACCCGCCTCGGCGGGCGGGTCGTTGGAGCCAATTAGCACCATACCGAAATTAGTAGCATAGCTGCCGGCACAAAGCAAGAACAAAATGTGGCCACCTGGAAAATCGCGACAGGTTTGCGCAGCCCCTCATCGCCCTGCCGGGCACTTCTCCCCGTATAGGGACGGGGAGAAGGTCGCCTTGCAAAGGGTTTCGCCAATTTGCGGAGTTGCAGAAAGCGCCGAGCCTGCGGCCCAGCCCCTTCTCCCCGTCACTATACGGGGAGAAGGTGCCGGCAGGCGGATGAGGGGCAGCGCCGGCATCGGTCATCTTTTGATTGATTCCCTTGGAACTAACCAACCCCAAGCTTGACGCCTCGGCGAAATGCAACTATGGAACGCCAACTTTTTCCATAAGGCCGCCTGACCGAAACCGCGCGCCACCCGGCGCGGGTCGAATGTTTGGCCAGGACCGAGAACCGAAGGTTAGAACCATGTCCCGCACCTGCGAACTCACTGCCAAGGCAGTCATGTCCGGCAACAATGTGAGCCACGCCAACAACAAAACCAAGCGTCGCTTCCTGCCCAATCTCGTCAATGTGACGCTGATCTCGGAAGCGCTGAACCAGAATGTGCGCCTGCGCATTTCGGCCAACGCGCTGCGTTCGGTCGAGCATCGCGGCGGCCTCGATGCCTTCCTGGCCAAGGCCGATGCCAAGGAATTGTCGCAGCGCGCCCGCCTGTTGAAGAAGCAGATCGCCAAGAAGCTCGCCGAACAGCCGGCCGCCTGAGTTTTTCGGCGGCGGCCGCCTTCCAGGGCGCGACCGGGTTCCGGATCGCGTTCCGCTGGTTCCATTACCCAGGATAAAAAAATGATTTTCCTCTCGCGGTACCTGCCCTTCGTGGCGGCCATGGCGCTCGTCGTCGTGGCCTCGAACATCCTCGTGCAGTTCCCGATGCAGGGTGCAATCGGCGGGTTGTCGCTGGCCGACATCCTGACCTGGGGCGCCTTCACCTATCCGTTCTCCTTCCTGGTCACCGATCTCGCCAATCGCCGTTATGGGCCGGCGGTGGCGCGCAGGATCGTCTTTGTCGGCTTCATGACAGCGGTGGTCTGCTCGATCGTCATCCCACCGCTGCTGTTTCGCCACGGCCTGATCGAATTCGAGACCGCCGCCGACCGGCTGGTGCGTATTGCCGCGGCGTCGGGTGCGGCCTTTCTCACCGCGCAGTTGCTCGACGTCACCGTGTTCAACCGGCTGCGCCGGCAGAGCTGGTGGCGCGCGCCGATCGTCGGCACCCTGGTCGGCTCCGTCTTCGATACGGTGGTGTTTTTCACCGTCGCCTTCGCGGCGGCGTTCGCCTTCGCCGGGCCCAACGACGGCTTTGCGCTGGAAACCGCACCGCTGATGGGCGTGCTGCCGGTCGAGACGATGCGCTGGGTCTCCTGGGCGCTCGGCGATCTCAGCGTCAAGCTGATCATAGCGGTGGTGGCGCTGATCCCCTACCGGCTGCTTGCCGCCCGCTGGAGCCAGCCGGCACTGGCGGCATAGAGCATGATCCCGAAAAGTGGGAACCGGTTTTCGGACAAGATCATGCTCAAAGACTATCGAGCATGATCCCCTGGCTTCAACTGGACTCGGCAAAAACGCCTGACGGCGGACAGGAACTCCGCCTGAAACGGCGCGGCGGCGAATTCTCGATCATGCTTGGCGCGAACGAGCTGATGAACAGCCGGCTCAGCGGTTCCGAAGAAGCGCTGGCGAAACTGTCCTGTCAAAGGATTGCCGGCCGCCGGACCCCAAACATCCTGATCGGCGGCCTCGGCATGGGCTTTACGCTGCGCGCGGCGCTGGCCGAGCTCGGCGACGATGCGCAGGTCGCCGTTGCCGAACTGGTGCCGGCCATCGTGATTTGGGCGCGCGGCCCGATGGCCGAGCTGTTCGGCGGCTGCCTTGATGACCGGCGCGTCAGCATTCGTGAGGCCGATGTCGGTCAGCTCATCCGATCGCAAGCTTCGGCCTGGGACGCGATCCTGCTCGATGTCGACAACGGCCCCGAGGGCATCGTCTACAAGGCCAACGATGCGCTCTACAGCGCAGCCGGCCTGATCAGCGCGAGAGCAGCTCTCAAGCCCGGCGGTGTGCTGGCGGTCTGGTCGCAGGGCCCTGACGCAGGTTTCACCCGAAGGCTCAAGCAGGCCGGCTTCACGGTCGAGGAGGTCAAGGTGCGGGCTCACGGCAAGCGCGGCGCCCGTCACATCGTCTGGCTCGCGAGCAAGGGGCAATAGGCCACCTCGCAATCCGGGCGGGCCTTGTTGGACGCCGCCCGGTACGCCGGCGAACCTCTACTTCGCCTTCTGAAGCTCGGCGGCAAGCGCCTGCAGCAGCCCGCGTGTGCCCTCCTCGCGCCCTTGCGCTGAATCGACGCCATCGAAGAACGCACCCTGTTCGGTATAGGTCAGGCGGGTGCCCTCGCCGGAAGGTGCAAGCTCGACCGTGGTGAGCGACGCCGACAGCGGCTGCGCCCCGACCGCCATCCGGTATGAAAATACGATGCGCCGGTCAGGGACGATGTCCTGGAACTGCGCATCGAGCCTGATCTCCGGGCCGCCCTGGTAGCTGAACCGCGAAACCTCGCCGCCGCCGACACGGAAATCGAAGGTGAATTCGGCGATGGTGAAGCCGTCGCCTTCGACGCGCCAGCGCCGCACCGTCGCCTTGTCGGCAAAGGCGAAGAAGACGCGCTCGGGCGATTGCGGATAGGTCCGCTCGATCGTGAAGGTCGAATGGATGACGGAGTGCTCGTCGTTAACAGGGGCAATCTGGTTCATTTCTTTTCGTCCTTTTCCTGCTCGTGGATTGTTGCTTTCGATTGGTCAGTCTCCGCCAGGATCTGGCCGAGACGGTCGAGCTGGCGTTCGGCCGGCGTACGGCGCGCGGCGATCCAGTCGGCAAGCGGGGCTAGCCCGCCGGGCTCGATCCGGCAGGTGCGCACGCGCCCGATCTTTTCGCTGCGGATCAGCCCGCACGCTTCAAGCACCTGGAGGTGCTGGAGCACGGCGGCGAAGGTCATGCCGAACGGCTCCGCCAACTGGCTGACGGTGGCCGGCCCGCGGCTCAGCCTTTCCAGGATTGCCCGGCGCGTCGGCTCGGCAAGAGCCCGCAGGATGCTGTCGATCTCGGAATACTTAAGCATGGACTTGAGTATTTCGCCGATGACACAAATTGTCAAGTCACGGCTAAAGTATTTTTGCTGATGGTGAGAGCCGGCTGGAAAACCCGCGACGCGGGTCATTGCCAGGGGAAATTAAGGGAAATTGCCTGCGTTGCAAAACGGCGCGGAAACGCCAGCGATGCTGTCAGCCAGCAGGCCGGTCGCGCGTCAATCCTCGTGCAGCACAAATTCCAGGTAAAGATTGCGCTGCAGGATCGAGTGGTTGTCGTCGGACATCAGCGACACGATCAGCGCGCCATCGTCGCGGGTCCAGACGTCGAGCGCTTCCATGTTGTCGATCTGGTAGCCCATGTCGGCTTCGAGCAGCACCGGCCCGTCGGCGACGGCGCCCTTCTCGACGCTTTCGCCATATATGCGCCGCAGCCGCATCTTGACGCCGCCGGCCATCGAAAAACTGCGCTCCAGAAGCAACAGGTCGCCGTCCGGCAGGAAGGCGCCGTCGGTGATGTCGAAATCGCCATTGCGCTTGATGGTGAAGACGCCCTTGCGCGGCCCTTCGATGATCGCGGCAAAGATGTTGCCGGTCTTGTCGAGGCTCTTTTCCGACACCACGACCAGCCCGCCCGCGTGCTGCCCGTAAGGATGGGCGCGGGTGACGGTCTCGAAGCCGCGATTGCGGCGGAGTTCCCAGGCCGGGATCAGGAAGTCCAATTGCCTGAACGGCGCCTTCATGTCGTCCGGATCGATCTTGAACTCGGCGATACGGTGATCGCGCTCGAAACCGACCGTGGCAATGCCGTCCTTGACCGCGAGGCCTTCGGCATCGACCGCCCATTTCTCGTCGATCGGCTGGCCGGCCGCATCGACCATCTGCTGCATGCGAAAATTCTGGATGCCGGAAGGCCGCTTGTCGGCATCGTGGACGAGGGTGCCGAAGAACCAGAAGCCGGTGTCGGCGACGCCGATGAAATCGCTGCCTGGCTTGAGGAACCGAAGCGCCGACAGCGCGCCGAAATCGCGCGTCGACGAGGTCATTTCGAGCCCGCCGACGAATTCGAGCGGCCCGAACTGTTTTTCGTCATTGCCGATGCGAAACTGGGTTATGGGCCGGGCCGAGATTTCGGCCGGCTCGACCGAGGCCGGCCCGGCAGCGACAGCCGGGGCCAAAGTGATGCCGAACAACGCGATGGCGGCCAAAAGCTTCTGCCAAAAGCCGCCGCGGGAAAAAATCATCCGGCGCGCCGCATGCCGCCGCGCCGCGTGTCGCGCACGGTTTCCTCGGCGAACAGCGAGGCCAGCTGCTCGGTCATGGCGCCGGCCAGTTCTTCGGCATCGACGATGGTGACGGCGCGGCGATAGTAGCGGGTGACGTCGTGGCCGATGCCGATGGCCAAAAGCTCGACCGGCGAGCGCGTCTCGATGAGCTCGATGATGGCGCGCAGATGCCGCTCGAGATAATTGCCCGGATTGACCGACAGCGTCGAATCGTCGACCGGCGCGCCGTCCGAGATCATCATTAGGATCTTGCGCTGCTCCGGCCGCGCGATCAGCCGGTTGTGCGCCCACAGCAGCGCCTCGCCATCGATGTTTTCCTTGAGCAGGCCCTCGCGCATCATCAGGCCGAGGTTGCGGCGCGCCCGCCGCCACGGATGGTCGGCGGATTTGTAGATGATGTGGCGCAGATCGTTGAGCCGGCCGGGGTTCGGCGGCTTGCCTTCCTTCAGCCATTTCTCGCGCGCCTGCCCGCCCTTCCAGGCGCGGGTGGTGAAGCCGAGGATTTCGACCGAGACGCCGCAGCGTTCCAGCGTGCGCGCCAGGATGTCGGCGCAGGTGGCGGCGACTGTGATCGGCCGGCCGCGCATCGAACCCGAATTGTCGAGCACCAGCGACACCACCGTGTCGCGGAATTTGGTATCGCGCTCCTGCTTGAAGGACAAAGGCTGCATCGGGTCGATGACGACGCGCACCAGCCGTGCCGGATCGAGATAGCCTTCTTCGAGGTCGAAATCCCAGGAGCGGTTCTGCTGCGCCATCAGGCGGCGCTGCAGCCGGTTGGCCAGCCGCCCGACGACGCCGGAAAGGTTGGCGAGCTGCTTGTCGAGGAAGGCGCGCAGCCGGTCGAGCTCCTCCTCCTCGCACAGTTCCTCCGCACCTACGGTCTCGTCGAAGGCCGTGGTGAAGACCCTGTAGTCGATCTCTTTCGGCAGATTGGTGAAGGGATTGTCGTTGCGGCGCGCCTCGCCGGGCGTCTCCGCATCGGCGTCGTCATCGTCGGAGAGATCCTCGGCGGTGGCGTCGGAGGCCTCTGTCTCGGCCGATTGCTCGTCGTCCGACGATGCCTCTGTATCCTCGGACTGCGACTGCTCGGAGCCCGAATCGTCTTCGCCGCCCTCCTCGCTCTGCTCCTCGCCTTGCGGCTGGTTTTCGTCGTTGTCCTCCGAGTCTTCCGTCTCCTGGTCATCGCCGAGCTCCTCGGCCATTTCCATGGAGGCGAGCATCTCGCGCACCACGCGGGCGAACGCCTGCTGGTCGTCGAGCTTTGCCGACAGCCCGTCGAGATCGGCACTGGCCTTTTCCTCGACCCAAGGGCGCCAGAGATCGACCAGCCGTTCGCCGCTCTTCGGCACAGTGCGGCCGGTCAGCTTTTCGCGCACCATCAGCGCCAGCGCCTCCTCGATCGGCGCGTCGGCCTTGTCCTTGACGTCGATGAGGTTGGCCCTGGCGTATTTGTCCTCCAGCATCGAGCCGATATTGTCGGCGACGCCCTGCATGGCGCGGCTGCCGATCGCCTCCACCCGGGCCTGCTCGACCGCGTCGTAGATGGCGCGGGCCTGCTTGCCTTCCGGCGCCAGCCTGGTGTGGATGCGCGCATCGTGGCAGGCGCGCTTCAGCGCCATGGAATCGCCGAGCCCGCGGGTGATGGCGATGTCCGCCTTCGATGCCTTCTTCGGCAGTTCGGGCAGTCGGGCGCGGCTGCCGGCCAGCGCCGGCCGGTCCTTGGCGAAGCCGACCTCGAGATCCTTGTCACCGGCAATCGCGCGCATGCAAACGGTGACGGCGCGCTTGAAGCTGTCGTTCTCAGCGCCGGTCTTGGATTTGTTTCGCGTGTTGTCGCCCGGACCCGCCATCGAGACTCTGCTTAGCCCAGCACAACGTTCGCCGCGCTCTCCGGCAGATCTTCGCCGAAGGCGCGCTGATAGAACTCGGCCACCAGCGAGCGTTCCAGCTCGTCGCATTTGTTGAGGAAGGTCAGCCGGAACGCCATGCCGATATTGCCGAAGATTTCGGCATTCTCGGCCCAGGTGATGACCGTGCGCGGGCTCATAACGGTCGACAAATCGCCGTTGATGAAGGCCGAGCGCGTCATGTCGGCGACACGGACCATCTTGTTGACGATCTCCTTGCCCTTGCCGTCGCGATAATGCTTGGCCTTGGCCAGCACGATGTTCACTTCATTGTCGTGCGGCAAATAGTTCAGCGTGGTAACGATCGACCAGCGGTCCATCTGCGCCTGGTTGATCTGCTGGGTGCCGTGGTAGAGGCCGGTGGTGTCGCCCAGCCCAACCGTGTTGGCGGTCGAAAACAGCCGGAAGGCCGGGTGCGGGCGGATCACCCGGCTCTGGTCGAGCAGCGTCAGCCGGCCCGACGATTCCAGCACGCGCTGGATGACGAACATCACGTCCGGGCGGCCGGCATCGTACTCGTCGAAGCACAGCGCGACATTGTGCTGATAGGCCCAGGGCAGGATGCCGTCGCGGAATTCGGTGATCTGCAGCCCGTCCTTGACCACGATGGCGTCCTTGCCGACGAGGTCGATGCGGCTGACATGGCTGTCGAGATTGACACGCACGCAGGGCCAGTTGAGGCGGGCGGCGACCTGCTCGATATGCGTCGACTTGCCGGTGCCGTGATAGCCCGACACCATGACCCGACGGTTGTAGGCAAAGCCGGCGAGGATCGCCATGGTCGTGTTCTTGTCGAACAGGTAGTCCGGATCGATGTCGGGAACGTGCTCGCTCGTCACCGCATAGGCCGGCACCACCATCTTGGAGTCGAAGCCGAATGTCTCCTTCACCGACACCGTGGTGTCGGGCAGGTTGGCGATGTCGCGATCGACCTTGTTCATCTCTATCAACGTCTCCACAAGCGAAACGCCGCGTTTCGCCGGCAATCGATTTTGTTCGGGGGCGGTCTTAGAGCCTTTTCCAACCTTATGAAAGTTGGAAAGCGACACGAACCGTATGGTCGCTCAGCACAAACCTGCCTGCTTGAGCACGCGATACGCCTGGAGCACATCGCGGAACCGGTCTTCCGAACCTCTGTCGCCGCCATTCGCATCCGGGTGGTGGCGTTTCACAAGTTCCTTATAGCGCGCCTTGATATCCTTGCCAGTTGCCTTTGTATCAAGGCCAAGCGTTTCCAGTGCCTTGGCCTCAAGCGGCTTGGCCTTGCGCTCGCGTGCTTCGCGCGGGTCTTTCGGGCCTTTGAACAGGTCGAACGGATCGCGCATGCGATTGTAGTAGCCGGCGCGACCGGAACGCGCCTGGGCGAAGTCGGGCGAGGAGCGTGTCGAGGCACCGTTGACGCCCATTTTCCAGGTCGGCCGGTGGCCGGTCATGGCTTCCTTCTGGAAGCGGGCGATCTCGGTATCGGGAACGCCCGAGAAATAATTGAAGCCTTTGTTGTACTCGCGCACGTGATCGAAGCAGAACTGGAAATACTCGCCTTCCTTCATCCGTCCGACCGGGGCACGGTGGGTACCGGCCTCCTTGCAGCCATCCCACTGGCAGATCGGCGAACGCGACTTCAGCTCCGCGTCCTTCTCCGGGCGGATGCGAATCTTCTCGAAATATTTTGGGTACGGCTTCATCTCACCCATTTATGGGCTGTTCGCTGATGCGAAACAAGAATTGACATTTTCGCGATGATCGCCCTAGCCGCTGAATCGCGGCATAAAACCGGCGAATTGCGAATTTTGTGCGATGACATAGATGTGGTGAAGGGAAGCGGCGATGTCCATACAGGCAACGATGGAAGATAAGCTGAAAAAGGCGTTTTCGCCGGAACGGCTGGACGTCATCAACGAAAGCCATCTCCATGCCGGGCATCATCATGTGGATTCCGGCCATCACGCCACCTTCGACGGCACTGGCGAGACGCATTTCCGCGTCCGCATCGTCGCGCCAGCCTTTGCCGGCATGAGCCGCGTCGAGCGTCACCGCGCAGTCAACGATCTGCTGGCCGAGGAGTTGAAATCCGGCGTCCACGCCCTGGCGATCGAGCCGGTGGCGCCCGGTGAAAAGACCCGCTGGTAAATTTCAGCCGAGGCTCGCCCTCAGGAAGGCCATCACCGCTGCGGTCAATGCATCGCCTTCGGTGCCGAAGTCGCGATTGATCGACATGTGCGAATAGGCGCTGCCGTCGAACAGTGTGACCCTGGTTCCGGTGGCGCGCAGACGCCCGGCGAAGGCCTGCGCGTCCGCCGCGCGGGCTTTCGCGCGCGAATGGGCGATGAAGGTCGGCGGGTGCTTGCGGCCTTCCACATAGGTGACAGGCGACAGCGCGCGCCACTGCGCCCGATCGGGAAAGGCGCGGGCATAGACCCCTGCCATGCCGCCGCTCCTGGCCAGTGCCTCCAGGTCGTAGGCCCTGGTGTCGTCGAGAACCAGCGCCGCGACGCCGGGCAGGCCGCCGCGCAGCCCGGTCAATGCGACGAGATGGCAGCCGGCCGAATGGCCCATGGCGACGATCCGGTCCGGATCGCCGCCATGCCTGGCGATGTTGGCGCGGACGTAACGATAGGCCAGTTCGACATCTGCCGCCTGGGTGGCGACGTCGGCTTCAGGCAGCATCCGGTAGTCGATCGAGACGAAGCCGAAGCCATTGTCGAGCAGGAAACCAGGCTTGGAATTGACATTGTTGCGGTTGCCGACCCGCCAGGCGCCGCCATGGACGAAGAAGACGACCGGCAGGCCGCTTGCGCCATCGCGGGAATAGATATCGAGCTTGGCCGGCCCATAGTCGAAGGTTTCGGGCGACGGCGAACGCGGCCGCAATGCCGCCGCCTGTCCCGGCAGCAGCGCCGCCATCGACGCCAGAAGCAGGCTTCGCCGATCGATCGTCATCAACTCCTGACTGCCCACGGCTGCCACAAGGTGCGCACTGTCATTCTCCAAGCATCGCCGGCTTGATCCTCAGCCGCGCGATACGGTTCTTGTCGCGCTTCATGACGACGAAGCGCTTGCCGTGAAACGTAAAGGCCTGCTTTTCGTCCGGGATCGACTGCGCCTCGTGGATGACAAGGCCGGCGATGGTGGTGGCTTCCTCGTCCGGCAGGTTCCAGTCGAGCGCCCGGTTAAGGTCGCGGATCGGCACCGTGCCGTCGACGACGACGGAGCCGTCGGCCTCCTGCTTGACGCCCTGGATGTCGATGTCGTGCTCGTCGGCGATCTCGCCGACGATCTCCTCGATGATGTCTTCCAGCGTCACCAGCCCTTCGACCTCGCCATATTCGTCGACGACGATGGCGAAATGCGCCTTGCGGCGCAGGAAGGCATTGAGCTGCTCCTGAAGCGTCGTGGTGTCGGGCACGAACCACGGTTTCGACGCGATCTTCATCACGTCGATCCTGGAAAAATCGTTGCCGACCTCGTTCAGCGCGCGCAGCAGATCCTTCGCGTGCAGCACGCCGACAATGTTGTCGAGCGAACCCTTCCATAACGGCATGCGGGTGTGCGGGCTCTGCAGGATCTCGCGAACCACCGCTTCGGGCGGGTCGTCAGCGTTGACGGAGCGCATATTCGTGCGGTGGACCATGACGTCCGACACTTCGAGCTCCTCGAGGTCGAACAGGCCGCCGATGCGGGCGCGGTCCTCGCGCACCACCTGGCCGTCGCGGCGGAAATCGTCGACGGCGCCGCGCAGTTCCTCGCGCGCCGAGCGCTGCGGCTCGATGCGTTGCAGCTCGTAGCCGAAGGCGGCGAGCAGGCGCCGGCGCAAGACGAAGCCCAGCAGGCCGAGGCCGGCGAGCACGGCAGCCGCGATCCAGCCGGCCTGGCTCATCCCGGGCGGCTTTCCTGCCGACCCGGATGGTTCTCCCGGAGGAACGCCAGCACTTCCGAGGCCGGCACATCCCGGGCGATAAAGGCCTGGCCGATGCCGCGCGTCAGGATGAAGGTCAGCGCGCCGCGCGACACCTTCTTGTCCTGGGTGATGAAGGAGAACAGCGTCTCGGCGTCGGGCAGTTCGCCTGGAATGTCGGCCATGCGCCAGGGCAGACCGACGGCGCGAAGATGCGCCTCGACACGCGCCGCGTCGTCGGGGCTCGCCAGATTGAGCCTTGACGAAAAGCGGTGCGCCAGCGCCATGCCGATGGCGACGCCCTCGCCATGCACGAGCCTTGCGCCGTCATAGCCGGTCGCCGCCTCCAGCGCATGACCGAAGGTGTGGCCGAGATTGAGCAACGCGCGGTCGCCGGTCTCGAACTCGTCGCGGGCAACGACGTCGGCCTTGGCACGACAGGCCTCGGCGATGGCCGCAGCCCGCTCCGGCCCGCCGGCGAACACTTGACGCCAGTTTTCTTCCAGCCAGGCGAAAAACTCGGGCCGGTCGATCAGCCCGTATTTGGCCAGTTCGGCATAGCCGGCGCGAAACTCGCGGATCGGCAGCGTGTCGAGCACTTCGGTGTCGGCCAGCACCAGCCTAGGCTGGTGGAATACCCCGACCAGGTTCTTGCCGCGCTTGCTGTTGATGCCGGTCTTGCCGCCGACGGAGGAATCGACCTGCGCCAGCAGCGAGGTCGGAACCTGCACGAAGTTCATGCCGCGCCGCGCGATGCCGGCGGCAAAGCCGGCGAGGTCGCCGACGACGCCGCCGCCGAGCGCGATGACGACGTCGCCGCGCTCCAGCTTGGCGGCCAGCACGCCGTCGACCACCTCTTCGAGATGCGCAAAGCTCTTGGTCTTTTCGCCTGGCGGCAACGTGATGACGGCATGTTGGATGCCACCGCTTGCCAGGCCGGCCGCAAGCGTCGCGAGATGCGCGGCCGCGACGTTTTCGTCGGTGACGACCGCCGCCCGCGTGCCCGGCAGACGGCGCGAAATCTCGGCGCCGGCGCGTGACAGCAGGCCGGGACCGATCAAAATATCGTAGGCACGCTCGCCAAGCCCGACTTCGACAGAGACCGTTGCATCAGCGCTCACGACCGCACCTCGTCAATGTCGGCAACGCCGAGATGGCCGCGCAGCGCGTCCACCACTTCGGCGGCAATGATCTCCTTGCGGTCGTCGCGGGTCGGCACGATGACATCGGCCGCGGCATAAACCGGGTAGCGTTCCGCCATCAGCCGTTCCAGCACGGCGCGTGGATCGGCGCTTTTCAGCAGCGGCCGGTTCTGTTTCTTGGAAACGCGCTCCATCAACAGGTCGATCTCGGCTTTCAGCCAAACCGACACGCCATGGCTGGCGATCGCCTCGCGCGTCTGCGCGTTCATGAAGGCGCCGCCGCCGGTCGACAGCACCTGCGGCCCGTGCTCCAGCACACGCAGGATGACGCGCTGCTCCAGTGCTCGGAACTCCGCCTCGCCATAGCGCTCGAACAGGTCCGGGACGCTCATGCGCGAAACAGTTTCGATCTCCTGGTCACTGTCGATGAAGGGCAGTGCCAGCATCGCCGCCACCTTGCGGCCGATCGCCGTCTTGCCGGCGCCCATCAGCCCGACAAAGACGATGGAACGGCCGCCCAGCCGGCCGAGCAGCGCGGCATGGCTCTCGCCCGGAGAATTTGCTGGTAGCGCGTTCATGCTTCTAGGGCCTCTTTGCCGGCGTATCGACATCAAAAGCCTGTTTGCGTCAAGCGCGGCGCAACCGGGACTATGGGCTTCACCCTTGAATTGGCCGGATTGGCGTCTCATAAGGGCACAGGGTTGGAAATGCAGAATAAGACGACGGGCGAAAATTAATGCCAACACTGTTTCGCTTTGTCGTGACGCTCGCGATTCTGGCCGGCATTGTCTATGGCGCGATGTTCGCCCTGGTCATGTTCGTCGAGCCGAGGAAGGCGGAAATGAGCGTGCGTATCCCTCCGGAAAAGCTCAATCCCAAAAAATGAACAGCGCCGCCCGCATCGAAGCTTTCCTGGAGATGATGAGCGCCGAGCGCGGCGCCGCCGAAAACACGCTTTCCTCCTATCGCCGCGACCTCGAAGACGCTTCCGCCGGGATCGGCGGTGGGCTTGCCGCTGCCACCAGCGCCGACATCCGCGCCTATCTCGACGACATCGCCGCGCGCGGCTTTGCCGCCACCTCGCAGGCGCGCAAATTGTCGGCGATCCGGCAGTTCTTCAAGTTCCTCTACGCCGAAGGCCTGCGCGGTGACGATCCGACCGGCACGCTGGACAGTCCGAAGAAGGGCCGGCCGCTGCCTAAGACGATGAGCGAGGCCGACACCGGCCGGCTGCTCGACCGTGCCGCGCAGGAGGCAATGGACCCCTCCCTGCATGACGGCGACAGCCTGGCGGCGCTGCGCCTGCACGCGCTGGTCGAGGTGCTCTACGCCACCGGCTTGCGCGTTTCGGAGCTGGTCGGCCTCCCCGTGACGGTGGCGCAGCGCGACGACCGCTTCTTCATGGTCCGCGGCAAGGGCAACAAGGAACGCATGGTGCCGCTGTCGGCCAAGGCGCGCACCGCGATGCGGACATGGCTTGCCGCACGGGGGGCGGCGGTGCCGGCTCTTGCCGACAGCCCGTTCCTGTTTCCGGCTGCCTCCGACAGCGGCTATCTCTCGAGACAGGTCTTTGCCCGCGAGCTGAAAGGGCTTGCCGCTCGGGCCGGCATTGCCACGGCGAAGATATCGCCGCATGTGCTGCGCCATGCTTTCGCCAGCCATCTGCTGCAGAACGGCGCTGATCTCAGGGCCGTGCAGCAGTTGCTTGGCCATGCCGATATTTCAACGACGCAGATCTACACGCATGTGCTGGAGGAGCGGCTGGTGCTTCTGGTCAACGATCATCATCCGCTTGCCGACTAGGCGTCATGCCGCTATGTGAGAACGACGTTCCACCGCGCCCAGCCTGCATTTTCAGGCTTGCGTCAGTCATTGCCTTCCGACTTGCCGGTCCGCCCAAGAATGTACAATTACCTCGATTTCGAAAAGCCTGTGCAGGATCTCGAAGGCAAGATCCTTGAGCTGAAGAAGCTTGCCGAGAACGGCGAGGCGGTCGATGTCGGCGATGAGATCGCCCGTCTCGAGAAGCGCTCGCGCGATGCGCTGCGCGACGCCTACAAGGCGCTGACGCCATGGCAGAAGGTGCAGGTGGCGCGCCATCCGGACAGGCCGCATTGCATCGACTACATCAAGGGCCTGCTTACCGATTTCACGCCGCTCGCCGGCGACCGCAATTTCGGCGAGGACCAGGCGATCGTCGGCGGCTTCGCCCGCTTCCGTGGCGAGCCGGTGGCAATCATCGGCCAGGAGAAGGGTTCCGATACGACAAGCCGGCTGAAGCATAATTTCGGCTCGGTGCGGCCGGAGGGCTACCGCAAGGCGGTGCGGTTGATGGAACTCGCCGACCGCTTCCAAGTCCCGCTGCTGACGCTGGTCGACACGGCCGGCGCCTATCCGGGCGTCAACGCCGAAGAGCGCGGCCAGGCGGAAGCCATCGCCCGCTCGACCTCGGCCTGCCTTGGCCTGAAGGTGCCGTCGATCTCGGTGGTGATCGGCGAAGGCGGCTCGGGCGGCGCCATAGCGATCGCCACCGCCAACCGCGTCTACATGCTCGAACACGCCATCTATTCGGTGATCTCGCCGGAAGGCGCCGCCTCGATCCTGTGGCGCGACACCACGCGGTCCAAGGACGCTGCGACCAACATGAAGATCACGGCGCAGGATCTGTTGGAGCTGAAGATCATCGACGCCATCGTCGCCGAGCCGCTCGGCGGTGCCCATCGCGCCCCCGAAACGGTGATTGCCGCCACCGGCGACCTCATCGCCAGGACGATGAAGGAATTCTCCGGCGCCAACACCGACTTCCGCGAGCATCGCCGCGAGAAATACCTGGCGATGGGCCGCAATCTATAACATCCGGCAGGCACGCGGCCCGAAATGTGGCGGCGTGAAGCAGTTTCGCCACAAAAATGCCGCCGCATTCGGCTCAGTGGGCTTGCCGTAAGGGGACGCGCCAGCATGATTGCAGTAAGGAATTTTCAAGGTTAACGGGCTTAGGGTCCGTCAGTGGTCAGTTTAGCAGCCGCGGCATCCGCGGCGCAGAGATGAAGACGATAGCCATATCCATGTTTGCCAAGCTTGCCCGCACCGGAGTTCTGATCGCTGCGATCGGCGTCGCCGGCTGCAATGACGCTTCGATGAAGGATTTTGCGCCGCAAGCCAACAAGCCGCTGCCGGACAAGATCCTGGCCGAGATGAAAGCCAAGGGCATGGTCCGCACCTCCTCGGTGATGGCCCGCATCTTCAAGGAAGAAGGCAAGCTCGAAATTTGGAAGGCCAAGACCAACGGCCGCTACGACTTGGTCGCCAGCTACGACATCTGCAAATGGTCGGGCAAGCTCGGGCCGAAATTCACCGAAGGCGACCGCCAGGCGCCGGAAGGCATTTACACGGTCCGCCCGGCACAGATGAATCCGCGGTCGAATTACCACCTGTCCTTCAACATCGGCTACCCGAACGCCTATGACCGCGCCAATGGCCGCACCGGTTCCAACCTGATGGTCCATGGCGCCTGCTCGTCGTCCGGCTGCTATTCGATGACCGACGCGCAGATCGAGCAGATCTACGCCTTCGGCCGCGACGCCTTCCAGGGCGGCCAGACCGAGTTCCAGATCCAGGCTTTTCCGTTCCGCATGACCGCAGCCAACATGGCGCGCTATCGCAACGACCCGAACTACGAATTCTGGAAGATGCTGAAGGTCGGCTACGACAATTTCGAGGTCACCAAGGTGCCGCCGAAAGTCGACGTCTGCGAGAAGCGCTACGTCTTCAACCAGGTAGCGGCCGACGGCTCGACCTTTAATCCGACCGGCGCTTGCCCTGTGACCACCCAGCCCGATTCGCTGAAGAGCGCCATCAACGCCTATCAAAGCACCTATGAGGCGGCCTTCAACGGCGCCGTCAAGGCCAGCGTGCCGGCACCCAAGCCAACCATCGCCGGGATCAAGGAAGCCAGCATCGTTTCCGACTGGTCGAAGCGGCGTGCCCGCGGCGAACGCGTTCCGATCGAGCCGCCCTCGCTCAACCCGGACGGCACCGTGGCCGAAACGGCGCGCATGGGCCGCATCGATTCGCCGGCGGGCCGCAAGATGGCGGCGCTCGATGCCGAAAAGGCCGCCAAGCAGAAGGCCGAGGAACAAAGGCTTGCCGCCATAGAAGCGGCCAAGGCCGCGAAAGAGGCAGCCAAGGCACGGGCCTTGGCCGAGAAGGAAGCTGCCAAAGCCCAGGCGCTCGCCGAAAAGGAAGCTGCCAAGACCGCCGCAGAGATGCCTGTCGCCACCGCCACCGTAGCGCCATCGGACGCCGCCCCGGCAGTCGAAACGCAGGCTGCGGACGCCGAAAGCACGGCGACAAGGTTGAAGAAAAAGCTGCTCGGCATGTTTGGCGGCTGAACTTCATGCTTGAGCAAGAAGATGGGGGCCAAGAACACAGGCCCTCAACCAGCCCCGCCGCCGTCTACGACCTCAAAGGCCTGAACTGCCCGTTGCCCGTGCTCAAGGCAAAAAAGCGCCTGGCCGCAATGCAGCCGGGCAGCCGGCTGTGGCTCGAAACCACCGATCCGCTCGCCGTCATCGACATTCCCGCCTTCTGCACCGAGACCGGCCATCGGCTGATCGAGACGACGGCGATATCGGGCGGCCACCGCTTCCTGGTCGAGTGCGGGATCGGCTGAGTCTCGACTTAGCTCGTTCTGGCGAAAGCGGCTGAGCGGGATAATCTCCCCCTTGAGGGGGAGATGGCCGGCAGGCCAGAGGGGGTTGCCGCGCGTGAAGCGCCAACCTTTTCTCTCGTCCCACAGGGCGTCGCGCCAGCCGAGGCGACCCCCTCTGTCGCCTTCGGCGACATCTCCCCCTCAAGGGGGGAGATCACGATCCGGCAATAGCCAGCGGGTTGCTTTCCAGTGCTGCGCGATCCGGCGTGTCGATCGACGGCCGGTTGGTGAAGGCGGCGAACAGCCGCCGGACATAGTCTCCGGGCATGTCGAGCGTGATCAGCACCAGTCTGGTGCCGCGCTGGCTGTCCGGCCAGGCCGGCAGTTGCACCGGCGGATGCAGGATCTTCTGCACGCCATGGATAACCAGCGGCCGCGACGGGTCTTCTGCAAGCTCGATGACGCCTTTCATCCGCAAAAGGCGCTCGCCATGCGCCGAGCGCAACAGATCGAGGAACATCTCGATTGCCGAAAACGGCACCGGCCCGTCATGAACCAGCGAATACGAACGCACGCGGGAATCGTGCCTGTGGTCATGGTGATCATGGTCGGCATGGTCATGCCCGTCGTGATCATGCCCGCCGTGGTCATGCCCGCCGTGGTCATGGTCGTGGCCGGCTTCTTCGCCGAGCCAACGCTGCACATCGACGGATTTGGTGGCCGGATTGTAGAGGCCGCTATCGAACAGGGTCGCGGTGCTTGCCTCGCCGGCGTCGAGCACCACGGCGCCCGGGTTGAGCTGCCTGAGCCGCGCCCGCAACGCCTCGACATCGCCTGCATCCGTGGTCAGGTCGGCCTTGCTGAGCACGATGCGATCGGCGACGGCCACCTGCTTCACCGCCTCGACATGCGCATCGAGCGTCGCATTGCCGTTGACGGCATCGACCAGGGTGATGACGCCGTCGAGCCGGAAGGCCTGGACCAGGGCCGGGTGTGCCATGATCGACTGCAGTACGGGGGCGGGATCGGCGAGCCCGGTGGTTTCGACGATGACGCGGGCAAGCCGGTCGATGCGGCCGGTCTGCAGGCGGTCGACGAGGTCAGCCAGCGTGTCGACCAGCTCGCCGCGCACCGTGCAGCAGAGACAGCCGTCGGAGAGCTGGATGATGCCGTCGGAGGCCTGCTCGACCAGGAGATGGTCGATCGCCACCTCGCCGAACTCGTTGATGATGACGGCGGTGTCGGCGAGCGCCGGATCCCGGAGCAGCCGATTGAGCAGCGTCGTCTTGCCGGCACCGAGAAAGCCGGTGAGCACCGAAACGGGGATCGGGAAACCGGCCATGCGGCTAGTTCAGCGCCTTGGCCGGCTGCTGGACCTGCGCGGCGGTGGCGGATCCGGCCACAACTGGCTCGGCGCCGGCCGGCGGCGCCCGGTCCGGCCGCCATGTCGGCAGCGGCACGTCGGCATATTCCTGCCCGGAGGCGTCGAGCATCGCCTTCGGCTTCGGTCCCGTGGCGCCGCCGAGGCCGACGGCGATCAGCGTCGGTACATGGTCGAGCTTTTCCTGATAGGGCGATTTCGGCACGTCCTTGCCCTTGTCGCCGACGGCGGGTGCGGTTTCCGACTGCTCCTCGACCGGCTTCTTCTTGCAGATTTCGTCATTCATGTCGTTGGCCGACATGGTGTCGCCATAGGCGGGCAGCGCCGCTACCGTCAGCCAGCTCGGCGCCGGCGTTGCAAAGCCCTGGTCGAGCAATTTTGCCGCCGCCTCGGCGCGGGTAATGGCCGATTGCTCGCCGAGCACTACGGCGACCAGGGTGCGGCCGTTGCGGGTCGCCGAGCCGATCATGTTGAAGCCGGACGAGCAGACGAAACCCGTCTTCATGCCGTCGGCACCCGGATAGCGGCCGATCAGCAGGTTGTAGTTGGAGATCGCCTTCTTGCCGACGGCAAGGCCTTCGATCGAGAACCAGGGGGCATATTGCGGAAATTCCTTGCGAATCGCCATCACCAGCAAAGCGAGATCGCGCGCTGTCGTATACTGGTCCGGCGAATAGAGCCCGTTCGGATTGACGAAATGGGACCCGCTCATGCCGAGCCTCTGCGCTTCGGCGTTCATGCGTTCGGCGAAAGCCGCTTGCGAACCGCCGATATTCTCGCCGACCGCCATGGCGATATCGTTGGCCGATTTGACCAGCATCATCTTCAGCGCATTGTCCAACCGCATCACCGAGCCCGGGTTGAAGCCCATTTTGCTCGGCGGCTCGCCGGCAGAATGTTTCGTTACCTTGATCGGCGAATCGAGCTGGACCTCGCCCGCGGCAATCGCCCGAAACGCCACATAGGCGGTCATCAGCTTGGTCAGCGAAGCCGGGTACCAGCGCCTGAACGCCTCCTGGTGCTGCAGGATCTTGCCGCTGTTCAGGTCGAACAGGATTGTCGGATTGGCCAAGGCAGGCCCGGCCAGCGCCGCAAGCACCACCGTGCCCGCCACCAACAGTTTGAGGAAATGCCTGTAGCGCATCATGAAAACCGAAATAGCCTCTTGCCGCAGTCCCACCTGGCTCCGTAAGATTTCGTTACACGATCGCCAGGATAATGGTCCGGCCCTCTGTTCCCGGACCACAGTCGCGGTGCTATTTACTCTATGTGACGTCAACATGGCAAAGTGCTGCCGATCACAATGTGGAAGCAGCAGCACAATGCAAAGCAGCGTGCATGGTTGCAAGGCAGCAGGCACAATTGCAAAGCAGCAGGCCAAGACCGCCTGCTCCAACAGCGAAATGGAACCATCATGCCGATCCTGAACCGAGCCGCCGAAATGCAGGACGAGGTGGCCGGCTGGCGCCGCCATTTGCACCAGACGCCGGAGCTGAATTTCGACGTCTTCAAGACCGCCGCTTTCGTCACCGAGAAGCTGAAGGCTTTCGGCTGCGACGATATCGTGACGGGTTTGGGCAAGACCGGCGTCGTCGGCATCATCCGCGGCCGCCACGGCGAAGGCTCGACCATCGGCCTGCGCGCCGACATGGATGCCCTGCCGCTCAACGAGATCACCGGCAAATCCTATGCTTCGACCGTCCCCGGCAAGATGCACGCCTGCGGTCATGACGGCCACACCGCGATGCTGTTGGGTGCCGCCAAATACCTCGCCGAAACGCGCAATTTCGCCGGCTCCGTCGCGGTCATCTTCCAGCCGGCCGAAGAGGGCGGCGGCGGCGGCAACGAGATGGTCAAGGACGGTATGATGGAGCGCTTCGGTATCTCCAAGGTGTTCGGCATGCACAACATGCCGGGCCTGCCGGTCGGTCAGTTCGCCATCAGGCCGGGTCCAATCATGGCGGCGACCGCCGAATTCACCATCACCGTCAAGGGCCGGGGCGGCCACGCGGCGATGCCGCACGGCACCATCGACCCGATCGTCATCACCAGCCAGCTTGTCGGCGCATTGCAGACGATCGCCTCGCGCAGCACCGATCCGGTCGAGGCGGTGGTCGTCTCGGTGACGAAATTCCACGCCGGCGACGCCTATAACGTCATTCCCGAGACGGCCGAGATCGCCGGCACCGTACGCACGCTGAAGAAGGAGGTCGCCAAGAAGGCCGAAGAGCGCATCCGCGCGCTTTGCCAAGGCCTGGGCGCTGCCTTCGGCGCGACAATCGAGGTTGATTACAATGCCAATTACCCCGTCACCTTCAACCATCCGGAAGAGACGGTCTTTGCCAGCGACATCGCGGCCGACGTCGCCGGCGACAGCCATGTGCACCGCGCGATCCAGCCGGTGATGGGCGGCGAGGATTTCTCCTACATGCTTGAAGCGCGGCCGGGCGCCTTCATCTTCATCGGCAATGGCGATACCGCCGGCCTGCACAACCCAGCCTACGACTTCAACGACGAGGTCATCCCGCACGGCATGAGCTATTGGGTGAAGCTGGCGGAAACGGCGCTGGCGGCGTAGCCGTTCGGCATCGGCGGTGCGGCAACCGCCGCACCTCTGGGCGGCAAAACCGGGCAGGACATGCTCTGCTGGTCACTTCCGGCCGGACGACTTCCGGGCAAGGCCGAAGGCAATGCCCAGAGCAATACCTATACCGATGCCCGCAACAATGTTGTCCAACACGACGCCGATAGCCACGCCGATCACGACGCCGAGTGTGAGGTGTTTGGCATCCATTATGCCCGGTCATGTAGCGTGGAAGGGAAGAGCCGCAACCGCTACGGTCCGCTCTTCGGATCCTCGACCTCCAGCGCCTCCATGACCGGCGCCAGCTCATTGTCGTCGGCAGCCTGCGGCTCTTCGCCTGTCCTCGCCTTCGTCAGGGCTGCCTCGATCGCCTCCTGGATATTGCCGAGCTCGTCTTCGCGAACCTCGTGGCCATAGCCGGCAGCGTCGGCATCCTGTTCGAATTGCTGCGCCAGGACGGCGACGCTCACCTCGCTCTCGGCCGGCAGATTGCCGACATTCTCCTGCAGCCAGGTTTCAAAGAACTCTTTGGTCGCGCTCATGCGGTCTCTCCTTCGGGACACTAAAGCGCGCCGGCATCCCGAAAGTTCCGCTATCTGAGCCGTCTTTGCGCCCGTTGCCGGCTGCCCCGCAATTCAGCGCGGCCAGGCGGCGTTGGCGCCGCCTGGCTCGGCTGCTTACTGGCTGGCAGCAGTCGTCGGTTCACACGACACGTTCGGGTTCATATCGGCGAACGCGCCGGTCGGGTTGCCCTTCCAGGCCCAGACATGCAGCTCGTAGAACGGACCGAGGCCATAGCGATTGGGCGCACTGTTGAAGTTGAACAGATGTCCGTCGAGCGAGGCCGGGCCTTTCGAGGTGATGTATTCGACCGCGATCAGTTTTAGCGTGCCGTCGGCCATCGGCTCGTACATGACGGCTTCAGGCTTGGCGACATCGACCGCGTCGTCCTTGAGGTAGCCCGGATTGACGTAATGGATGCCCATTGCGCCGCCGGTGATGCCGCTGGCGCAAGGAATGGGCGCATAGCCCTCAGCGGTCGCCGCCGCCACATTCTCGAAGCGGCTGTTGGCCGCGCGTACCTTGTCGGCCAGCGGATTGGGACCGGACGCGGGCGCTGCCTGATGCGCCTGCGCCAGCGCAGTGCAGGCCGACAGCAGCGCCGCGGCAGCGAGAACTCTATTGCGAAAGTTGATTGTCATAGTCATTCCATTCTTCTTGAAAAGCACAGCCCGGCCGGCCGCCGGAAGTAAGGAGGTCCGGCAGGTGGGCGCTGTGGCTGTTGTTGCTGGGAGATCCCTATCCCGATGCGACGAATGCAGGGGAAGATCATCCCTTCGGCAGATACGGGATGGTTCCGGCCAGATCGGAGTTGTCGATCAGCTGGAAACGGCTGTCGCTGCCGCCCTGACGGGCCGAAACGAACGGCGCGTAGGCAGGATCGTCGGTGAAGGCGCGCGCCGCGGCCTCGGTCGGGAACGCCATCAAGGCAATCAGCGTCGTGTCGAGCGGCTTGCCTTCGAGCGTCTTCACATTGCCGCTGCGCGACAGATATCTGCCGCCGTGCTTGTGAACGAGGTCGTGGACTGACGCGGCATAGGCCGGCATCCACTTCGGGTCCCTCACCTTGATGTCTGCGATAACGTAAGCGGTCATGGGTCATGTCTCCTGGTCGTGCACAGGGGTATCCCGTGCAGCGGCCAAGGGCTCGCACGGCAAGGCCGGCGCCAGCCAGTCCGCGATCTGTACTGGTGTGGCGAATCCGAAATTCGCATTCGCTTTGGAGCAACGCAGCGAGCGAATTTCGGATTCAAAAGCCACACCAGCAAATGCTTGGATTTCCAGTGTGGTTTTGGATTTGAAGTTCCTAACGCTGATGCCACCCAGAAAGCAGGAACTTCAAATCCACCACACTGGGCCGGTACAGTTTCTGTACTCGCCGCGCCGCCGGGAAAGGCCTATGGTCCCGGCTGAGTTTGAGGGGAAGGCAACGTCGTGACCCAGTCCGGATACAAACAGTTCTGCCCGTTATCGATGGCCGCGGAGGTGCTGTGCACCCGCTGGACCATGGTTCTGCTTCGCGAATTGGTGGCAGGCTCGACCCGTTTCAACGATCTGCGCCGCGGCGTCCCCAAAATGTCGCCGACCCTTCTGTCGCAACGCCTCAAGGAGCTCGAGCTGGCCGGGATCGTCGAGCGCAAGGAGGTGCGCGGCGAGAAAGGCATCTTCGAATACCGGATGACCGAGGCAGGCAGGGATCTGCGTTCCGTTGTCGAGGCGATGGGCTTTTGGGGGCAGAAATGGGTCGAGTCGCGGCTGTCGCTGAAGAACCTCGATCCGTCGCTGCTGATGTGGGACATGCGGCGCAATCTCAACGCGTCGCCGCTGCCCGACGGCCGCACGGTGATACAATTTCTATATCAGGAGCTCCCCGCCTCGAAACGGTCATGGTGGCTGATCGTCGAGAAGCACGGCGAGGTCGACCTCTGCTGGTACGACCCGGGCTTCGATGTCGATCTCTACGTCTCGACCGACCTGCACACCATGACCGA
Organism: Mesorhizobium sp. M0074; assembly: GCF_040322975.1. Taxonomy (NCBI): domain Bacteria; kingdom Pseudomonadati; phylum Pseudomonadota; class Alphaproteobacteria; order Hyphomicrobiales; family Phyllobacteriaceae; genus Mesorhizobium; species Mesorhizobium sp. M0074. Next base: position 130,527 of record NZ_JAMYUM010000013.1, read on the forward strand.
AATCTGGATGGGGCTGATCACCGTCGAGAAGGCAGGGACGAAAGTCATCTTGACGGGAGACCAGGATATCGCCCGTAAAATGCAGACCTGGCTGGGCCTGAGCCCGTTCGCGGTCGAACCCAAGCGAGCGGCCTAGCTGCCTCTTGGCGAAACGTCCCGAAGCGGTTATGTGTCGGGCGCGATGGTCCCGTAGCTCAGTAGGATAGAGCGGCAGATTCCTAATCTGTAGGTCACAGGTTCGATTCCTGTCGGGATCACCACGTTTTTCAAGCACTTAGCGCGAAATCGCCGCACTTTTTTTGCAGGATTTTTGCGAAATAAGTACGGCGAATTTCGCAGACCTTCAGACTTTGGGCACACATATTCCAGGGCGAAGCGGCCCAAAACCGCTGCGAAGCGCGGCGCTACGATGCCTAAATCGAGGTAGGTAATCGTTGTTCCCAATCAACTTGCCCGTTTTTCGACGCACCGAGACGACGGACGACAGCCGCTACCGACCGTCAGCGTCGACGTCTCCTTGGCGGCGCCGAAAGGTCTCGCTACTTCGTCGTTCAATCGAGACCGCGGCGAGTAAGAATGCGAACATCGGCATCATCGATCACGAGGTCGAACTCGACTCGTGTGTCCATCCGTCCCCTTAGGGCGGATTGTCCACCAAAGTCCGCATCATAGGGGGAATGGACGCGCCCGGTCTGGCGGCTAGAGGAACGGAACGCTATCATTTTATTGTATTAGTAATGACGCATGAAATGGCCTACAATTGACTCTACCCGGCAGCGCCACTGGCAGCCGGTAGGCCCGGCGGCCCGCTGGAACCCCCGATCGGCTGTCGGCCCGTCCCCATGAAAGTTACGTGCGGTGGCGACCAACGTGAGACGAGATCGAACCAACAACCCCGCAACCGGCATCAAGGGCAAGCGCCACGGGCCGCCGGCCAACGACGAAGCAGGATATTTCGAGTTCTGCCCCGTTTGTGGCCAGACGTTCGACAAGCGAAACCTTGGCGAGGTGCTGCATCACTGTCTCCCCGACCATGAGCCGTTGAACTCGATGAATAGGTGACTAGCGTTCGAACAGATGGTTTCGCTCATCCAAGATCGTGATCGGTCCCAACCAGACGATCTCAAAAGTGATTGCGGATGTGGTCGTTAAAGTAGTGGGCTTGGCGAAGGCCGCTTTGAACCCGGCAAAGGTCTCAGGTGGTACCCGGAACCATTGCACATTGAGCGGAATTGGCTGAAAGTGATCGAACCACAGGACAGGGATGTCGGACGGCCACCTATTCAAGGTGGCCGGGGCGCGGGTTAACGTGATTCGGGTCGATCGGCAGGACAGGGGGAGAAATGCACCCTTGGACGAAGGCTGAGCTTGCGGAGATCACCGGAGGCATATGGGAAGGCGAGTTGCCGGAAGCCTGGACGACCGACTGCATAGCCTTCTGCGACGCACTGATCGGCCCCGGCGCGCTCGTCATCCCGCGCGTTGGCACCTACCGTTACGGAGTACACCCCAGGAAGATCAGGCGCTTCAGGCGACAGGGGCTCGCGCTCCTCGCGGACCGAGAGTACCGGCCCAACTTCGAAGGCTTGCCGTTGCTCCGGGTGGCTTCGGTCCGCGTCGCCATGAAGTATCTCGCCGAGCGAGCGCGGTCTGCTTACGGCGGACGCCTGATCGCGGTTGGCGGCAGCGTCGGCAAGACGAGCACCACGGCGATGATCAACGTCATTCTCACCGCAGCTGGTTATCCACCTTTTCCGGGCGAAAACTTCAATACCGTCTCCGGCGTGCTCGGCCTGATCGCCAACCTTCCCCCTGATGGCATCCACGCTGTCGAGGTGTCGATTGGCTTTTTTCGGCGGCTCCTTGAGGTATCTGCGCTCAAGCCGCATGTCGCTCTTATCACGACGATCGGCGACGCCCATCTCGAAGAGTACGGCTCGCGTGAGGCCATCGCCAAGTTGAAAGCCCGCCTGTACGATGTCGCTGAGGGCGGCACTGCGATCATGCCTCGGGATTCCGAGCATTTCGAATATCTCCGAGCCCGCGCGCTGTCGTTCGGGGCGAAGGTCGTGTCCTTCGGTGGACATGCTAAGGCCGACTACCGGCTCGTGGACTATTCGCACGAAGATCAACTGGTGCGTGCGGTCCTGAAGGGCCGGGATTTCGCCTACAAGCTAGGTAATCCAGGGCGGCACATGGCAGTCAACAGCCTCAGCGCGCTGGCGGCTGTCGATTCGCTCGGCCTTGATCTGGGAGCTGCGACCAATGCGCTCGGGGAGGTGCAGGCCATCCACGGACGTGGCGAAGTCATACGCATCGCCCTCGCGTCCGGCGAGATCCATGTCGTCGATGAGGCCTACAACGCGAATCCGACATCGGTGGCCGCCGTGCTGGCGGCACTCGCTGAGGGGAAGCGCGCAAGTGGGGGCCGAAAGCTTGCCCTTCTTGGCGACATGCGGGAACTCGGGCCACGATCGGCCGAATTTCACGCCGGTCTGGCGGAACCCGTTCTCGCGGCCGATCTGGATATGGTGATCACGGTTGGGACGCAGATGACATATCTCCGTCGTGCCCTGCCGGAGTACCTCCTCGGCCCACACTTCGCGACAGCAGACGATGTGTTGCCCGAGCTCGCCACTATCCTGCGCGCGAAGGACCGCCTTCTTGTGAAAGCTTCGAATGCCATGGGTCTGCATGAAGTTGTAACTCGCTTGCGCCGGCAATTTGGACGCTAGTCCGCCGCGATATAGCATCGGTGTTTGAGGAGTGCCCGAAACGTTGAGATTCGTCGAATTTCGCTGTTTTTTTGGACCAAAGCAGAAAAATTGACCGGAGATCAGCTCCGCCCATGACTGGTTCCACTACCAAACAGTCTCAGGCACTTGGCGGAAAATTGTGCTTCGCCGCCTGATTCGATCTGTGCTGCCTCCGGGTGACCAGGGTAGCGCCGGCTGGACGCCGCCAACCGAAGAGCTGCGCACAGTCATGCCCGCTCGGTCATTTCGGCCATGCATATAACGGCAGCCGCCGGGAATGGTTGGTTGGTCCGAGCCCAATGCAGCAACAACAAAGATTAGCCCTGTGCCGAGCACTGACATCAGTATTGCTTCAGCGAAGGAGCACTATTCCTAAGTCTCCAAGGCCTTTCGGCGGAGTCGCACCATACCAGTCCAGGGCCACACTCGAGTTGCCACTATAGAAAAATTGCCACGCAACAATCCAACCTGAGTTGGCAGTCGACTTCAGGTCTGTTGTCCCTCTCATCCGAAAACGATGATGGGGCAGGTAGATAGCCCCTTCAATTAAGTAGTTTTTGTTTCCGGACAATGAGACCGTGGGCACAGAGGGCGTAACTGTGCGTGACCCGAAGATAGCGATGCCAGCGTAAATGCCACTCGTGGGAGCCGAAATCCTTACGCCACCTTTGCCTGCTGACTGAATAATGCTTGACTCGGAGTCAACGAATATCGTGACTTCGTCGCCCGAGAGATTCACATGGCTGCCGATGCTCACTGTTGCGTTCTGAAAATAGTGAACTCCGGGAGAAAGAACGACATTTCCATCGAGGTCAATGTTTCCACAGAACACCCGGCCGGCCGGAATGGTAACATCGGTCAGCATCTGATCACTGTAGTCGCAGCCGTTCGGTGGAACGGGCTGCGGTAGATCGACAAGGGGGTCTGCAAGTTCGGGTTGGTTGGTTTTCGGGATGATGGTGTAACCGCCGCCTTGGTAATTGCCCACTATAGAGATTTTTCTGGCGACAATCTTTCCGGTTCCAACGTGCCTCAGTGCCCTTGGACTGGAGGAATTCACTTGGATACCGCAGTTTGCCACCGAAAGCCCCCCGGAACCCATTACCGTCAGCGCTCCATTTGAGGCAGGATCGAGGACATAGAAGCAATAATCCGGCGCGGCTTTTCGGGCCGTTGCCGCCGCGTGAAGGTTAATGCTCCGAATTCCAGCAAGACTCATGAAAGCGGTTGGCATTCCAGCTGAGATTTCAACCGCCGCCTCTCGCGTCCCAGCAGAAGGAGTGGTGATGCTCACCCCAACGACAGCGCCGGTCACGAAGGAGCCATTGGCCAGCGCCCAATTCTTCGCGGCCTGGACGGCTGCTTCGTTTCCTCCGTCGCTCTCGACAGCAACAAGAGCCGCCGAATCGGCTATCTCCTGCAGCTTGGATCTCCAGGAAGCGGCGTTGGTAAAGTCAATGCTAAGGCCGAGGGCCAAGCCCAGTGGCACCACCATTAAGGCCATCGCGACGGCAAAGTTCCCCCGTTTTTCGGGCGGCAGATCTTTCAGTCTCCGCATCCAGAAGCCCTCTCTTAAGAGCAACTTAGACCGAAGATGGTTTAGAATTTACTAAATTAGAACAACAAAACGCAGCGGCAATTCACGCTCGGCAAAAAGGCGATGCAAGCTGTCTCGCTGCTCATTGAGCTGAGTGAAACGCGGCAGACCTTGAAGTCAGCGATGTGCTAATTCTTTACTTAAGGCCGAAGACTTGCTGAGCCTGGTCAGACTGCAACAAGTCGCGTGCCGAATGTCCGACACCCGGCAAAATCACGAGACGCCAATTGAAAGGCCACCCGTTAGCGGTCGCGACAGCTTGCGCCAGCTCAAAAGTGAACTGCCCCCGATCCAAACGCGTCTCTCCTTGGCGCATAGCAGCTGCGCTTTCGTTTAGATCGACATCGCCAGTGTCGTCTTCTCCAAGATAGATCGTTAGAGGCAAAGCCAGATAGGCCTTCAACTCCTGAGAGGCTTGATCCGGCGTATAGACGCAGCCCGAGGAGAGACATCCCAGCCCGTAGGCTGCCGCCTCTGCTAGGGAAGGCAATACGTAGGTCGACGGATTGGCTACGACCACTCTCTTGGCATCCGACAAGGCAAATGCTGCAACACGCGACATGAATTGACCTCCCGCCGAGTGCCCAAAAAGGTAGTACTGGGCAGTCGGCAGCCCCTCTCGGGCCCTCGCCCAGTTTACCAAGCCCTTCACGTACCAGACAGTCCACCTGTCCCGAGGTTGAATTGTGCCCGAGTTGACAATGCCTCCCCGCTGATAGCTCCAGCCTGGGAACCTTTCCAGGTCGAAAAGCGGCGCCATAACGATCAGGCAATTTCGATCCGCAAGAGGCTGCGCGTAGTCTCGGTAGGATTCGGCCGTTCGGCTTAGTCCATGGAATACGAACAGGATCGATGGATTGGCACAGTTCTTCGGATGATAGGTGTATACTGTCAACTTTATGCCGTTAATAGTTGCTGAGGTCGTACCTTTGCCGACCTTCCAGGCAAGTACTTGGCCTGAATACGTCAGACTACAGCCTAAGACGACTGCCCCTAACAGACGGATTAGAAATCGCACCTGTCGCTCCCATGGACGATCCCGCAGGGATGACATACCCCATTAGCGGCAGCTAAACAAATCAAAACCGGCTGAGCAGTAAAGAGTTCGTTCCTCCACGTCTGGTCCTCGCAATGTTCGCAAGCGACGCCTCCGCGGCACCTCAGCTTCCTGCGTGACAGGGTATCGGCTCCTTGTTTTGTCGGCACGTATCGCTCGCGCCGCCATTGCGATCGAGGAACCCAGTGCAAATCCGCGTACGGCATACGCATGAGCTTCGGAGCCTCACGCCAGTGCAGGGATGGCCAATCTAAGGCATCTGTCTTGAACGGCTACGACAACATCGGCGAGTCCAGGCGACAACGCCAGCAACCGATCGATTGTCGCGCGACCGGCTGCTCCTCCCATTATCTTTGGTTGGTAGTCGAGGCGCGGATCTCTGTTTTGAACGTAAACTGGATAAATATCTAAACGGATCTGCTTCGCACCAAAGTGGAAGCAAGGCAGAATGGACTCCCCTTTGCTGTTTCCGGACCCAAATGCAAAATTGCCGACACTGTATAATATCGGCCGACCATTATAAATCTCGATCGGCTGAAGGATGTGGGGATGATGGCCGATGACTGCGTCCGCACCCAGGTCGATAAATAGCCGTGCTTTCATGCGGTCTTGCTCGGTAGGTTGGCGCTGGTATGGCAAACCCCAATGTACCATCACGGCGATCCGATCGACCAGTGGACGAAGTTGGGCCAGATCACGCTCGACGAATTCGGGCACATCTTGTGCGGAGCCTGGAAGTTCGCCACGAGCCGCTGTTCGACGGTTCCAGTAATATCCGAGAAGTCCGATGCGGATATCTGCGCCATCAAAAATCGCCGGGTGGTAAGCAGAGCTCTGGTTCCTACCACCACCGTACGGTTGGATATACTGTCGCTCTAACGTGGCTAGCGTCTCAACCACGCCACCCCGACCGCAGTCTTGAATGTGGTTATTCGCGACAGTCATGGCAGCGAAGCCTGCACGACGTAAGACAGAGGCTGACTTGGGGTCCACTTTGTATGAGTAGTTCCGAGTGGTATCTGCTTTCTCAGAGATGGTGGAGAACGGCCCCTCAAGGTTTCCCGTTATCAAAGCGCAGCGTCTAAAGATCGGCCTGACCCAGGCGAAGGCATAGTCTGGGCCAAACCTGCGGATACGATGACGCATCCGCATCCCGGTCATCACATCTCCGACCGCCGCCAAATGGTACGGAGCGCTGGCGGACGAAGAGAGGAACTGTTCAAGTTGGTCCGGGTCGATGAGATCGATGTCATCCGGAATTATGACCTCTGAAAACTTCTCGCGAATTTTTACAACATGGCGCCGGACTTCTTCCGATTCACTGAGGCGGTAAAGGGGTGGCTGAACGGAGGGTGCCAACAATGTCTCAACCGCTGAAGAACTAAAGCCGATCCCACGCTTCTCAAAAACGCTTCGGATCAGTGTTTCGTAACGGCTACTGAATCTCATTCGGTCTGCATGAAGCAAACACGAGGCAAAGCTCTTCGGAAGTGACCTGAGGGCGCGCGTTCGAATTCCGGAAGGAGCATACGGGCTATCAGAAAGTCGTCCCAGCGCCAAAAGGGCAGCTACAACTAACGAAATGCAAGTAAGTTCGTCTCCCGGAAAAGCCTTGTGTAGGTCCCACATTGTCGCCGCTATGACTTGCGCGACCAGCGCGTCCGGCGGTGGCATCTCGGCGTCGTCCATACGCGAATCATTGGCAAGAGTATCCGATGGTACGAACTCGGCATCATGACGGAGGTGCCAACACCATACGTAGGGAGTCGACAGCATCGCGGCCGCAAAGTATGCGCTCAAGGCGTACTCAAGGGGACCAGGCCTACTGAAACTGGCGCGCGGTGCATGCAGCCTGTCAGCTTGGATGTCAGCGGTATGGCGCACCACGTGAAACCCGAATGCCTGATATATGAAACTGGCATTGTGCGAGGGGTCGCACAGATAAGCACCGCCTGAAATTCGTGGAAGCCACCCTTCCGCTGTGACCGCACGCCCCGGGCCGAACAGCAATTCCCCACAGAGGGGGATCGAAAAATCATCGAGATTTTCGATTCTTGCTGGATATCGGTATTTGGTCCCTTTGAGCGGCACCAACCTAAGCAGATCCCCGTTAACTCCCCCTTGTTTCGGCTGGTGCGCATTAACGATCGCTCTGACCTTCGGCAACGGGCCCTCGCCGAGTGAACGCAGCACTTCGTTCACTCGATGAGCTATCAAGGAGACGTGGTAGTAGACGTTGACTTGGCCGAAGCGTGCCGCGGCCTCACAACCTTCCTGTTCACCAAGAATTCCGCCGCCGAAAGGCTTGAAAACATAGTTACCTTGCTTGTCGGGCAGTGCTTCGCCCATCTCACCCGTGGGCCAGTGAACATCCGTGGCTGGATGACCGATTACGTCCACGTATCGCCCACGCAGCCCTTGCCTCCCCGTGTTTTGGCAAAGATAAGGCAGTTCGACCTCGGTTGAATGCACCCGGCCACCAGTAAAATCTGAATCGCAACGCTCCCAGACGTAAACAGATCCAGTCGCCATCTTTTTCCCCAAAGCTACTGCTTCTTCTGCGAACGCTGAGACGCAAGAATTCACAAGTCTTGCGCTCCGCAATCCTGCGAACCTTTCGCCGGCGGGTACTGAAATTGATCGAAAGGACATGCCGTCGGTTGCCCTGAGGCCAACTCTCTACAGGGCGTGGAGATTGTCCTTCAACATGCTCTGAGGCCGCATTTTCGCTCCATGGTGGGAAGCTGGATCCGAGTCTGCAGCCCAGCTTCCGGCAGCGTTTTGGCCTCAATTCGCCTGCCCCTGATGGGGGCTACACAAATCAATCTCCTGACGAGGCACATCTATCCGATGCTTGCGACCGGCTTTTTCTTCTCTCCGCTTATTCGAGCTGCCTTACTGAGGCCGCCTGCTGAACCGTTATTCTCACCCGATCCAGCGAGCTCTTGCCGAGCACTCTCCAATGCCTTCGCCGCAGATCCCTCCTTAATCACCTTAAGTTCTTCCGCGACCATATTTGATTTTATGAGACGCCACTTGTCGAGGGAGGCGGCGCGCACGAAGCCGTAAGCCGATGGCATACGGATCATCAGCCAGCCTAGTTTCAACAATTCCTCCGTGAAGCCTCTCACGAACGCCGCCCCGCCGACACGCCGTCCAGTCAGGCGCCTGAATGTCTTGTACGACATTCTTGCACGGGTTCGCGGCTGTCCCGCTTTGTTTGTGGTGCGTTTCAAAGTCAAAGCAACGAGTGTCGCCGCATCACTTAGCGAAACACTCGGTGTTGCAGTCGGCGAAACAGTGTTCATAACCTTACTCTCCTTAGCTTGAGCAGAATCGATAAACTCATCACTGCTATCGAACGTCGTTCGTCTCGGGCCGAACTGAAGGAAACGGGGCCACTTCATCGAACCAGCCATCCTTTTTTGCCAAATACGACATTGCCATTGCGTGCATGGCAGACCTTATTTGCTGTGGCCGCGACTGAGACATAGATGCGAGGGGTTCCGCGGCTAGCTCACCAGATCTCGACAAAAGCGCCATTTTGGCACCCGATCCGTCAGTGCTCCATCTCAAAGTTAGAACCAAACCACCACTCTGTAGGTGCCGACGTAGGTCGGTATCAGTATCAGGCTCGGAACTGACCAATATTAGTCGTGTGGTCGGCAAGGTCGACAGCGCACGGCGGGGCCATTCATCTTCGCTGTTGACAATGAAATAGCCCTGGTTGCCGCACTGCAACACTCGCTGAGCGAGATCTTCGAGAACTGTACCATTGTCTGCATCCGTTCGAGTCATCGAGACCGCACGGCAAGCACCCAGACAAAGACCGCTCGCCCAAAGTCTGTCCGGAGAGGCTGCATAAACCAGGGCTTCCAGGAACGGGTCTCTGGCCAGCATTTGCGGGGTTGTCCGCCGCCCAAATTCCTGGGGTACAGTGTTGATGTAAGCGCCTCTTTTCGACAAGAGACCAACTCTTCGCCCTTCCGCCTGGAACCGATGATCGATTGCTGTCGCCACCGCACCAGTGTGTCGATCGCCGATGACGAGTACGGTGGCAATTTCCGAAGAGCCCGGCTCATTGTACATATTGGCCAGGATTATCTCACTCACATCTCTCGAGGTCCCCGCTCGCGGCCAAAGATGAAACTCGATCCCCGGCCGTGCATTTACCTCGATGACAGTACACCCGACCTCTTTGTATGATCTTGCAATATCGGGCATGATGAGATCTATCCCGGCAATGTTAAGGCCGATGACTCTCACGATGCGCTCGCACAGTTGCATGTTATCTGGATGAACGGAGTTTGTAACATCGACCGGGACGCCTCCACGGGCGAGGTGGCCGGTAGGTCGGAGAACCAAAGGCTGCCCGGAAATTGGGACGGACTCCAGCGTAAGACGACGCAAGGCTAGGTGCCGTAGCAGCTCATCGTCAATCTCTACAGGAGAAAGACGTCTCCCATCTCTGTCGGGTTCTCGGTTCAAATCATGAATCAGGTCAACTATCGTTTTTTCACCGTCGCCAACGACTTGGGGCGGGCAACACATGACCGCCGCCACGAGATGATAGTCAACGACTGTCGCTCGAAATTCCGGGCCGGCGATGAACTGCTCAACCAAGACGCCAAACCGCTCTGACTGAGTAACGTCGTGCGCTATATCGAATGCAGCCTCAACTGCACGGCGTCCCCGCAGTTTAACCGAGACTCCCCGACCCTGATTTCCCTGAACCGGTTTGACCACGACGGTCTTACCCAGCTGTTTGGCGGCAGCGACGGCCTCAGGTTTGGTGCGAACGGTAATCTGACGGGGTACTGTGATCCCCGCTTGCGCCAAAAGTCTGTTGCCCAGCCTTTTGTCCAAGGCCACCTTCGCCGACGCAAACGATGTAGAGCCCGATATCGTTGAGAACAGCTGCTTCTGGTGCTTGCCTTGGCCAAGGCGAAGGTGGTTACGGGCAATGAATTCGAACGGGATGTGATTTCTCTTAGCTGCAGCTACAAGCACAGCGGTCGAATTTGAAAGACGTCGTCTCTTCGCCCGTTCCAGGTTTAGCTCCCGAGTCTGAGCGTATTTCGCTGCCCCGTCCTCGCCTCGCGCCGCCTCACCTATCGCTTCAACGACAGCCGAAGCAGCCGCGCGCGACATCTGCGGGTCATCCGACTCCCAAATGATTGCAAGATGGCTTTCGGACGGATCGCCTATTAGCGACGCCGTCGGCGAAAACGAATAGAAATTCATCGCGCGGCGAAGCTCAAGATCAGCGGACAGGATTGCGTCGGCAATGTAGCGAGGGACCAAAGCGTTTTGTGCACAACCGGGAAACATTTCGGACAGCGCTGAGTGAGCCAGCGCAGTAAAATCGGAGATGCAAGAAACCGCTAGCCGCCCGATATTCAGGGTTAATTTGACCACCGTGTTCGTGCTATGCACATTAAGTCCCGATAGCACCTTAAAACTGACAATCTCAATTTGTCCCAACTCTTCAGATAGGCTGACCATAACCCCACTTTTGACCCCGGATGTTCACGCTCCGCCTGCTTTTCGACCGTCGCCCACAATACAGACTTCCTGACCACGCTTCCGCTGCAGCCACTTCAAATGCATCTCGAAACGGGCATCGCATCGATGGGCATGAGCGGCTTCGGCAAGACCCGATGTGAAGGGGCGAAGATGTGGCGCATTCCACCACATTTAAGCACGCTTTATCTCTGATCCCCCGCGTTCAGCCTAAACGCTACGGCCGCAGCATCCGGAAGTCGCGTTCTTATTCTCTTGAAAGACCAGTGGATTTCCCGCCGGCCTGATCCGGACAATGCAGCTGGATGGTATGTGGCCTCGCGGGGAGATGTCGTCATGCATTCGAATGGCAGAGATCCAGACATTATAGTGTTAATAGCCGTTAAAAGTCGTCAGCTTGGGTATGTATTTTGGGCCATCTAATGCTATTTATCTAATCATATTTATCCAATCATATTGGTTATTGGATAATCGGTTGCAAATGGAGAGGAGTATAGAAAAGGGCTTAATCTTATACATAGAACAGAAAAGACTTCTAAATGCCATCCAAATGTAAGTTGGGGGGTTCATGTCCGTTTCAAGAATTAAGCGCGGGCGCCTGAAGAGAGCTAAACGAGCATTCGCCACCCGCCGGGTCGCCGCATCTCACATGCGCACACTCGTTACCGGACCTATACAGCCCGTCGCTGGCGATCTTGTTTTGGCGCGCGTTGATGAACTCGGCAATCACAGCAGACTGGAGCTCATCTGCGGGCGAAAGGCGATCATGTTTCGCGGAGATGAGATAATCCTCTGTTATGGAAACAGGTACGCTCCTGACCAGTTCGAGGCGGTAATAGGCCCCGATCTGGGGCCGTGCGACTTGGTAGCGGGGGGCGGCATCGCGGCATGTGAGCTTTCCAGGCATGCTCGCATGCTGGCGCCAACCAAGATCACCCCGCTCGGCCTGATTGGCGACAAGTTCGGCCGCCGGCTAAACGTGTGGGATTACAAGGTCAGCTCAGACGATTTACCCCCTTCCCTGCCGATTGTTCTGTCGCTTGGGACGTCAATGAACGCCGGCAAGACATTGACGGCAACGTCATTGGTCCGAGGGTTCAAAAAGGCGGGACTGAAGGTCGCGGCACTGAAAATTACAGGAACTGGCTCGGGTGGCGACACCTGGATTGTGCGGGATGCCGGAGCCGACATCGTTCTTGATTTCACAGATGCCGGATTTGCAACGACGTATTTAGCCCCGGTAGAGTTGATTGAGAAGGGTGCTTTCCGCCTACTGAACCATGCCGCCGAAAATGGATGTGACGTCGCTGTTATTGAGATTGCCGATGGGCTGCAGCAGAAGGAAACTTCCGAGCTAATTCTGGCTGAATCTTTTCGGAGCATGGCTCTTGGCGCGATTTTCGCTTCCTATGACGCGATGGGAGCAAAGTATGGAGTTGATACCCTCCGCGCTGCTGGCCACAAGGTACTTGCAATTAGTGGCAGGATCGGCCGATCGCCGCTCGGTGTGAGGGAGGCTGAAGAAGCCACTGGCCTGCATGTCTATTCCCCATGGGAGCTCCAGGATGGGGCACTCAGCCCCGTTCTAAAGGCTCGCGCTTCTGAAAAACTGGCTAACGGACAGGGCAATAATCCATATCTACGGCGTATTGCTGATTCCCCAAATCCAATGACGGCACTCGACCAGGGTCGAGCCTATTCTTCCCAACTGCGAATTGATTTTTTGGGGAAGCTCGCGCACGAACTGATTCTGGCAGAGTTGGGAGAAACACCTGGCCCCGGAAGGCCTGCCAGTGACAGCAGGGCGACATGGCCCAGTCCCTTTGGGAGCGTCTCGGTCACCTTGCCCGAGTTGCTATCGCAAAGCTCGAACCCCGCATTTATGTCGATCCAGGCGCCCGCTGAGTTGATTGAAGCGGCAGTGCTGGCAAAAACCCGTGGAGCCCTCAAGTCATCTCTGGGCAGCCTGGTCCAAGCCCTCGGGTGCCCTCCCCTGTCCGCCACCCAAATGTACAACCTCGTGAGCGGAGCTTGGTCGATGTTCGAGGCAGTTGATCACGATGAACACCTTTGGGCAGCAAATCGGCTTCAGCCAAATGTTCTTGCGGGACCTGCTTTGAGCCCTCATGACGATTTGGATGGGATGATCATGAATTTCTCGGGAATTTTCAACGAGGACCCCGACCAGCATGCCCCGCTTGGACGGGCATGAAAGACGGTGTCCTTGCTGAGAACACGAGGTAGGCGGCGGTACAGCGCCCCCCTCAGCGAAATGTGGCGAAGGTCGATACCTGGCCTTGCTGCGGTTGTGGGTTTTGGTGTCTGTATCAATGCGCTCCGATTTGCTGGGCCGCTTTATTTTATACAAATATTCGACCGGGTCATTTCCAGCCGCAGCGTGGAAACCCTCGTTATTCTGACCTTGGCCGCCTTGCTCGCTCTGGTAACCGGCGTCGTGCTGGAAGCCATTCGTCGTCGTATGCTTTCCCGCTGGAGCGTTTGGATCGAGCACCACTTGACCAGCCAGTCCGTGAAAGCCGGATTGACGGCAGGCGTCCCCAATCCGCCGCTTCTGACCAGCATCGAGAAAGTCTCCAGCTTTGTTGAGCGAGGGCTAGCTGCTTGGCTGGACGTGGTCTGGGCTCCCGTTTTCCTGTTATGTGTATACTTGATCCATCCTGTTCTCGGCCTGATCGCGTTGGCAGGCATGGCTTTGCTGACAGGTATGAGCCTGCTCAAAGAAAAGATCACACAAGAGCCCCGCCAAGCTGAACGTGAAGCTGCCAAGCAGGCGAAAGAGGTATTGATCTCAGCGGAAAGGCACAAAGACGTAGTCGGCGCCTTCGCAATGGCCGACGCGATCGCCGGTCGCTGGGGTAGGAACAGAGTAGATGGCTTTTTGCAGCGGGAGCGGCTTAATGCCAGAGGATCGAGCCTTGATGCAGCGATCCGGGCGCTGAACCGTTGCGTTTACATAGTTCTATTGGCATCGGGCATCTGGCTGTTCCTGAACGATTCGGCGTCCCTCGGAGGCGTATTTGCAGCCCGGCTCATTGCCAGATTTGCTTACAGAATGGTGGAAAAGGCAGTTCGGGAGCTCAGAAGCCTCAGGGAAGCGCGGGAGGGATACTCCAAGATCAAGGCGGAGCTTGCCAAACCGTTGGACGTAGAGCCGTCTCTGCTTCCTGGAACGCCGCAAGGCTCGTTAGTTCTCGATCAAGTTACATTCAGGCATGCTGGATCGCGAGCAGACGTATTTAGGAAACTGTCGCTTTCTCTGGCTCCTGGGGAATTGCTGCTGGTCATAGGACGTGCAGCCACCGGCAAGACGACGCTTTCGCGTCTTCTCATTGGTTTGCTCAAGCCCCGCACCGGTCAGATCCGCTTGGGAGACATGGACATAACCAGGCTTCCGGATAATGTTAGAGTTGGAGGCATCGGCTATTTACCTCAGCACGTTGAACTTTTTGAGGGAACCGTCGCGGAAAATATTGCACGTTTTCAACAAAGTTCTATCGATGACGTGGTTTCCGCAGCAAAAATAGCCGGAATACACGAAGTTATCATTCGTCTGGGCCAGGGTTATGACACTTTGCTTAACGACTCGGTCGGCCTGTCCGGGAGTGAACGGAAGCGAGTAGCCCTTGCCCGCGCGCTCTTTCGCGCGCCGAGACTTATTGTCTTGGACGAGCCATTCGCCAATTTGGACGCTGCCTCGAAGAAGACCCTCGAGTCGGCGGTTAGGCTTATGAAGGATGCGGGAAGCTCGGTAATTGTCACCATATCCGGACAGACCAACCGTCTTGCCGGATTAGTTGATAGGTCGCTGATCCTAGGAAGTCGATCGCCTGAGCTCACCGAAGGTTCGGTTCCTCCCGTTCGCTTCGGGAAAACTGAATTGCGGAGCGTTAAATGATAGCTACGCTCGCCCGTGACACCGAACACTCTGGTACCCAGCAAGCCGAGGATCCGCCGCCGTTTGGTAGGCGTTTAGTGATCTCTGGTTTCGCGATTGTCGCTGCCTTCTCGACTCTGACCGGCATGTGGCTTGTCGCGGCACCTATCCAGGGTGCGGTCTTGGCCACCGGGGTGGTGAATGTCGCGTCAAACGTAAAGACAGTTCAGCACCTCGAAGGCGGCATCATATCAGAGATATTGGCTCAAGAAGGAGATCGCGTGTCGCCAGGCCAGGTGTTGATACGATTGCAAAACACCGCTTCGGCGGCTGCTGCAAATGAAATCAAGGCGCAGTGGTACGAGGCGAAGGCTACGGAAGCGCGCTTGGTCGCGGAAAGAGATGGAAAGGACTCGATCGAAATTCCGCCTGAATTGAAAGCGTCCGGCAAATTGGCAGCGGATGCTGTTTCCGGGCAGGAGAGTGTCTTTCGGACACGTCAAAACCTCTTCAGAGAGCAGCTCTCCCTGCTGCAGCAAGCAACCGGAAGCATGGCGAAGGAGATAGAGGGTTTTGAAGGGCAAGTGGTAGCGGCTACCCGGAAGCTCGAGCTGATCGAGGAGCAATTAGGTGATGTGCGCAGCCTGTACGAAAGGAAGTTGGTAGTCAGGACGCGCCTTGTAGATTTGGAAAGAGAAAAGGCGGACGTGGGAGGTGCCCTAAGCGGGTATGTAGCGTCGATCGGCGCGACCCAGCAAAAGATGGAGGAGACGAAATTCAAGATTGCCGAACTTAGCGCCTCGACGACGGCCGATATCGTCGAGACACTAGGAGAAACCCGCGCCAAAATATACGAATACGAGCAGCGAATGGCCGCTGCTGATGACGTGGCGACGCGTACCGAGATACGTGCTCCTATCGGAGGCACCATAGTGGGACTTAAGGTCCACACGAACGGAGGGGTCGTAACGGCGGGAGAGCCGCTGATGGACATCGTCCCTCAGGAGGATAGCTTCGTTGTTGTGGCAAACGTTGACCCCCTCGACGTCGATCAGGTGAAAGTGGGGCTGCACGCGACGGTGTGGCTTAGCGCTGTGAACAGACGTTACCAGCAACCGATGAGCGGTGACGTTCGCACTCTTTCAGCTGACCGGCTAATTGACCCTCGGACCGGTCAGGCTTTTTATTCAGTCCGAATTGTTCTGAGGCCGGAGTCTTTGAAGCCTGGAGCATTGCAAGCTGGAATGGGCACACAGGTCATGATCGAAACTGGAGCGAGGTCAGCATGGGAGTATCTCAGCGCGCCGGTCTATGCCGCTATGGGACGTGCTCTTCGTGAATAAAGAGAAACGAGCAATAGACAAAGACTTTTACGCTCCCGTTCAAGTATAATTGGGGCGAGTATCGAGTATTATGTCCTCTTCCAGATTCGCGGCCACCAGTCGACGCATCGCCGCCGCTCGGCCCTGTCGACGGCGCGCATGCGCAGGCCGAACTCGACATTCTCGCGCACGGTGAGGAATGGAAACAGCGCCAAGCTCTGCCAGGCCATCGGCGTGTCCCGCTGCCAGGTGACGGCTTTCGTCGATCAGCACGGCCATTGAACACCAAGTGTCTGGATCGCTGCCATTCGAATGCACGACGACGTCGCTCCCGACAGCCACATATCATCCAACTGAAACGCAATTTGTATTTCATTTCTTTGATTAAGGTCATCTCAATAAGGGTGGAACCATGGCCAGCAACGCCAAACTCGCTGAATCAGCTCGCGAAACGCCAAAGCTTAACATGAAACCGATCGAGGAGATTGACAGCAAGCAAATCTCCACGGCAATCCGACAAAATCGGCCGTTTGTTGTTCGAGGCTGGGTTGCAGCCTCCGACGGTTGGGGATTGGATGACCCCAAATGGGCGCGGCATACCGGGCAGGTTACGGTGGTTCCAGGGGACGAGACCACGGTTTCCACTGCATCCTATGTCTTACGCAAGAGCGGGATGACACACGAAATGACCTTTCGTGAGTTGTTCGAGCGGATCCTAGGCCAGGGGGAATGGCAACCACTGATCGATGCAAACGAGCGCTACTACATGTTTGGCGGGAAAGTCCCGAGCAGTCTTCTGGAGGCATTGCCTTGGCCAAGCGACCTGGAGTTCGTTGGCTCGTCTCCCTATGTTGCTTCCGAAGGGGTTACCGCCAAGGCGCATTATGATCATTGGTACGCATTCCTGGTGCAGCTACACGGGACAAAAGCCGTAAAAATGTTCCCCCCTTGGGATTATAGTTTCATCTATCCGCAGCATGAAAAGACGGCCGACAAGCCCAGGCGGGCGCTTGTGGATTTGAATAATCCCGATTTTGACCAGTTCCCGTTGTTGAATCAACTGCATGGAGAGATTGCCGTACTGAATGCAGGTGACGTTTTGTATATGCCGGTCGATTGGTGGCATGAGGTTGAAACCGAGGGATTCTCTGTCAGCATCAACCGGCGTTTGAGACGGAGTGCGCTGGACTGGGCCGGCGCACTGCTTGTATTCGGCTATCAGGTCCTGCAAGGCGCATACCGTTACGGCATCGAACCGATCCCCACCGACGAAATTAAGACTCTGGCCCAGCATGCCTATGTTGAGTGGAAGAGCGACACCGGCAAAACGGAATACGATCAATGGTGCGCATTCCTGGCGCAGTTGGGGCGGGACCAAGCAAAGGCGTTGCGGATCCCCGAAGATCTCGGAGTCCTCATGGCGCGGTGGTTTCAGACCGAGCAAGACCTAACGAAGGCAGAGTTTGAGGCGCTCTCGCATCCCGCGGTTGGACTACCTGTTCGGCAGTGACCTTGCCCCCAGTTTCTATCCAGTTTTGAGTTCGTTTCCGGCGTGGGTTGTGCCCTGCTGGGCGGGTGAAGCGACGGGCGCTGGCGCGGAGCCTTTGGCACAGCGCAGCGCGAGCGACCGTCGCAGATTGAAGGTGGTGGCGAACTCGGCCGGTGTCTGCCAGGCGATTTGGGAATGCGGCCGCGCGGTGTTGTAGTCGGCGCGCCACAGGGCGATGGCGACGCGTGCCTGAGCCAGCGAAGTAAACAGCGTCTCGTTGAGCAGTTCATCGCGCAGTCGGCCGTTGAAGCTCTCGATGAAGCCATTCTGCATCGGCTTGCCGGGCGCAATGTAATGCCATTCGATGCGGTTCTGATCCGCCCAGGAGAGGATGGCGTTCGAGGTGAACTCGCTGCCGTTGTCGCTGACGCTCATTCTCGGCCGGCCGCGCTCGGTGATGAGCCGGTCCAATTCTCGGGCAACCCGCATGCCCGAGAGAGACGTATCAACGATGAGTGCCAGGCACTCTCTCGTGCAGTCGTCGACGACGGCCAGGATGCGGAAGCGGCGCTCGTCTGTGAGCTGGTCCGATACGACGTCGAGCGACCAGCGCTCGTCGGGCCTCAGCGGCACCACCATCGGCGCCCTGGTCCCGATCGCCCGTTTGCGGCCGCCACGGCGGCGAACGGCGAGCTTCTCCTCCCGATAGAGCCGGAACAGCTTCTTGTGGTTCACGACCAGGCCCTCCCGCCTCAGCATCACGAGAAGACGCCGGTAGCCGAACCGGCAACGCTCCTGCGCGATCGCCTTCATCCGCTCGCGAAGCTCGCGGTCGTCCGGCCTGTTGGTCTCGTAGCGAACCGTCTTGCGGCAACAGCCGATGGCTTTACCCGCCCGCCGTTCGCTCATCCCGAAGCCTTCCTTCAGGCGAGCGACAGCTTTCCGCTTGGCCGCGGGCGTCACCATTTCTTTCCCACAAGATCCTTCAACGCGGCATTGTCGAGCATGGCGTCGGCCAGGAGCCGCTTCAGCCGCGTGTTCTCGTCCTCCAGAGCCTTCAGTCGCCGAGCCTCGGAGACATCCATCCCGCCGAAGCGGGCCTTCCAGTTGTAAATCGAGGCGTCGCTGACCCCGTGCTTGCGGCACAGATCGGCAACCGATACCCCGGCCTCATGTTCCTTCAAAATTCCGATGATCTGATCTTCAGAGAAGCGGCTACATTTCATGTCCTGGTCCTCTCGATGGGCCAGAACGAACTTCAAACCGCATTAGATCAGAGGGGCAAGGTCAACCTGGCCAATGTTTCGGCTTAAGAAGCAGGGACGGAAGCCGCACCGAGCTTCGTATAAGCCGAAGGAACGCCGCGTTGACTAGCCGATAACCCACTAAAACCGTGGATTTATTGAAACCGCACGAGCATATTACGGGTCGGGCGCGCAGTGGTTGAAAATGCTTGCGTCGCGCTATGTTATTTGCATGCTGCGCCGTTTCTTTCTCTGTCGTTCGTGGCGCTGGCATGCTCTGATCCCTCAAAAAGGATGTGTCATTGGTTTTCAGTTTTTGAGACCGGCGGTGGGCCTATCGTTTGTCCGCTTGCCGAACAGGGAGGAAGACAATGGACGGAGAATCGCATTCCAAATCAAGGCGAAGCTTCCTGAAGTCGAGCGGACTTGTCGCCGGGCTGACGGCGACGGCGGTTACCGCTCCCTGGGTTCGAAGGGCAGGAGCCGCTGACACAATCATCTGGAAAATTCAAACCTCGTGGCCGGCTGGCGTCGGACTTGAAACTTTCCAGAGCTGGTGTGCGGCCATCAAGGAAAAGACCGGAGGCCAACTCGAATTTCAGCCGTTCAAGGCAAAGGACATCGTTGGTGACTTCGAACTCCTCGACGGGGTGAAGAACGGCGTTCTGGAAGCGATGAACTCGTTTTCACTTTACTGGGCCGGTAAGCTTCCCGCTGCGGCGTTCCTCTCCTCTTACACGATGGGGCTACGCTATCCGCACGAATGGGACATCTTTTTCTATTCGAAAGGTGGTCTGCAGGCCGCGCGCGACCTTTATGCGAAACAAGGTCTTTACTACGTCAACCGCATTCATCACGGCCCGAACATCATCCACTCAAAGACACCGATCCGCTCGATCGAGGATTTCAGAGACCTGAAGCTGCGCGTACCTGGCGGCATGATCGCCGAGACATTCGCAAAAGCCGGCGCCAAGACGACGCTGCTGCCGGGCGGCGAGGTGTTCTCCGCGCTGGAGAAAGGCACGATCGATGCAGCCGACTACACTGGGCCGGCGGTAAACTGGGCGCTCGGGTTCCAGCAGGTGACCAAGTACATTTCCATGGGCCCAGCCGGTCTGATGTCCGTATACCAGCCCGTCGACCTGATGGACTTTGCCGTCAACATGAATGTCTGGAACCAACTCCCGGACAACCTCAAGAAGTTCGTGGAAGACGAAATCCAAGTCTATTCCAATGTCCATTTCGGGGCCATCCAGAAGGCCGACATGGGGGCCTGGCAGAAATTCCTGGATGCCGGCATTGAAATCAATCGGCTTGGACCGGAGGACCTCCAGAAGTTCCAGGAAATCGCGGTGCCAATCTGGTTCGAGTGGGCCAACAAGGATAAGGACGCGGCGCGCATCTTCAAACTGCAGCTTGAGGTGATGGAGAACCCGACCGTCGGTTATGTGACGCCGGACATGTATCAGGGATTGTCGATCAACCTCTGAGGCTCTCCGCGCCCGTCCTGTCCGGGCGGGCGCACTCTCCTGCAAGAGGCAGTCGCCGATGCCCTCACTCACATTTGTGCTGCCGCACTGGCTATACTGGTCAAGCCTCGTGCTTTTCCCGCTCGTTGCGGTCTTCCTTGTCCATCGCGAGCGGGCACAGCGCGATGCCGGCCGTCCAAATCTCTTTCTTGCCTACCTGTTCCTGGTCACTGCAGGCTTCCTCGGCATGCACCGGTTTTATCTGAAGAGCAGGTGGGGATTCATTTTTATCCCGCTGTTCATTGCAGTGCTTTGGACGAGCGCCCAGGTACGCGACGGACGTGAGGCAGTGTCGCTCGCGCGATCCCAGAGCGAACACGCCGAAAGGCTGTTGCCGCGTGCCAAGGCAGATGTCGCAGCCAGCAAAGAAGGCGCTGCCGATCGCCTGGCGAAAGCTGAGGCAGACGCCACGGTGGCGCGCGATAATCTGAGCGCCGCCGCCCATGGGCTCGAGCGCGCCAACAGCATCGGCCGAATTGCCGGACTTCTGCTTGGTCTCGCTCTCGCAGGCGACGCCCTTCTAATACCCGGTCTTGTGCGGCGCGCCCGCACCCGTGAGATCGAGCGCGCCGCGGCCGACCATCCGCTCGTAGTCGATGTGCCAGCCACGCCCGTCAAGCAACCGCTCGCGTTGTTCCAGCCGGTCGACTGGCTGGTACGCGTGACGGGCGAGTTCGTCGCGTATTGGTCGGTTCTCGCAGTGGTGGCGTACTACTACGAAGTGGTGGCCCGTTTTGTTTTCAACTCACCGACCAACTGGGTACATGAAAGCATGTTTCTTATGTTCGGCATCCAGTACATGCTGGCAGGCGCCTATGCCTACCGTGACGAAACGCATGTCAGGGTAGACATCGTCTACAGCCATCTCTCCGAACGCGGTCGTGCTGTCTGCGACATCATCACCTCGGCCTTCTTCTTCTTGTTCACCGGCACCATGCTGGTCACAGGATGGCGATTTGCGAGCGATGCCACGGCTGTTGGCGAACGCTCATTCACCGAATGGGGCATCCAATACTGGCCGGTAAAGCTCGCGATCCCCATCGGGGCAGCGCTCCTGTTGCTTCAGGGCCTATCCCGGCTGATGCGAGACATCGCCACTGCATTTGGAAGGGTCGGCTGAGCGATGGGCCTCGAGCTTCCGATCCTGTGGCTCAGCATATTGATGTTCGGGGGTCTGGGCGTACTTTTGCTGCTCGGATTACCGATGGCCTTTTGCACCGGCAGCCTTGCCGTGCTTTTCCTCTTTCTGTTCGGCAATTCGGCCATGCTGAACATGCTGCCGTCTCGGGTCTTCCCGTTCATGACGGATTATCAGCTCTCGGCGGTGCCGCTTTTCATCTTCATGGCCGCGATTCTCGAGAAGGCGGGCATCATCGAGGAGCTGTTCGATGTCGTCTACAAATGGCTGGGCGGACTCAAAGGCGGGCTCGCATCGGCCACGGTGATCTCCTGCACGCTGCTGGCCGCGATGGTCGGTGTCGTCGGGGCGACGGAAGTGACGATGGGCATGATCGCGCTCCCGGCCATGCTGCGCCGCAACTACGACGCCAAGCTCGCCTGCGGCTCGCTTCTTGCTGGCGGGACCTTGGCATTCTCATACCCCCTTCCGTCATGGCGATCGTCTATGCCGTCGTGGCGCAGCAGTCGCTGGGCGAGCTTTTGATCGGGTCGGTATTTCCCGGGCTGCTGCTGTCCGGGATGTATGTCGCCTACGTGACGGCGCGCTGTTACATCGACCCCAAACTCGGCCCGGCGTTGCCGCCGAACGAGCGCATTGACTTCGCCCAAAAACTCAAGCTTTTGCGCCGGACGTTCATGCCGATACTGCTGATCCTGCTTGTGCTCGGGGTCATCTTCATGGGCATTGCCACGCCGGTCGAAGCCGCCGGCATCGGTACGTTCGGGGCTTTCATCGTCTGCGCCGCACATCGGCGCCTGACCTGGGACACGATCCGGGAGGCCTGTGTCGCGACGCTCAAGGCCACGGCGATGGTCATGTGGATATTCTTCGGCGCCACCATGTTCGTCGGTTTCTTTATCCTGAAAGGTGGGCAGAACTTCGTAGCCGAATCGATACTCGGAACAGGCTTGGCGCCTTACGGCGTTCTTGTTCTGATGATGATCATTCTGTTCGTCCTGGGCATGTTTCTGGACTGGGTGGGCATTCTCCTTCTCACCGTACCGATATTTCTGCCCATCCTAAAGACACTCGAATTCGGCGGCACGTTTGGGCTGGCCGGTGTGGCTCCTGAAGACGTGCCACTGTGGTATGGTGTCATTTTCATGGTCAACATGCAGATGGCGTTCCTTAGCCCGCCTTTCGGCTATTCGCTGTTCTATCTGAAGAGCGTTGCGCCGCCGGAGATCTCGATGGCGACGATCTTTCGATCCGCAGTCCCCTTCTTGTGCCTGCAGGCGATCGGAGTGGGACTGTGCATCGTGTTCCCCTCAATCGTCGTCTGGCTCCCGAAGGTCATGTACGGAGGCAATTGACCACATTTGCGGCTTGCCGACACCGAGGATCAGTCGAATTTGATAGCTTTTCGCTTGAACGGCGTCACCTTTTTGCCTTCCTTTGCGCGTCGTCATGAGATCGCTTCTTGAAACAATCCTGGCTGCGAGTGCGGGTGTATCGCACTCGACCAGTCTTGGTTATCTCGCCTACGCCGCCCCGGGAATGCCGCGCCATCTGTCCTTGCCGAGATGGCCAAGGAACCCGCCGCCGATCAGATCGTTTCGCGATAGATCAACCGGACGAGGAGAGACATGCTCGAAATTCTGCATGCTCACAATCGCGGGACACCGAACACGGGCCGGCTCTGCCAGTTCGGGGCTTGGCGCGATGCTGCGTGACGATGCTGCGTGACGTCGATTATGTCCTGCAAAAACTCGACTGGATGCGCGGCGAAGGCATCTGGCCCAACGGCTTGCGATATCTGTGGACCGATGCATTCGGGGTCGTGCTCTACGTCTCGCTTTATGCGGAAACTGGCGAAGAGCGCTGGCTGGGCGAAGCCGAGCGGCTGGTGGCCGATGTCGAGCGTATGCTCGGCCGCCGGCGCGGACTGAGGATCGGCGAAGCGGCGGATCGCGACGGCCAGTATTTCCACTATCTGGCGATGTGGCTGTTCGCCCTGGCGCGTCTCGGCGATCTGAAGCCGGAATACCGCAAGCGCGGCATTACGCTGGCGCGGGACATTCACCCGGCGTTTGTGGTCCCCGGCCGCGGCGTGATCTGGAAGATGCAGGAGGATTTGAGCGGTCCTTACCCCGGCTACGGCCTCGGCAGCATGGATGCCTATGACGGCTACGTCTCTTACCGAATGCTCGACGACGAGGAACTGGCGCCCGAGATCGCGCAGATGCGTGACCTGATGGAGCGCGATTGGCGCAGCCTCGACATCGACCAGGACCTCGGCCTCGGCATGATGCTGTGGCTCGCCCATTTCTTTCCCGACGAGCCGTGGGCCGAGGCCCAGACGAGGCGTTCGCTGCGAACTCTGGAAACGATGTGGGTCGACCCGCCCGGTTATTTCAGCCGCGCGCCATGGCTGCGCGATACCAAGTTCGCCTTCACCAATTACGGCGTTTCGCTCGGCCTGCAGGCCGCCGGTATCTGGCCGGGGCGTGTCGATAGGCTGAACGCCTTCTTCGAGGACTGGCGCTCCGGCGACGAATACGACCGCGAGGCGATCACCTGGGTGATGGCCTGCACCTCGCACCTTCCCGGTGCTTTTCTAACCCGGGGTGGCGAGACAATGATTGAAAGCGACCAAGCTCGGGAACGTTCCTCCGCCGGCGCGGTTGTCGATGGAAGTGCATGGAGACGCAAGGGGCGCGGTTGAAATGGCCATTCTCTTGGGAAAACCGGGAAGCTGTTGGGTGGCGGCAGCCGCCTCCACGAACTATCCCCAGCTCGAAGGTCCAATCCGTGCGGACGCCGTAGTCGTGGGTGCTGGAATTGTCGGGCTAACGACGGCGCTTCGGCTTTGCGAGGCGGGCCGGTCGGTGGTCGTCCTCGAAGGCCTGCGCACGGGCGGACAGGTAACCGGCCGCTCGACGGCCAAGATCACCACGCAGCATGCACTGATCTATCGTCATCTCATCGACACCTTCGGCCGGGACCTGGCGCGGACCTATGCCGATGCGAATTCCGCCGGCGCCAAACAGATCCGCGATTGGGTTCGCGAGTACGCCATCGCCTGCGATCTCGAGAGCAAGGACGCCTATAGCTACACCTGCGATGAAAGCCGGCGCGCGGAGGTCGCGGCCGAGGCGGAGGCCGCGCGCCATGTCGGGCTGGAGGCCGATCTCCTCGACCGCGCGCCGCTGCCTTTCGAAACGGCCGCGGCATTACGGTTCCCCGACCAGGCGCAGTTCAACCCGGCGATGTATCTGGTTGGCCTGGCGGAAGCGGTGACGGCCCGTGGCGGTCGGATCTTCGAAAACAGCCGCGCCACCTCGATCGACGAGGCAAGCCGCTGGCGCGTCGTCACCGATGGCGGCGCCGTTGATGCCGGGCACGTCGTCGTCGCCACCAACATGACGGTGAAGAGCCCCGTCGGCATGGCGAACCGGACGCAACCGCGCTGCCACACCGCCATGGCCTTTCGGATCGATGATCCCCTTACTGTCGACGGCATGTTCATCGGCATCGACGACCCGACGCATTCCATCCGGACGGGCCGTGATGCCGAAGGTCCACTGCTGGTCACGCTCGGCCCCAAGTTCAACACCGGCTGGGACGGCGACGTGGCGAGGCGGTTTGTCGAACTGGAAAAATGGGCGAGAAAGAACCTTCCGGTCGGCGACGTCGCGTGGCGCTGGTGCAATGAGGATTATGATACGGCCGACAGGATTCCATATGCCGGCGAGCCCGATCCCGCCAAGGCCGCCGGCTTCCACATTGCCACGGGCTTCAACGCCTGGGGCATCACCAACGGGACGGCCGTGGGCGCGATGATCGCCGACCTGATCTGCGGCCGCCCAAGCCCATGGCAAAAACTCTACGATCCGGCCCGGCCCTATCCCGAGGACTTCCACAAGAACGGCCGCAGTCAATCGATCGTCTCGAGCACCCACGACATTGCGCCTGGCATGGGTGGCGTGATCGTCAGGGGAGACGAAAAGATTGCGGCGTGGAGAGACACCGAAGGCGCACTCCAGGCGGTTTCGGCGATTTGCACCCACAAGGGCTGCACCGTAACCTGGAACAATGCGGACCACACCTGGGATTGTCCCTGCCACGGCTCGATCTTCGCCGCCGACGGTTCGGTCATCCACGGCCCTGCCCGAAAACCGCTTGCCCAGATTACATTGTGAAGGCGGCGACCGACACGGCCCGCGTCACGCCGGCCGTTCGTAGGTTCCGACCAGCTCCGTCTCCTCCAATGCGTGTTTCTGGGCTTGCTTCCAGACCTGATGCACGCCCGCCTTTCCTGGTACGCTGAGGCTCGGCACATCGAGCGCGGCCAGCAGGAAGTGGTAATGGTGGACGCCGTGCCCTGCAGGCGGCTGCGGACCATCGTAATACGCATTGCCGAAATCGTTGGTGCCTTGCCTGAGTGCCGACGGGCCGGGCTTGCCGTCTTCGGCCTCGGCTAGTCCCCCGGCATCCGGCGGGATGTTGAACACCGCCCAGTGCCCGAAAATCCCGCTTGGTGCATCGGGATCCCGCACGACAAGAACAAGGCTCTTGGTACCATCCGGGACACCGGACCACTTCAGCGGCGGCGAGACGTTCTGGCCGTCACGCGCATATTTTTCGGGAAGTCTTCCGCCTGCCCGGAACGCCGGGCTGATAAGGGTGAGTGGCATTGCTATTTCCCCAAGGAGGTTGCGACCGAGAAGCCCGCGCCTGCGCCGTTCACGCCGCTTGCTGAGCTTCGGCGACTCGTCTTATCTCGCCTGGCAGGGATTCCCAGACCTTGTGCATCTGTCCTTCTCCGACGTGATGGGCGAGCACCTTGGACACGACCCTGAATGCATCCTTGGAATCGACCGGACGGGTAAATTCCAGCTCCGCCTTGATCTTGGCCAGAAACTCGTCGAGCGACCGCATCTTCTCGGGAGCTTTGGAAGGCTGATATTGGTCATAGAAGGCGCCGCGCACCAGGATCGGCAGCTGCGAGCCGAGGTGGGCTGCAAGATCCGGCTGCATACGGTCGCGCAGGGCGTGCAGCACCGCTCCGAGAACGTGCCAGGCGACCTGCCGATCCGGTCCAATCTCGTCCATGATCTCGTCGAGCCAGATGTTCGTGGTCTGCAGTGTCTTGTCGAATACGTCGAGTCCGGTGGCATTCATCGAAATCCTCCTTCCGTTCAAATCCGACTAGGTGATGTGACCAAACAGCCGTACCTGCCCGTTGTTCCCCGACGCGCATGTCCTGATGCGCATTTATTGTCGGAGGTCCCGTCATGAGGGAATTCGGGCCGGCTTTTGCCGCTGTTTTTCGACCACCTTTCTTGGCCGGCACTCGGAACATCCTCATGGGTGGACGAGTTTTGTTTGCCGTCGCCGATCACATGGTGACGAGTGATGCAGACACAAAAAACAGGAGAAGAACCATGGCACATCACGATTTGGCGCCCCGGACGCCATCGCGCAGCCTCTATCCATCCGCGCGCGACCCGCTCACGTCATTCCACCGGCAGATTGACCGCCTGTTCGACGACTTCTTCGCGCCGATGGCCGAAGCGACTACGGCCGGCGATCTTTGGCCGAGCGTCGACGTACATGAAACAGACCAAGCCTATAAGGTCACCGCCGAATTGCCGGGGCTCGAGCAGAAGGACGTTGAGCTCAAGCTGCGCGAAAACACCCTCTTTATTACGGGCGAGAAGCGTTCGGAGCACAAGGAAGGCGAAGGCGGCCGCACCTACAGCGAACGCAGTTATGGCCGGTTTCAGCGGACCATCCCACTGGAAGCGGAGATCGATGCCGACAAGGTGCAGGCCACTTTCAGGAACGGCGTTTTGGTTGTCGAGCTTCCGAAGAACCCCGCTGCAAAGGACAAGACACGCCGCATAGAAGTGAAAGCGCGATAGTTGCCAAACTGAAGGCTGCCTGAGCAGGCGGCGTTCAGCCCAGATGGAGAAGAACGGCGAGCACGGCGGCAACCGCCCAGGCGAGCGTCTAGCGCCGGGGATCGTCCGTCGCCTCGGAAACGCCTTCGAGAGCGATCTTGGCGGCTTCCTCATCGGTCCGCCCGAGGTCGGCCAGGGCAATGACGCCGACGAGGCGCTTGTCGTGATTGATCACCGGAAGACGACGCACCTGATGCTTGGCCATGATCTTCGCCGCATCGGTGATATCGGCGTCGTCGAAGCACCAATAGACATGCTCGGACATGACCTCGCGAACGGTCGTGTTGCCGGCTGAGCGCTCCTCGGCGACGCCGCGCATCACGATGTCGCGGTCCGTCACCATGCCGACCAGCCTGTCATTCTCGCCGACCGGAAGGGCGCCGAGATTGTCGGCCCGCATTTTCCGGGCGGCATCCCTGATTGTCGTGTTCGGGCCGACCAGTTCGGTCCGACGGCTCATGATCTCCTGAACTTGCATGGGATATTCCTTTCCCTGATTGCTGAGGCAACAAGCCGCCAAACGCGCCTGCTGCCACGCATCGCTAGATTGCCAGCTGGCCGGACGAGGCATGTACGGATCACTATCTTCGATCTTCCCGATCCGCGCTGAGCCGCGTGCCGGTGCCGGCACCTCGCGATCGAAACTATTCTTGGAACGTCCAGGCAGCGAGCGAGTTCCAAAATGGTACCGGTGCCGCAGCCATCCCACGGAATGTGGCCGCAGGCTGGTGAAAAAACATCCACCGGGAAACAGATGCACGCGGATTGAAGGTCATGGCTATCATCTTTTCAGATCGCCGCGAGGCCGGGCGGCAACTCGCCGGGGAACTCGTTCGCTTTGCCGGCCGCGACGATGTGATCGTATTGGCGCTGCCCCGAGGCGGCGTGCCGGTCGGCTACGAGGTCGCGCAGGCACTCAAGGCACCGCTCGACGTCTTCGTCGTGCGCAAGCTCGGCGTCCCCGGTCACGAGGAACTGGCCATGGGGGCGATCGCGCCCTCAGGTGTACGTGTCCTGAACGACGAAATCGTCAACGGTCTCGCGATCCCGCCACATGTCATCGACGCGGTCGCTGCAAAGGAGGAAAAAGAGCTTCTGCGCCGCGAGCACCTCTATAGGGACGGGCGACCCCCACCGCAGTTGAATGGACGAACCATTATCCTCGTGGATGACGGGCTTGCGACCGGATCGACCATGCGGGCCGGGATCAAGGCGCTGCGAAAAAACCACGCCGCCCATATTGTCGCGGCCGTTCCCGTCGGTAGCCCCGACACTTGCGACGCGATGCGGGCGGACGCCGACGAGGTCGTTTGCGCGACGACACCAGAGCCATTGCTGGGTGTCGGGCGCTGGTACGTGGATTTCTCGCAGACGAGCGATGAAGAGGTCCGCGCGCTCCTCGCCAGGTCCGTGCCCAAGCCTGCGGCTTCCCACAAGCCTGCCGCTTGCGAAGAGGAATTGGCTGGGCGCGCGAGCGCGGGTCCGGCGCCTGGCACCAGATCGACATAGCGGAGGTGGATATGGACCGGGATAGCGAGCACGTCGTGCATGTTCCCGCGGGGCTTGTCACGCTTGAGGGCAATCTTTCGTTGCCCCCGGATGCTCGCGGCCTTGTGCTCTTCGCCCACGGCAGCGGAAGCAGCCGCCACAGCCCGCGCAACCGCCACGTGGCCGAAAGGCTGAACGAGGCGAACCTCGCCACCTTCCTCATCGACCTGTTGACGGCCGAAGAGGAGCGGATCGACCAGGTCACGGCCGAGTTGCGCTTCAATATCGGACTGCTCGCCGACCGGCTGGTCGGCGTCACGGATTGGCTCGGCGCCTCGCCGGACACGTCGGGGTTGCGTCTTGGCTATTTCGGCGCGAGCACGGGCGCCGGTGCCGCCCTGGTGGCGGCGGCCGAGCGGCCCGACCAGGCCGCGGCCGTAGTTTCGCGTGGTGGCCGGCCCGATCTTGCAGCGCTCGCCCTGCCGCGCGTCCGGGCGGCGACCTTGCTCGTCGTCGGAGGCGCGGACAAGCAGGTGATCGCGCTCAACCGCTCGGCGCTGGCGGCGCTCCACTGCGAGAAGGAGCTCGCCATCGTCCCTGGCGCGACGCACCTGTTCGAGGAGCCCGGCGCCCTGGACGAAGTCGCGGGTCTGGCGAGCCGATGGTTCTTGCGCCATCTGATTTCGGACAGATCGGCGTCGACGTCCTGACAGCTGGGGCTTGGATCATCAGTGCCGGGATCATTTGCGTCCTCAACGCGTTATGATCCTCATAAGACCGCGCGCAGCTGCAACCCGAATGGCTGTCGCAACCCGCATGTGGGAGAAAGACAATGCCGGACAAGAAAACCATCGAGAAGGCCCGAAAGGACAAGCGCGAGGGCAAATCGCCGAGCACACAGGCCGGCGAGTTCGTGCACGAGGAGATCGATAAAATCCGCCGCGGCGAGCACGGCGCGCGCTCGACCCAGCAGGCCATCGCCATCGGGCTTTCCGAGGCAAGACGCGCAGGCGTAGACCTGCCCCCGCCCAAAAAGGGCAAGGTGAAGGAGAGCACGCGCAAAAGCGCCGAATACGCCTATGAGGCCGGCCAGGGTGAACGCACGCCGAAACGCCGCCCGCGGGTCTCGAAAGCCGTCTCCAAGGTGCTCGAGCACGAGCCGAAGAGCACGGCGTCGCACGCGGCGCTGGCGCAGCAGGCGAAGCGTGCGGCCTCGCGCCGGACGGCTGAGGAGCGCTCGGCCGCCGCCAAGAAGGCCGCCGAGACGAAAGGCGCCAGCGGAAGGAAGGCGGCGGCGCAGAAGGCCGCCAGAACGCGCGCGCACCACGCATAGTTCAAAGACGGCAGTTCGCCTCCTGGAAATCCGATATGGCCCAAACGACCGGTATCGAGCTCTGCCCCGGCAGCGCGGGACAACGCCGCTGCCCAAGGCGAACCAGAGCCTGCATCCGCGGGACAACATCGACTTCGAAATCACCGCTGACGACACGGTGGCGCTGAACGAGCAATACTCGTCGCTCGCAATGCTGCCCGACGCGTGACACCGACCGGAGATACTCGGCGGCAAGGGCAGCGGGAGACCGGTCAGGAAAGCGCAGCCTGCTTCTTGAGCATGATGCGTATCGCCCATAACGCGGGGAACTCTGATCATGACCTCAACTGCCAGCACGACAATGCCGCGAGCCACCACGCAGACGAGACATATCGCTTTGCTCGGCGCGCCCTCTAATCTTGGGCTGATGCCGCAGGAGGGTGAGCCGGAGCCCGGCGTGTGGAAGGCGCCGGAGGCACTTCAATCGCTTGGTCTCGCCGACCGTTTGGGCGCCGGTCCGTTGCGCTCGGTTCGGGCTCCGCTTTATCGGCCTGAGGTGGATCCTGCGACGGGCGTGCGCAATGCCCAGGCCCTGCGCCAGTATTCCAAGACGCTTGCCGAAGCGGTCGACGAGGAGCTGAACTCGGGAGGGTTCCTGCTCATGCTCGGCGGCGATTGCAGTGTGTTGCTTGGCCCTGCGCTCGCGCTACGGCGTCGTGGCCGCTACGGCCTTATCTTCTTCGATGGGCACACCGATTTCAAATTGCCGGATACCTCGCCGTCAAAGGGAGCCGCGGGCATGGATTTGGCCTTCGTGACCGGCCATGGCCCGACGCTCCTGACCGATTTCGGCGAGCACACTCCTTTGGTCCGTGAGGCCGACGTAGTCGCGTTTGGCTATCGCGATGTGCAGGACCCCGCGACTTACACGTCCAAGGCCGTCTTCGACACCGATGTTCACCGGATGGATTTGGCTGAAGTGCGGCGGCGCGGCTTCGCCGATGCGGCACGCATAGCGCTTGACGCGGTCGCAGGGCAGGACGTCGAGGGTGTATTCGTTCACTTCGATGTCGACGTGCTGGACAGCGAGATCATGTCGGCTGTCGATTCGCCGGAGGCCGGCGGTGTCTTGCCCGACGAAGCTGTCGAAGCCCTTCGCACATGGTGCAACGATCCACGCGTGATTGGGATGGAGGTGACGATCTATGATCCCGACCGCGATCCGGATCGTCGCTGCGGCAAGCTGCTGATCGACATTCTGGTCGCTTCCCTTCGCGGCCGGTAGACCAATGGGAGTCCTGCACTTGTGCACGAACGCAATCCGCCGGCACGAATGGCCGTCGGTCTGACGGATCGCCGCGCGCACCCATTCTGTGGTGCTACCTCATCGGGAACCGTTCTCAACGAACATGGTTCCGAGTGTGCGACCGAAGCATTCGGCTTCTTCTACCCGGCTATCGCCAAGGAGATTCGCCATGACCGGCAAAACCCGTCCCACCGTCCTGATCACAGGCAGCAGCGGGTTTCTGGGCCAAGCCATCGCTCGCGGCTTGATGGAGCGCTACGACATCATCGGCCTTGATGTTGCCAGACGATCCTTGCCCGGCGTCGAGACGATCGAGATCGACCTTACCTCGGACGCGAGCGTGGCGAAGGCACTGGCCGAGGTGCGCGAGCGGAGCGGCGGCCGCGTTGCCTCGGTGATCCATCTCGCGGCTTATTACGACACGACCGGCGAGGATAATCCGAAATACGGCGCGGTGACCGTCGAGGGAACGCGCCGGCTGCTGAACGCGCTGAGAGGGCTCGAGACGGAGCAGTTCGTGTTTTCGAGCACGTTGCTGGTGCATGCGCCGAGCCCGGCAAAGGGCGCCAGGATCGACGAGCGATCGCCGATCGATCCGGCCTGGGCCTATCCGAGATCGAAGGCTGAGACCGAGACGCTGATCCTGAAAGAGCACGGCCACGTCAAGGTTGCGATCCTGCGACTGGCGGGCGTCTATGACGAGAATTGTCACGCGGCCTTTATCGCCCAGCAGATCGCCCGCATTTTCGAGCGCATGCCGACCGCCTATCTTTTCACCGGCGACATCACCACCGGCCAGCCCTACCTGCATCTGGACGATCTCGTCGACGCCGTGGTCCGCACCGTCGACCGGCGCAGCGCGCTTCCCAACGAGACCGTACTGCTGATCGGCGAAGAAGAGACGCCGTCCTACGACGAGATGCAGAAGCAGATCGGGCAGCTCCTGCACGGCGAGACCTGGCGGACCCTGTCCCTGCCGAAAGAGGTGACGAAGCTCGGCGCCTGGATGCAGGAGAAGGTTCTCGACCAGGAGACCGACATCAAGCCATGGATGATCGAGAACGCTGACGATCACTACGAGATCGACATCTCCCGCGCCAGGCGCCTGCTTGGCTGGAACCCGCGACACAGCCTGACCGCTACCTTGCCGGAAATGATCCGGCGGCTGAAGGCGGATCCTACCGACTGGTACAAGAAGAACAAGCTTGAACCGTCGGCGGTCGCCGCTTCCGCGCCCGAGCTCGACCAGGCCGCCGAACGGCTGCAGCGCCCGCTCGAGCGCTCGGACGACGAGGTCGAGGCGGAAACCGAACGCCACCGGGCCGCAACGCTCTGGGCGCCGCTGACCAACGTTGCGATCGGGCTGTGGCTCGTGGCGTCGCCCTTCACGCTCGGCCTGTTCGATCCCGCTTCAGCACCGATTCCGCCGGCGCTCGGACATGAGATCGCCTCGCCGGAGACGCGCGACGGCAGGCTCGGCATCAGTGAGATTGTATCCGGCCTCGCCATCCTGTCGCTGGCGCTTGTCGGCATGCGCCGGCGCTGGCACGGGCTGCAATGGATCACCGCCTCGATCGGGGTTTGGGTGATGTTCGCGCCGCTGCTGTTCTGGACCACCAGCGCCGGAGCCTACGCGACCGACACGTTGGCCGGCATGCTGATCGTCGCGTTCGCGGTGATGATCCCGCCGACGCCGGGTATCAGCCGGCGTGCCCTTGCCGCCGATGACGACCGCCCGCTCGGCTGGAGCTATTCGCCCTCCCTCTTCACCCAGCGCATTCCCATAATCGGCCTCGCCTTTGTCGGCCTGTTCGTCTCGCGCTATCTCGCTGCCTATCAGCTAGGGCACATCGACAGTCTTTGGGATCCGTTCTTCGGCCCGGGCGAAACGCCGGCCGGCAATGGCAGCGAGGCGGTGGTCACCTCCTGGGTCTCCAAGGGTTTTCCGATCGCCGATGCCGGGCTGGGCGCCTTTGCCTATGCGCTGGATATCCTCGCGGGCGCGATCGGCGATCGCCGCCGCTGGCGCACCATGCCGTGGATAGTGCTTTTGTTCGGTTTGTTGGTCGTTCCGCTCGGTGTGGTCAGCGTCGGCTTCATCATCATCCAGCCACCGCTCATCGGGGCGCTGTGCACGCTCTGCATCGTCCAGGCCGCCGTCACGGTCGTGCTCATCCCCTATTCGGTGGACGAGGTGCTGGCGAGCTGCCAGTATCTTTGGCGTGCGAAACAGGCGGGAGAGCCGTTCTGGCGCACATTCTGGTGCGGCGGCCCGGCGCTTTCGGAGGACCAGACGCCGACGCCGGATCTCGACCGGTCGCTATCGGCAGTGGCGCGGGACTTCATCACCGGCGGTGTGAACTTCCCGTGGACCCTTGTCGCCAGCACGCTCGCCGGCGCCCTGCTGATGATCACGCCGCTTGTCTTCGGCACAAGTCCGCCGCTCTACCTTAGCGATCATGTCACCGGTTGCCTCATCATCATGATCGCCGTTACTGCGATGGCCGAAGTGGCGCGCGCCGTCCGCTTTCTGAACATCGCGCTTGGAGCCTGGATTGCCCTCTCTCCGTTCATCCTCGCCGGCGGCGCGGCCGCGAGCCTCGCCAATCTGGCGATCGGAGCGCTGCTGGTCGGGCTCAGCCTGCCGCGCGGCACGCGCAGCGCTGCGCATTATGGCGGCTGGGACCGGGCCATCGTCTGAGGATGTTCAGCAGCGCTGGACGATCGGCCAGGTGACTGCAAAGATTGATCCGCATCAACCTGTCGAACATATCGAGCGGGAAGTCGGCGAAAGGCGCAAAGGCGGCCGTACCCTTCCAACTTGAATTTTCCGCGTATCTGGGTTTCATAAGTCGGCAAATAACTTAGGGAGGAATTTCAACATGATAAAAAGGGCAATTCTCGGCGCCGGCATCCTCGCCGCCGGTATGTGGGCCGCGTCGTCATCGGCGTCCGCCGAAAGCCTGACCATGTATTGCGGCGTTGACGAGGTCTGGTGCCAGCAGACGGCGCGGGCGTTCGAGGAGAAGACCGGCATCACCGTCAATATGACCCGCAAGAGCGCTGGCGAAATCTATGCGCAATTGCGCGCCGAGGCCGCCAACCCAAAGGCAGACATCTGGTGGGGCGGCACCGGCGATCCGCATCTGCAGGCAGCCGAGGAGGGCCTGACAGTGGAATACAAATCGCCGCTGCTCAACCAGTTGCAGCCCTGGGCGATCAAGCAGGCGGAAACGTCCGGCTACCGCACGGTCGGCATCTATTCGGGTGCGCTGGGCTTCGGCTACAACAAGGATTTGCTGGCCAAGAACAATCTGCCCGAACCGAAATGCTGGGCCGATCTGATCAAGCCCGAATACAAGGGGCACATCCAGGTCGCCAACCCCAATTCCTCGGGGACCGCATACAATATGCTGGCGACCATCGTTCAGCTGTTTGGTGAGGACAAGGGTTTCGAATACATGAAAGCCCTGCACAAGAACGTCAACCAGTACACCAAGTCGGGTTCGGCGCCGATCAAGGCCGCTGGTCTCGGCGAGACCACCATCGGCATCGTCTTCATCCACGACGCCGTGTCGCAGGTCGTCGCAGGTTTCCCGATCGTTCCGGTCACCCCTTGCGAGGGAACCGGCTACGAGATCGGCTCGGAATCGATCATCAAGGGGGCGCGGAACCTGGAGGCTGCGAAAAAATTCTACGACTGGGCGCTCGAGGCCGACGTCCAGTCCATGGCGCAAAAGGCGGGGTCGTTCCAGGTTCCGTCGAACAAGGCGGCAAAAACCTCCGACAAGGCGCCCGACCTCTCCACCATCAAGCTGATCGACTACGACTTCAAGAAGTACGGCTCGAGCGAAGAGCGGAAGCGGCTGCTGAAAAAATGGGACGAGGAGGTCGCATCGCTGCCGCAATAGCAGATGCGCTTCCGCGAAACCCGCTGGCCGATTGAACCGGTCGCCGTCCTTTGGATGGCGGTCGGATGGCTGGGGTTTGCCGTGCTGCCCTGGTACGGCATCGAGGACGGGTTCTTCGGCTTTTCCTGGCTGTTCGACGGTTACCCGTCCGACAGCGAATTCGCGCCGGCACTGGTTCTGGCCCTCAAGGGCGAGAAACTGTGGCTGGCGCCGCTCGGCCTGCTGCTGGCGGTGCCGCTGCTTCTGTGGGGCCGCACCAAATCCGATCCGGTTTTCAGCCGGCTGCTGATCATTGTCGGCGCCGCCGGATTTGGCTGGCTGTTGTTCCAGGGCTTCGCCATCGGGCTGCGCGGTTGGCAATTCGGCTGGCTCACCAGCCTGTTCGGCGAACTTGGCGACCGCCAATTCGGCATGGGCTACGGCGCCTTGCTGGTCAGCGGTGCCTTTCTGTTCCTTTTCACCCTGGGTGTTGCCGCGCGCGGCGCCGTCTCTGGCGACGTCTTCGTCGTCGGCTCGATCGGCTTTGTCGTCGCCATGGTTGCCATTTTCATCTTCATGCCGATCCTGATGATGCTGGCCAATGCCATGCAGACCGACGACGGCGGCTACTCGCCTGTCGCGTTCCTGGCCAAGCTGTTCAGTTCGCGGCTGTGGAGCCTGGCTTGTCTTGCCGGCGGCAGCCGCTGCGGCGTGGCCTGGAATTCGCTGCTGCTGGCCGTGCTCGTCGGCCTGCTGACCATGTTTCTGGGGCTGGTGTTCGCGCTGGTCGTGACCCGTACCGGTTTCCGCCACGGCAAGCTGCTCCGCGCCCTGACCGTGTTGCCGATCATCACGCCGGCTTTCGTCATCGGCCTTGCCATCATCTTGTTGTTCGGACTGTCAGGGGCAGTGACGCAGAGCGTGGCCGGTCTCTTCGGTTTCCAGCCGACACGCTGGGTATATGGACTTCCCGGCCTGCTCATTGCCCAGGTTCTCGCCTTCACGCCGATCGCCTTCCTGGTGCTGATGGGCGTCGTCGAAGGCGTCAGCCCGTCCATGGAAGAGGCCTCCCAGACGCTCCGAGCCAGCCGCTGGCAGACCTTTTGGACCGTATCCCTGCCGCTGATGCGGCCGGGCCTTGCCAACGCCTTTCTGCTCGGCTTCATCGAGAGCATGGCCGATTTCGGCAATCCGCTGGTGCTGAGCGGCAATTACGACGTGCTGTCGACAGAAATCTTCTTTGCCATTGTCGGCGCGCAGAACGATGCGGCACTTGCCGCGATCCTGGCGCTGGTGCTGCTGGCCTTCACGCTCGGCGCCTTTTATGCGCAGCGCTTCTGGATCGGCAGGCGCTCTTACACCACCGTCACCGGCAAGGGCGACGCCGGCGTCCATCCGCGCTTGCCTGCCGGGCTGACATACGCGCTCTATGTCATCGCCGGACTGTGGACGGCATTCACCGTAGTGGTCTACGCGGTGATCTTCTATGGCAGCTTCGTCAAGCTGTGGGGGGTCGACCAGAGCCTGACACTGGAGCACTACCGGAAGGCGTTCTCCGTCGGCTGGAACGAATTCGGCATCCACTGGTCGGGCTCGGCATGGAGCTCCTTTTGGACGACCATGGAGATCGCGCTGATATCGGCGCCTCTGACGGCCGGGATCGGGCTTCTGACCGCCTATCTTCTGGTCCGCCAGAATTTCCGCGGCAAGAACGCCTTCGAATTTGCGACCATGCTCTCGTTCGCGATTCCGGGAACCGTCATCGGCGTCAGCTACATCATTGCCTTCAACGTGCCGCCGATCGAACTGACCGGGACCGGCATCATCCTCGTACTGTCGTTCATTTTCCGCAACATGCCGGTGGGCGTGCGCGCCGGCGTCGCCTCGATGTCGCAGATCGACCGTAGCCTGGATGAATCCTCGCTGACGCTTGGCGCCAACTCGTGGCAGACCTTCAGGCGCGTCATCCTGCCTTTGCTGAGATCGGCAATGCTGGCGGCGCTCGTCTATTCCTTCGTGCGCGCCATGACCGCGATCAGCGCCGTCATCTTTCTGGTCAGCGCGCGCTACGATCTCTCGACCAGCTACATCGTTGGACGTGTCGAGAACAATGAATACGGCATCGCCATCGCCTATTCGACGGTGCTGATCGTCGTCATGCTGATGGTAATCGGCTTGATGCAGCTGCTTGTCGGCAGCCGCAATATCGGCCGGCGCGGCATCCAGCAGGGCGACGGCGGCTGGAGCGTGCGCACCAATGTCAGCCTGCCCGGAACGGCCGGCGGCCCGACCACAATAGCAGGAGCCGGGTGATGGCCGAAATTCGCAGCAATGCCGCCTCGGTAACCTTCGACCATGTCACCAAGACATATCCGGGCGCCAGCATGCCGGCGGTCGACGACATCTCGCTTGCGATCGAAGCCGGCAAGCTGGTGACGCTTCTCGGGCCCTCCGGCTGCGGCAAGACGACGACGCTGCGCATGATCGCCGGCCTTGAAATGCCGTCCAGCGGCCGCATTCTGATAGGCGGCAAAGATGTCACCCGCCTGCCCGCCACCGACCGCGACGTGTCCATGGTTTTCCAGTCCTATGCACTGTTTCCGCACATGACGGTGATGGAGAACGTCTCCTATGGCTTGCGTTTCTCCGGCCATGACAAGAAGGAGGCCGCATCGCGCGCCCATGCCGGGCTGGAATTGGTCGGCCTGACCGGTCTCGAGGCGCGCCTGCCCAGCGAACTGTCTGGCGGCCAGCAGCAGCGCGTGGCGGTGGCACGCGCGCTGGTGCTCGAACCGCAAGTGCTGCTGTTCGACGAGCCGCTGTCAAATCTCGACGCCAAGCTGCGCCGGCACGTGCGCGAGGAAATCAGGGAAATCCAGATCAAGCTCGGGCTGACGGTGGTCTATGTCACACACGACCAGGAAGAGGCGCTGGCGGTTTCGGATCGTATCATCGTCATGAACAAAGCGGTGATCGCACAGGACGGCACGCCACGCGAACTCTACGACGCACCGGCCAACGCTTTCGTCGCCGACTTCATCGGCGAAGCCAATATCCTCGATTGCGAGGTGGTTTCGGTAGAAGGTGATGAAGCTGCCGTCCGGCTGGGTTCGCTGGCCTTGAAACTGCCGGCGCGAGGCCAGCTGGTCGGCCCGGCGAAGCTGGCCGTCCGTCCGAGCCGCATCGAGATCGGCCCTGCCGGTGCACCACGGACGATCGCGGGCAGGCTGGAAAAGGTCACCTATATCGGTAGCCATCTCGAGCTTGTCATCGCCACGCCGCACGGCCAGGTGTTTGCAATATCGCACAACATCGATGCGCCGTTTCAGGCAGGCGACAGCGTCGGCATCGGCTTTCCGGAGCGCGGACCGGTTCTGATCAAAGCTTGAAGGATTGCACGCAGAGCTGGCGGACCTGGGCGAACACACCGCTGCCGGCGCAAATCACCAGCGCGCCGTTTTCCAGAACCGTCTTTGGGTCGGGCTTGACGATCGTGCCGCCGGCTTCTTCCACCAGCAGCATGCCTGCCAGGCAGTCCCAGGCGTTCATATGCTCTTCGACATAGCCGAGCAGCCTGCCGGCGGCCGCATAGGCGAGCATCAACGCGCCGGATGCGTTACGGAAAAACACGCCGCCTTTTGAAAACAGCAAGCCGATGAGCGTTGCGACGTTTTGCATTTCGGCGCGGTTGGAAAAGCCGGTGCCCAACGAGCCGTCGGTCAGGCTGGTGGCCGCGCTTGCCCTGATCGGCTTGCCGTTGAGAAAAGCGCCGCCGCCCTTGCGGCAATGGAACGTTTCGCCGGTAGAGGGCTCGTGGATGACACCCACGACAGTGTCGCCGTCCTTGGCGCAGGCGATGACCACGCACCAGGCCGGGATGCCCCGCACGAAGTTCGCGGTGCCGTCGATCGGATCTATCACCCAGACATGCCCGCTCGATCCGGTGACCGAGGCATGCTCCTCGCCGACAATTCCATCGGTCGGGTAGGCGGCTTTCATTGCCGCACGGATGAACAGCTCGACCTCACGGTCAGCCTGCGAGACCATGTCCTGATGACCTTTGCTCTCGATGGCGAGGCTGTCGAGGTCGCGAAAATACTTCAGGCCGAGCGCGCCGGCGCGCCGCGCGAGATCGATGGCGAACTGTTCGCGCGTTGCTGTGTCGGGTGTCATGATATCCTTGGGATGGCGAATGTGATCTGAGGAAAATACCCCAGCCAGAGAAGCTTAGCGGTGAAGATAAGAGTGTGCAAATGACGAGCCCTGCCTTTTGCGGGGCGGGCCCGAGGCCGACCGATCTTCCATGCGCCCGACAGCGACAGTCACGCTCATACGGGTCCGGTCATGTCGCCGTCGACATAGATCATCTGGCCGGTCATGAAGCTCGACGCGTCGGAAACCAGGAAGATCGCGGCACCGCCCAGTTCATCGACCTCGCCCACGTTGCCAGCGGCCGACCAATGCCGCGGCTCAATCCGGAAATTAAGGCGGTTTTACCGGCGAGGCCGAACAGGCCCGATAGGTCATCAATGCTTTGTTTCCCCAGAGATGCGGCCAGAGACAGGCGATCGAGGCCCCTGCCGGACATCGTAGGCGCGGACGATCGTTGTCAGCAATGGCGAGATTGCCGGCGATAAACGCCTATCCCCGCCAGGCACCTTCGCGGCGCAGATCGTCCATCGTGCGCGAAATGCCTTCGCGCAGGATCGACACCATGTCGTCGATCTGGTCGCGCGTGATGATCAATGGCGGCGACATCACGCGCATGTTGATCAGTGGCCGGACCAGCAGGCCGAGCTCGTGGCAATGCGCGTCGATGCGCTCGGCACCTTGATCCGCCTCGCTTATGACCCCGAGGCTCTGCTGGCGATGGCAGACTGAATAATTCTTAGCGCAGCAATGCGGCC
The DNA here is from genome assembly GCF_040322975.1 of Mesorhizobium sp. M0074. Taxonomy (NCBI): domain Bacteria; kingdom Pseudomonadati; phylum Pseudomonadota; class Alphaproteobacteria; order Hyphomicrobiales; family Phyllobacteriaceae; genus Mesorhizobium; species Mesorhizobium sp. M0074. Next base: position 170,928 of record NZ_JAMYUM010000013.1, read on the forward strand.
GGCGACGATGGCGCCCTCGACGTAGCCCGGAAATGATGGCGACAGCTCCGACGAGGCGAAATGGATCCGCGACGCGCCGGCGCGGATAATGCGTTCGGCATCGGTTGCCGTCGCATCGACGATCAGATCGCTGTAACCGCCGCCGCTCCAGCGATCCGCAGTCCAGTCGCGATAACTGAGATCGATGATGCCGGCCGCCTCGATACCGAGCGCCTCTTCCAGCTTTGACGTCACCTTTGCGCGCAACGCCGCGTCGTCCAGATCCCGCCAGCGCTGCGCCAGCGGCCCGCCGATGAAGACGACAAGGGCTGCGTGATCCTCGTCCCTGCTGGCATCGCAGGCAAAAAGCCCGTGCGGGTCGCGCCACATCACCATGCCGCTCAAGCCCCTGTCGCGCCAGAAAGCCTTGGGGTAGCGCACCAGCATTTTGATCACCGCGCCGCTTTGCCAGACGCCGAGGGCTCTCTTCAGCACAGCCGGCAGCGGCGGCACGAAATCCACTCTCGAGGCCATCATCGGCGGTACGGCGACCAGTACCGCTCGTGCCTCGATCGCGCCGGCCGGCGAAACGACGCGAACCCCTCCCGGCCCGTGCTCAATGGCCTCGACAGCTGTATTCAGCCGCAGTCGATCGCCGATATCCCGCGCAAGATCATCCGCTAGCGAATGCATGGTTTCGCCCACGAAATACTGCAGCTCCGACACCTCGTTGGTGATGCGGCGATCATTGTCGATCAAGTACCACAGCGGCAGCCTTTCCATTGCCAGGCACCACAGGCCCTCGATCATCGACCGAAAGGCGGCCTTCGCATCGTCGGGATCGGCCTGGCGATCGAGCCATGCCGCGACCGTCAAGCCGACAATGGTCGGGTCGGTCGGTGCGATCGCATTCATCCGCTCGCGCATTCGCATCGCGGTGCCGTAAGTGCGCCCGGCTTGCGCCTCGCTCATTCGCGGCTGCGTGACGAATTCGCCTGCGACATGGGTCTCGACCAATGTCTTGCCGCGCGCTCGCACCAGCGCCATTAATTCCGGCATGTCTTCGCACAGGAACTGGCCGCCGCTGTCGATCCGCTCGCCGAGCCCGTTCTGCACGGCTTCGACGCGGCCGCCGACACGGTCGCGGGCTTCGAGCAGCACGACATCGATGCCGGCGTGGTTCAATTCACGCGCGGCCGACAGGCCGGTGAAGCCGGCGCCGACGATGGCCACATCGGCTCGTTCGATCTTGAACTTCATTAGCCGGCCTTGATCTTCTCGAATGTCAGGGGCCGGATCATTGTCTTCATTGCTGGTCCACCCTCTTTTTGATGGTTCACGCCTGCCTGGCACCGCGGGCTGCAGAGTTCGGATAGTGCTTGGGGAATGCCGCAGACAGGAACTCGTTCGCGGCCTGCAGCGCCGTCTCGCGTGTGGCGTCCTCGGTGCCCATCATCAAATGCAGCCACAGACCATCCAGCATGGCGCTGAGCGCCAGCGCCATGACTTGCGGCTCGTAGGCATAGAAGCCGCTCTGCTTGAGCGCCACGCAAAGATCGATGAATATGTTCTGGTAGACGGCATCGCGTGCGCTGCTCAGCGCCTGATATTTCGGTCGCGATTTGGCCTCGCCCCAGAAGGCACACCAGGCAGCCAGCTTGCGCTTGTTGCAGATCGAGCGGTTGAAATCGGCTGCCACCAATGCCTGCAGCTGGCGGGCGGGATCATCGCCGGCCCTTTGCAAGGCGCTGCGCCAATGCGCCGAATACTCGTCATGCATGTATTGCAAAGTGGCGACGAGCAGCTTCTCCTTGCTCTCGAAATGGAAATTGACGATGCCGCGCGACAGGCCGGCGCCGTCGGCGACGTCGGCCATAGTCGTTTCCGAATAGCCGCGCTTGGCCAATGAATCGATAGTCGCTTCGATCAGTTGAACCTGCCTTGTCTCTTTCGACGCTTTGCGGCCGCGCTTTTCGGAATCGCTTTTTCGCGCCGGTTCGAGGAGGGCTTCGCGCGCCTCTGTTGTCTTCATCGGGGTGATGGTCTCCAGCATCGCCGGCTAGCCGATCGGCTTCGGCCGCGAAGATCAGTGGGACGGTGTTTGCCACTGTCAAGCACCTTCTGCACGGCTGCCCATATTCGAATGTTCTCGTCGAGATTGCATCCTTGGAGAAAACGATGTCGAAGGCACCGTCGGCGAAAGGGCAGCGATCCCGGCGATGCAGACCAGATCAGCGCCGCCGAGCCCGCCTGCAGCGGACCTTGGGTCGAGATCTACGCCAGGCGCGAGCTGCAATATCAAAAGCTGCTGAGGCGTGCCAAACTGGCGCCGCGGCTGGTCATCAAACTCGACCGCCGCACCAGTCCGCCCGCGGATTTCTAAATATGGCCGACGACACCGACAGTCCCGAACTCGACGCCGAAGCCGCCGAACAGTGGCAGCTGATCAACACGCCGCTCGGCGAAAAATGGTCGGGCCGCACCCGCTATGCCGCGGCCATGTTCTTCTACAAACGCGGCGAGATGAACGCCGAGACGCTCGAGGTCTACCGCATCTGCGCACGCCTGGATTCGACGGATCCGCTGCCGATCATCCGTGATCGCGGCATTGGCCAGGACTGGCTTAGACGCATGGGTTTCGAATAGTCCGCCCCCAAAACGCGTTCCGGTCAAGCCGGCATCACCCGCTTAGCCGATGGTCCTTTCCAGCATGCCTAGCCAGTTGCGATAGGCGATCTTCTCGATCAGCGCGCGCCCGAAGCCGCGTGCCGCGAATGCGTCGAGCAGTCTTGGCAGGCCGGCAACATCGCCTATCACGGCCGGGATCATGGCGCCGTCGAAATCCGAGCCTAGGCCGACGCCGTCTTCGCCCAGCGCCTGCAGCAGCGAATCGACATGGCGCACCATGATGTCGAGGCCGGTGTCGGCGTTCATCCTGCCGTCCTCGCGGAGGAACCCGGTGGCGAAGTTCAGCCCGACCATGCCGCCGGAGTCGCGGATCGCGCCGAGCTGCCATTCAGTGAGGTTGCGCGAATGGCCGCAGATCGCGTGCACGTTGGAATGGGTCGCGACCAGCGGTGCGTCGCTGATCTCGACGACGTCGCGGAAACCTTTTTCGTTGAGATGCGAAAGATCGATCATGATCTTCAGCTGGTTGCAGGCTTTCACCAGCGCCTTGCCGGCATCGGTCAGCCCCGGCCCTGTATCGGGCGATGACGGGAAACGGAACGGCACGCCGTGGCCGAAGGCATTGGGACGGCTCCAGACGATACCGAGCGAGCGCAGGCCGGCTGCGTGGAGAACGTCAAGCAGGGTGAGCTCAGGGTCGATCGCCTCGACCCCTTCGATGTGGAACACCGCCGCGATCGAGCCTTGCGCCATCGCCTTCCTCACATCGCCGGCGCTGCGGCAGACGGTGAGCGCCGAAGCCCGCTCCAGCCTGAACAGGATCGAGGCCATCGCTATGCTGGAGTTGAGCGCATCGGCGCGCGGAACCTCGGGCGGCAAGGGCTCGCTGTCGCTCGGCGCCAGCGGCACCGCGCCGCGTTTGGATTTCTCGACAGGCGGCGGGAAGATCGCGAACATGCCGCCGGCAAACCCGCCTTTCTTCGCGCGCGGCAGGTCGATGTGGCCACCTGGCGTCCCCTCGACGAACAGCTTTTCGACGTCCGCATCCTTCGACTGGTAGAGCCGGAGCAGCGTGTCGTTGTGGCCGTCGAAGACGGGAACGAGATCGGATTCGGTCATGGAGGGCCATTCGGTTGAAGTGGTCGGGCCGCGGATGGCGAGCCGGTTGCTGGCAATACTTAGGGCAAGGTTGGCGCTCTGCGCAAATCCCGCATGTTGCCGCTGTGTTTGTACGCCTCCAATGGCTGAAGGGGCACGCGGTAAAGCCGCGCACCCTTTCTCCTGTCATTCATCGAGAGGCGGTGCTTACCGCTTCAGCACGTCCGCCCATTCCGGATGGCGGCGGAATTGGGCATTGGCGAACGGGCAAAGCGGGATGATCGTCTTGCCCGCCGCGCGTGCATCCTCGACGGCACGGGTGACCAGGCGAAGCCCCGCGCCCTGGCCGCGAAATGCATCCGGCACTTCGGTATGGTCGATGATGATCTGGTGCTCGCCGATCTTGGTGAAGGTCATCTCCGCCTCGGCGCCGCCCGGCCCACGCAGGAGATAGCGGCCCTTCGAACCGCGGTCCTCCAGTTCGATCTCCGGCAATAGGTCAGACATGGCTTGCGGTCCTTTCGTCCGGCGCAAGGGCGAACAGTCGCCGCGCCGCCTCGATCTCGGTCGGCCGCACCTCATGGCCGCCGTCATGCCACTCGACTGTGACATCGGCGCCATCGGCGCGCAAATAGGCTTCAAGCCGCGCCGTCAAATCAGGCGAACAGATCGGGTCCCGCCTGCCGGCGGTGACCAGGATGCGGCTGCCGCCAAGGCTGCCCTTGACCTCCGGCTCGAACGGGATCAGCGGATGCATCAGCACCGTTGCGTCGAACAGCGACGGTTCGGCAAACAGCACCGAGGCCAGGATGTTGGCGCCGTTGGAGTAACCGAGGCCGAGCACCGAAGATGGCCTTGCCGTCTCGACATGTGCCTTGACGAAGCCGGCCATCTTGTCCGTCGCTCGCGTGATGTCGCCCATATCGTAAACGCCCTCGCCGGTCCGGCGGAAGAAGCGTGCGGCGCCTTGTTCCGAGACATCGCCGCGCGGAGCGACGACCGTCGCTTGCGGCGCAAGATCGCGCCCAAGCGACAGAAGCTGGGCCTCGTCGCCGCCGGTGCCATGGAAGACGAAGAGTAGCGGTCCGCCCGGCGAACCGGGCAGCACTTTGTGAATATACGAATCCTTGCTCATGACCTTGCCCTCAGTCTTCCAGTTTCTGCAGATGCTGCTCGAGATAGGGCCGCAAATGCTGGTGTTGCGACGGCAGCTTCAGCGCCTCGCCAAGATGGGCGGTATCCTCGTCGCGGTCGAAGCCCGGCTCGCTGGTAGCGACTTCGAACAGCACGCCGCCCGGTGTGCGGAAGTAGATCGCCCAGAAATAGTCGCGGTCGATTACCGGCGTCACTTGATAACCGGTGTCGAGCAGCGCCTTGCGCACTTCGAGCTGCTTGGCGCGGTTGTCGACGGCAAAGGCGACATGGTGGACCGAGCCGGCGCCGAGATTGGCGAAGCCGGCCCCTGGCAGCGATTCGATATCGACGACATCGGCGCCGTTGCCGTTCTTCACCGCCAGCCGCCTGACATTGCCGGACTTGTCGATCTCCTCATAACCCATGAATTTCAGCAGCTCTTCGGTGGCGCCACCGTCTTTCAGCCTGAGCGACACCGAGTGAAAGCCGCGGATCGCCTCGTCGGTGGGAATGCCACCCTTGGCCCAGGGCGCACGGCTGTCCACTCTGTCCTCGACCAGCGCAAACCCGTCGCCATCGGGGCCGGCGAAGGCAAGACGCTTCTCGCCGAACGTCTCCTCGCGGGAGAGCCCGGTGACGCCTTGCTCGGCAAACCGTTTCTCCCAATAGCCGAGCGTGCCCTCAGGCACCGAGTAAGCGGTGGTGCCGACCTCGCCAACGCCATGGCGGCCCTTGCCGATGTTGGGAAACGGGAAATAGGTCATCACCGAGCCGGGCGTGCCGACCTCGTCGCCGTAATAGAGGTGGTAGACATCGGGTGCGTCGAAATTAACGGTTTTCTTGACCCGCCGCAGACCGAGCGTCCCGGTGAAGAATTCATTGTTCTGGCGCGCATCGCTGGCCATCGAGGTGACGTGATGCAGGCCCTTGACTTGGTCGAGCATGTTTCTGCTCCTTTCCTTGTGCCGGCGCGGCCCTTGCCGCTGTCCACGCAAATATGAGCATCCGCCTCCTGGCCGCAAAGGCGGCAAACACAGAATGGACTGTGCTGTTAAAGTGAACGACGAAGCAGGTTTTGTTCACCATTCGGCAAACTGGACCGGCTTGCATACTCGTCGAAATTGCGCTCCATGAACGACGCATGTAGCCAGCATGAGGATACAGCGGTTGAGTGGAAAACGCCCCAATATTCTCCTGATCACCTGCGACCAGTGGCGGGGCGACTGCCTGTCAGCTGCTGGCCACAAGGTGGTAAGGACGCCGAATGCCGACGCGCTGGCTGCCGAGGGCGTTCTGTTCCAGAAGCACTATGGCGGCGCCGCACCTTGCTCGCCGGCGCGCGCCTGCCTCTACACCGGCCTCTACCAGATGAACAATCGTGTCTGCCGCAACGGCACACCGCTCGATGCCCGCCACGGCAACATAGCGCTCTGGGTGCGCGCCCTCGGCTATGAACCGACGCTGTTCGGTTATACCGACACGGCACGCGATCCGCGCACGCTGGCGCCCGGCGACCCGCAGCTGAAAAGCTATGAAGGCGTGCTGCCCGGCTTCACCGTACGCCAGCCTCTGCCCGAGCACCAGAAGCCCTGGCTGTCATGGCTTAAGGCGCGCGGCGTCGACGCCGGCGCCGGCTCCCCCGACATCCACCGCCCGGCGGGCGAAATCCCGGAAAACGACGGCGCGATCAGCAACGGTCCGCCAATCTATTCGAAGGACGAGACGCCGTCGGCCTTCCTGGCCGGCGAATTCATCCGCTGGCTCGGCGAGCAGGAGCGCGATGCCCCGTGGTTCGCGCATCTTTCCTTCATCAGCCCCCACCCGCCCTTCATCGTGCCGGCGCCTTACAACGCCATGTACGATCCGGCCATCGGTCCAGCTTTTGACCGCGCGGAAAGCTGGCAGGCCGAAGCAGCAAGCCACCCTTATCTCGCCTATGAACTTAACCGGCAGGAACGGTCGAGATTCCGTCCCGGCTCGGAGGGCAAGGTGCGCGACTGGGGCGACGATAATTTTCGCCGCATCCGGGCGCTCTATTACGGCATGATCTCGGAGGTCGACGCGCAGCTTGGCCGCGTCTGGCAAGCGGTCAAGGCGGCCGATGCATGGGACGACACCGTCATCGTGCTGACCTCCGACCACGCCGAGATGATGGGCGACCATTTCATGCTGGGCAAGGGCGGCTTCTTCGACTGCAGCTTCCATATTCCGCTGATCATTCGCGATCCGCGCCGCCGCAAGGCTGCCGGCAGCAGCGTCGACCGCTTCACCGAGGCGGTGGATTTGGCGCCGACCTTGCTTGAGCTCACTGGGCTCGAGCTCACTGGCGGCGAAGTGCTGCCGCATCTCGACGGCCGCTCGCTGGCGCCCTTCCTGGACGCAACGGAGCCGGACAATTGGCGCGATGCGGCGCATTGGGAGTTCGATTTCCGCTCGATCGCGGATGGTGATGCCGAACGGTATTTCGGCGTCGGTCCGCGTCAGTGCAATCTCGCCGTCGTTCGCACGCAAAAATTCAAATATGTGCATTTCGGCGGAGGCCTGCCGCCCTTGCTCTTCGACCTGGAGAAGGATGCGCGCGAGTTGACCAATGTCGCTGACGACCCAGCCTATCTGCTGGCACGGGTGGAATTTGCCGAGAAGTTGCTCGCCTGGCGGGCCGAGCATCTCGACCAGTCTTTGGCGCTCGCCGAATTGACGGACAATGGCGTTGCCGGCCATGTCGCCGGCTTCCCCTCGAGATAAGCAAAGCCCGCGCCGGTGCCGGGGCGGGGTTGTGTGTGGGGCTGTGGGCAGGTTTGCGCATTATACTGTGCGGTTTGTATCGGTTTTTGGGATATGTGGGCGTGTGGTAGGGGGGCTGCGGCGGAAGGTGGTGCGTGGTGGTT